>CAUJHQ010000053.1 GCA_963204815.1 Pseudomonadota bacterium | reverse complement strand
CGAATCGGCGCAGCGTGCGCTGTACCCGCTGGAGCGCGCGCGCATGGTGCCGCCCGATCTCCTCAAGCGCTTCTGCCTCAAGGGCCATGGCCCGCACGAGGGCTCGCTGCTGATCACCCGCGAACTGCGCGAGCGGGTGCACTTCCAGACCGCCAACCTGATGCAGAACCTGCCCGAGCTGCCGATGTTCGACGTGATCTTCCTGCGCAACGTGCTGATCTACTTCGACAACGACGCCAAGGCACAGATCGTGCGACGGGTGCTCGGCCGCCTCAAGCCCGACGGCGTGCTGTACATCGGGCATGCCGAGTCGATGTCGGCGCTGAACCTGCCGCTGCGGCCGCTGGCCACCGCCATCTATGGCCACAAGTGAGACCACCCGCCGCATCCCGTCCAGCCCCGGCGCGTCGAGCCCGGCGGGAACGGCGAGCCCCGCGCTGGGCCTGACGCTGCGTGTGCCGCCGGTGTCTGCGGCGCGGCCCGGTGTGCCCGCGCGTGCGCCGGCCCAGGCGCCCCGCGCCGAGCCCGGCGCCGGGTTGACACGCCCGATGCCGCTGACGCAGCCGATGCCGCTGACCCAGCCCATGCCCTTGACGCAGCCGATGCCGCTGGCCGCCACCCGCCCGCCGGTGCCGGCGCCCACGCTGTCGTGGCAGGTGCACGCGGGGCCTGGCCAGCAGGTCATCCTGATGCCGGGCCAGATGAGTTTTTCCACCGCCAACGCGCAGCTGCGCACGCTGCTCGGGTCCTGCGTGTCGATCACCGTCTGGCACCCCGGCCGGCGCATCGGCGGCATGTGCCACTTCCTGCTGCCGCAGCGCCAGCGCAAGCTGGGCGAGGCGCTGGACGGCAAGTACGGTGACGAGGCCATGGAGGCCATGGTCGACAAGCTGCTGCGCACGGGCACGCGGCCGTCGGAATACATCGCCCACCTGTACGGCGGCGCCGACACCATGCCCGAGGGCAAAGGCCTGAAGTTCAACGTCGGCGAGCGCAACATCGAACGCGGCTGGACGCTGATCGACCACTACGGCTTCCAGCTCGAGGGCGTGGACGTCGGCGAGGACGTGCCCCGCATGGTGGCGCTGGACCTGGGCACCGGCCAGGTCGAGATGCGCCGCGGCGCCGGCAAGGCGCCGGTCCATCCGGGCGCCGGATCGCGCAGCGGCGGTCGCTGAAGAACCCCACAGGAGCAGTGACCATGGCCCCACCCAGCCCGCGCATCACCGCCGTCGTGATCGACGACTCCGCGGTCGTGCGCAAGACGCTGTCCGACCTGCTCACGGCCGGCGGCATCGACGTCATCGCCACCGCCCAGGACCCGCTGTTCGCCTGGCCCAAGATGCAGGCCCGCTGGCCCGACGTGGTGGTGCTGGACGTCGAGATGCCGCGCATGGACGGCATCACCTTCCTGCGCTGGGTGATGGCGACGCGGCCGACGCCGGTGGTCATCTGCTCGACGCTGACGACGCGCGGCGCGCCGACCACGCTGGAAGCGCTGCAGGCCGGCGCCTTCGAGATCGTCGAGAAACCGACCTCGGGCCTGCGCGACGCGCTGCAGGCCAAGGGCCGCCACCTCGCCGAAGTCGTGCGCAACGCCGCCGCCGCCAACGTGCAGGCGCTGGTGCGGCGCAGCGCCGCGCCGGCGCCCGATGCCGCCGGCCGCGCCGACCGCACGCAGCGTCGCGAGCGCGCCGCCGGGGCGATGGTGCAGACCACCGACCGCATTGTCGCCATCGGCACCAGCACCGGCGGCACGCAGGCGCTGGAGCAGCTGCTGTCGGCGCTGCCGCTGGACGCGCCGGGCATCGTCGTCGTGCAGCACATGCCGGAGCATTACACGCAGGCGTTCGCCGACCGCCTCGACCAGGTCTGCGACATCCGCGTGCGCCAGGCAGCCGACGGCGACCGCGTGCTGCCCGGCCAGGCGCTGATCGCGCCGGGCGGGCGGCACCTGCAGGTGCGCCGCCAGGGCGCCTTCTACTACGCGGTGGTGAAGGACGGCCCGCCGGTGTCGCGCCACCGCCCGAGCGTGAACGTGCTGCTCTCGTCGGTCGCCCACGCCGCCGGCCGTAACGCCGCCGGCATCGTCATGACCGGCATGGGCGACGACGGTGCGCGCGGCCTGCTGGAGATGAAGCAGGCCGGCGCCGCCACCTACGCCCAGGACGAGGCGAGCTGCGTGGTCTTCGGCATGCCCAAGGAAGCGATCAAGCTGGGCGCCGTCGACGAGGTGCTGCCGCTGCTGCGCCTGCACGAGGCCGTCACCGGCCGCCCGCGCGTGCGCGCCGGCGCCGCACAGCCAGCCTGACGGGCGCCGCCGCGGTTGCGGCGACAATACGGGGTTCACGTGCCGCTGCGCCCTCGGGGTGGCGGCCTGTCGTTTTCCCTCTCTCCGCAGCAAGGCTCCCATGGCCCAGTACGTCTTCACCATGAACCGCGTCGGCAAGATCGTGCCGCCGAAGCGGCAGATCCTGAAGAACATCAATCTCTCGTTCTTCCCCGGCGCCAAGATCGGCGTGCTCGGCGTCAACGGCAGCGGCAAGAGCACGCTGCTGAAGATCATGGCCGGCCTCGACAAGGACATCGAAGGCGAAGCGGTGCCGATGCCGGGCCTGAAGATTGGCTACCTGCCGCAGGAACCGCAGCTCGCGCCCGAGGAGACCGTGCGCGAGGCGGTCGAGAAAGGCATCGGCGGCGTGCTCGCCGCGAAGAAGCGCCTGGACGAGGTCTACGCCGAGTACGCCGAGCCCGACGCGGACTTCGACAAGCTCGCCGCCGAGCAAGCCGAGCTGGAGGCCATCATCGCCGCCGCCGGCAGCGAGAACACCGATCTGCAGCTCGAACTGGCCGCCGACGCGCTGCGCCTGCCGCCCTGGGACGCCGTGATCCAGCACCTGTCGGGCGGCGAGAAGCGCCGCGTCGCGCTGTGCCGGCTGCTGCTGTCCAAGCCCGACATGCTGCTGCTCGACGAGCCGACCAACCACCTGGACGCCGAGTCGGTGGAATGGCTGGAGCACTTCCTGCAGCGCTTCCCGGGCACCGTGGTGGCGATCACCCACGACCGCTACTTCCTTGACAACGCGGCCGAGTGGATCCTCGAACTCGACCGCGGCTCGGGCATCCCCTGGAAGGGCAACTATTCCGACTGGCTCGACCAGAAGGAGAAGCGCCTGGAAGTCGAGCAGAAGAAGGAAGACGCCCGCATCAAGGCGATGAAGGAAGAGCTCAAGTGGGTGCGCAGCAACGCGAAGGCGCGCCAGACCAAGAGCAAGGCCCGCCTGGCGCGCTTCGAGGAGCTGTCCGACGTCGAATACCAGCGCCGCAACGAGACGAACGAGATCTTCATCCCGGTGGCCGAGCGCCTGGGCAACGAGGTCATCGAGTTCAAGGGCGTCACCAAGAGCTTCGGTGACCGCGTGCTGATCGACAACCTCAGCTTCCGCGTGCCGGCGGGCGCCATCGTCGGCATCATCGGCCCCAACGGCGCCGGCAAGTCGACGCTGTTCCGCATGATCCAGGGCACCGAGAAGCCGGACGCCGGCGAGGTCGTCATCGGCAAGACCGCGCACCCGACCTTCGTCGACCAGAGCCGCGACAGCCTGGCGGCCGAGAAGACGGTGTGGGAAGACGTCTCCGGCGGGCTGGACAACATCGTCGTCGGCCAGTTCGTGATGCCGTCTCGCGCCTACCTGGGCCGCTTCAACTTCAAGGGCAACGACCAGCAGAAGCTGGTCGGCAACCTGTCCGGCGGCGAACGCGGCCGCCTGCACCTGGCGAAGACGCTGGCGCAGGGCGGCAACGTGCTGATGCTGGACGAACCGTCGAACGACCTCGACGTGGAAACCCTGCGCGCGCTGGAAGAGGCGCTGCTCGAGTTCGCCGGCAGCGCGATGGTCATCAGCCACGACCGCTGGTTCCTCGACCGCATCTGCACCCACATCCTGGCCGCCGAGGGCGACTCGCAATGGGTCTTCTTCCCCGGCAACTACCAGGAATACGAGGCCGACAAGGTGCGCCGCCTGGGCGAGGAAGGCGCGCGCCCGAAGCGCATGCGCTTCAAGCCGATCCGCTGATCCGGCGCACGCGGCGGGGCGGCAGGCCCGCCGCGGCCGCCGGCGTGCCGATGTGGCGCTCCCGGGCGCCCCGGATTGACCCGGCGTGCCACGCCGCCGCGGCGTTGTCGCAGAATGGCCCGACCCGAGCCGAACCTGCGATGCACCCGACCCGCCTGTCCCTCCTGGCCGCCGCCGCCCTGCTGGGCGCCTGCGCCGCGGGTGCACCCGAGAAGCCGGCGGCGCCGGTGCCGCAGCCCTTCGCGCAGGCCGGTGCCGCAGCCCCTGCCGGCACCGCGGCCGCGCGGCCCCCGGCCGCCGCCGCCGGGCCTTCGGCCGCCGCCGTGCTGCCGCCGGGCTCGCCGCCGCCCTTCGCCGTGGTCATCAAGGACGCAAAGCGCGTCGAAGGCCCGCTCGTGCTGTGGCAGCGCGAGGACAAGCTCTGGATCGAGCTCTCGCCGCAGCAGTTCGGCCAGCCGTTCATGCTGTCGCCGAAGCTCAAGACCGGTCTCGGCGAGCAGTGGATCGTCGGCGGCTCGATGGCGATGCCGATCGCCGGCGCCGGCGGCCCGCAGGTGGTGGAGTTCGTGCGCGTGCACAACCAGGTGCGGCTGCAGGCGCGCAACACCGACGTGCTCGCCGCCGCCGGCACGCCGGAGGCGCGCGCGGTGGAGGCCTCGTACTCGGCCAGCCTGCTCGGCGCCACCGCGGTGGCGAGCCAGCCGCACCCGGAATCGAAGGCGGTGCTGGTGGAGGCGAACGCGCTCTTCCTGTCGGACATGCTCGCCGTCGGCATGCTGCTGCAGCGCACCTTCCGCCAGAGCTACGGGCTGGACAGCCGCAACTCCACCATCACCGCGGTGCGCGGCTCGAAGGACACCACCGTCATCGAGACGTTGAACCACTACTACACCGGCAGCGTCGGCATGCCGTCGCCCGGCCAGAGCGGCCCGGCACCGTCGGTGCCGACGCTGCTGCCCGATTCGCGCAGCCTGCTGATCGGCCACCACTACTCGATCGCGCCGCTGCCCGCGGTGCCGATGGCCGCGCGCCGCGCCGATGCGCGCATCGGCTTCTTCGCCGCCGTGCAGCTGGACTTCAGCAACGACCTCGCGCGCACACCGCGCCAGCGCCACATCGCGCGCTGGCGGCTCGAGAAGAAGGACCCCGCGGCGCCGCTGTCCGAACCGGTGAAGCCGATCACCTTCTGGGTCGACCGCAACGTGCCGCTGGCCTACCGCGCCACCGTGATGGCCGGCATCCTCGAATGGAACAAGGCGTTCGAGAAGATCGGCTTCAAGGACGCCATCGTCGCCCGCCAGCAACCAGACGACGCCACCTTCGACACGCTGGACCTCGGCGTCGCCTCGGTGCGCTGGGCGATGAGTGCGCAGCCCGCGTTCGGCGGCTACGGGCCGATCCACGTCGACCCGCGTTCGGGCGAGATCCTCGACGCCGACATCGTCATCGAAGGCATGATCACGCGCGCCCGGCGCAGCGAACGCGCGCAGCTGCTGGCGTCCAGCGCGGCGGCGGCGGCGCCCGACGGCGCACCGCCGGCCTTCGCCAGCCCCTACGCGCCGCCAGCCGGCTGGCCCGCGTCGCACGCCTGGTGCGCGCACGGCGACGCCGCCGCCGAGCAGCTGAGCTACGCGCTCGACGTGCTGGCCGCGCGCGACGAGATCGACCCCGCCGGCGCCGAAGCGCAGCAGTTCGTGCTCGACTACGTCAAGGAGACGGTCATGCACGAGGTCGGCCACGCGCTCGGCCTGCGGCACAACTTCCGCGCCTCGCGCGTCTACAGCGAGACCCAGCTCGCCGACCCCGAGTTCACGCGCACCCATGGCACCACCGGCTCGGTGATGGAATACAACGCCATCAACCTGGCGGCGCCCGGCGAACGCGGCGGCCAGCCGTTCACGCTGACGCTCGGGCCCTACGACTACTGGGCCATCGAGTACGCCTACAAGCCGATCGCGGCCGACCAGGAAGCGGCCGAGCTGCAGCGCATCGCCGCGCGCAGCAGCGAACCGCTGCTCGCCTACGGCACCGACGAGGACAACAACTTCGGGCTCGACCCCGAGACCGTGCAGCTCGACCTCGGCAATGACCCGATCGCGTTCGCCGCCAAGCGGCTGGCGATCGCGCGCGACCTCTTCCGCCGCCAGGAGACGCGCGAGCTGCCGCCCGACCGCGACTACGCCGTGCTGCGCCGCTCGCTCGCGTTCGCGCTCTCGGACGTGGCGCGCGCCGTCGGCCTGCTGACGCGGCAGATCGGCGGCGTGCGCACGCTGCGCGACCACCCGGGCAGCGGCCGCGACCCGCTGCAACCGGTGGACGCCGTGCTGCAGCGCGAGGCGCTCGACGAAGTCGTGCGCGCGGTGCTGGCGGCCGACGGCCTGGCGCTGTCACCGGCCCTGCAGCGCCGCCTGGCGCCCGACTTCCTGGAGCGCGGCGAGTTCGCGATCCCGACCGACTTCGCGCTGCCGCAACGCCTGCTGGACCTGCAGCGCGGCGTGCTCGGCTACCTGATGGGCGAGACGCTCGCCGCGCGCGTGCTCGACAGCGCCGCCAAGTTCGACCGGCCCGAACAGGCCCTGCCGCTGGCCGAGGTGTATGCGCGCGTCGGCCGCGAGGTCTGGAGCGAGCTCGACCGCGGCGGCCCCATCGCCCCGGAAAGGCGCGAGCTGCAGCGCGAGCACCTGAACCGGCTGGCGGCCGCGCTGTTGCGCCCGCAGGCGCGCGCCGACGCCCGTGCGCTGGTGCGTGCGCAGTCGCGCGCGCTGCTGGCGCGCCTGCAGCGCGCGGGCAGCACCGGCGCGGCGCGCGACGCCGCCACCCGCGCCCACCTGGACGACGCCATCGACACGCTGCGGCAGGCGCTGGCGGCGCGCCTGCCGCGCAGCGGGCTCTAGCGGGGCTGGTTCAGTCGGCGGTGGCCAGCGGCAGCCCGGTGTCCTCGGCCAGGCGGCCGGCCTCGATGCGCAGCTGGCGGTCGCAGCGGTCGGCGATGGCGCGGTCGTGCGTGACCATCACCAGGGTCGTGCCGGCCTCGCGGTTCATCTCGAACATCAGCTCCATCACCTTCTCGCCAGTGGCGAAGTCCAGGCTGCCGGTGGGCTCGTCGGCAAGCAGCACCGCCGGCCGCACGACGAAGGCGCGCGCCAGCGCCACGCGCTGCTGCTCGCCGCCCGACAGCACCTTCGGGTAGTGGCCCAGGCGCTCGCCCAGGCCGACGCGGCGCAGCATCTCGGTGGCGGCCGTGCGCGCGTCGCGCCGGCCCATCAGCTCCAGCGGCAGCATCACGTTCTCCAGCGCCGTCAGGTTGGCCAGCAGCTGGAAGCTCTGGAACACGAAGCCGACCGAGCGCGCGCGCACCGCGGCGCGCGCATCCTCGTCGAGCGTGAAGAGGTCGGTCCCGGCGAGCCGGACGGTGCCGGTGGTCGGCACATCGAGGCCGGCGACGATCGACAGCAGCGTGCTCTTGCCCGAGCCCGACGCGCCGACGATCGCCACCGACTCCCGCGGCGCGAGGGTGAAATCGATCTCGTGGAGAATCGTCAGCGTACCGGTGGAGTCGGCCACCTGCTTCGTGACACGTTGAACGGCAATGATGGGGGCTTCAGGCATGGGGAACGGATGGCGCCGACGGCTTTGGCTGGCGCACTGTATCGCGTGCCTCGCGGCGGCGCCGGCCCTGGGGCAATCGGCAGCGCCCCGAAAGACCCTGCTCATCGTCGGCGACAGCCTGTCGGCCGAGTACGGCCTGCCGCGCGGCAAGGGCTGGGTGGCGCTGATGGAAGCGCGCATGGCCCGCGAAACGCCGGGCTGGCAGGTCGTCAACGCCAGCATCAGCGGCGACACCACCTCCGGCGGCCGCTCCCGCCTGCCGGCGCTGCTGAAGCAGCACGCGCCGGCGCTGGTGGTCATCGAGCTCGGCGGCAACGACGCGCTGCGCGGGCTGCCGCTGGCGATGACACAGGCCAACCTGGCCGAGATGGCGCGCGCCTCGAAGGCCGCCGGCGCCCGCGTGGTGCTCGTCGGCATGGCGGTGCCGCCGAACTACGGCCGCCAGTACGGCGACGACTTCTTCGCCCTCTTCGCGAAGGTGGCCAAGGCCGAGGGCACGGCGCTCGTGCCCTTCCTGCTGCACGGCGTGGCCGACATCCCCGACGCCGACGCGATGTTCCAGCCCGACCGCATCCACCCGAAGGCCGAGGTGCACCCGCGCATGCTGGACAACGTGTGGCCGGTGCTGCGGCCGCTGCTGAAGTAGCGCGGCCGCAGCGCGCCTAGCGAACGTCGCGTTCGCGCGGGTTGTCGCGGCGGTCGTTGTTGCCGCGGTCGTTGTTGCCGCGGTTCTCGATGCGCGGCTCGTCGGGCACCCGCTGGCGCGGCGCCGGCTGCACCTGCGGCTGCGGCGCCGGCACGACGACCGGGGCGCGCTGCTGCGGGCGGTCGCGCTCGCGCTGTTCGCGTTCGGCCGCCTCGCGGCGCTGCTGCGCTTCGCGCTGTTGCTGGGCCTCGCGTTGCTGGGCTTCGCGTTGCTGCTGCGCCTGACGCTCGGCGTTCTGCCGTTCCTGCTGAGCACGTTCCTGCTGGGCGCGTTCCTGCTGGGCACGCTCTTGCTGCGCGCGGTCCGGCGCGGCCGGCCGCTGCTCGGCCGGCGCCACCGGCACCGGCCGGCCCACGGCGTCGGGCCGCTCGCGGTCGGCGCGGTCGCGCTGGCGCAGGTCGACGACGCCCGGCGCGTTCTGCGCCGGCGGCTGCCCCGGCGGCACGGCACGCTGTTCGTCGCGCCGGAACTGGCTCGGGTTCTGGCCCGGGTTCTGGCCGCGGCCGCTGTCGTCGCGCGGCGCCGGGCGGGCACCGCCGGGCACCGTGACCACCCCGCCCGGCGACCCCGGCGAGCGCGCCCCCGGCGGCACGCGGATCGCCGTGCCCGGCGCGGGCGACACCACCGGCGCCGCCGCCTGCGGGCGTTCGACCGGCGCACTGCGCACCACGGGTAGCGGCTGGCGGGTGCCTTCGCGCAGGTCGACCACCGAGCGCGCCACCGGCTGGCGCTGCTGCAGCACGTCGCGCGGCACCACGGTGACGGCGTTCGGCACGCCCTGGTTGCCGTACATGATGGGCTCGCTCGGGCGCGGCAGCGGCACGCGGCGCCCCGGCGGCGCGTGGTTCACGCGGTCGATGTAGATCGGCGTGTGGCGGTAGTACGGCACGAAGACCTCGCGCGGCGCCAGCGGCACCCAGCCCACTGCCGGCAGCAGCGGGCCGCCGACGGAGATCGAGACGTTGAAGTTCGCGCCGCCCACCCAGGCCACCAGCGCCGGCGCGTAGACCGGGCGCGCGACGTAGCTGCCCGGCGTCCAGCACCAGCGGTCGCGGTAGTAGACCCAGCGGCCGTAGTGGAACGGGGCGAAGCCCCAGGGCGCCTCGTCGACCCAGGTCCAGCCCCAGGGGCGCACCCAGACCCAGCGGCCATGGCGGTACGGCGCCCAGCCGGCGGACACGGTGATCGGCGTCCAGATGGCGCCGTACTCGGGGTGCTGGTCCCAGCGGCCGTAACGATCCAGGTCTTCGGCGCCGGTCATCTCGGGCGACACGTAGCGGCGCGAGACGCTGCGCTCGTCCTGGCGGTCTTCGCGCGCGACCCAGTCGCCGAACTCGTCGTCGGGGATCGACGTCCAGCTGCGCTGCAGCCTGCGGCCGCCGCCTTCGCGCCAGATTTCGGCGCGGCGGCCGGTCTCGATGGTGAAGCCTTCGTCGCGGTCTTCCACGCGAAGGCTGCCGCGCCAGGCGGCGGCCCAGGTGCTGTCGTCGTGGCGGTCGACGCGGTAGTGCCCGCTGCGCAGCGGCTGCAGGCGGACCTCGTCGGTGACGATCTCGATCTCGTCGGCCTTGTCGCGCGAGCGCACGCGCACCGCGAGGCTGCCGGCGTGCAGCTGGAAGCGCAGGCGCTCGTCGTCCAGGCGCAGCACCTCGAGCTCGCTGCCCGGGCCGAGGCGCAGCGTGGTCGAGCCGACGCGCAGTTCGACACGCGCGTTGTCCTCGGTGGCGAGGCGGTCGCCGCTGGTCAGCGGCCGGTTGCGCACGGCCGGTGCCCACTGGCCCTGTTCATCGTCGTAGCTGAGCACGTCGCCCTGCATGTCGGCGATGCGGCCGGCGCGGCCCGGGGGGTCTTCGTCGGCGGCCAGCGCGAGGGCGGGCGCCACGGCCAGCAGGCCGATGGCGAACCAGTGCGAAAGGCGTGAGAAGGCGTTCATGAGCGAGCAACGTGCCGCGTCGGCCGCACGCTGACGGCGCACCGTGTAAAGCCATGTTTCTGCAGCGGGGTTCATCGGCCGGCCCTCGTCGTCGATCGGATCGCCCCATTCTGTTCTGCCCGCGCGGCGGCCCCTTGGGTTGTTGGGGATGGCGGGCGCGCGGCGCCGCGCCCTACGCTTGCGGCCCCACGCACCCGACCCAGGAACTGCCATGCCCGACCGCGAACGCGCCCAGGTGATCGACCCCTTCACCGCCACCGCCGACGGCGAACGCGGCCCGTTCCCGTTCGACCTGTACGAACGGCAGCTGCTGGCGCAGGGCGACTCCTGGTTCTCGGTGGGCGCGATCCCGCCGACGCGCACGACGCGCGTGCTGGCCGAACTGAAGCTGCTGCGCTCCACCGTCATCGTCAACTGCGCGCACCCCGGTGCGATCCTGCACCACATGACGAAGACGACCACCGAGCAGCCCTTCCTGCGCCTGCTCAGCGGCAACATCGCGCGCAAGTGGCACGCGATCCTGCTGTCCGGCGGGGGCAACGACCTCATCGACGCCGTCGGCGCCAGCCCCGACGGCAAACCCGAGGAACGCCTGCTGCGAACGCCCGCCGAGCGCGGCGCCGGCCCGCTGGCGGGGGCGGACTACGTCAGCGAGGCCGGCTGGACCGTCTTCGCCGAGCACATCGCCGAGGTCTTCAACCGCCTGGTCGACGCGCGCGACCGCGGCATCAACCGCACGACGCCGATCGTCTGGCACAACTACGCCCGCGTGATGCCGACGAAGGCCGGCGCCGGCCTCGGCTTCGGCCCCTGGCTGCTGCCGGCGCTGGAACGCTACGCGGTGCCGAAGGCCGACCGACTGCTGGTGAGCGACGAGCTCATCGCACGCCTGGGCCGGCTGGTCGCCGACACGGTGGCCGCGCGGCGCGCGAAGGACCCCGAATGCCGCCTCTTCATCGCCGATTCGCAGAGCGCCGGCCTGGTGCTGGCCGACACCGATGCCGAAGGCGCGTCGGGCGACTGGACGAACGAGATCCACCCCTCGCGCGAGGGCTACCGCAAGGCGGCCACGGCCTGGGAAGCGGTGCTCGACCCGATTCTCGGCTGAGGCCGCAGGTCAGTCGTCCTGTGCGGGGTCGAGCTCGGGGAACAGCACGCTCGTGTAGCCGAAGCGCGTGAGGTCGGTCATGCGCGTCGGGTACAGGCGGCCGACGAGGTGGTCGCACTCGTGCTGCAGCACGCGGGCGTGGAAGCCTTCGGCCTCGCGCTCTATCGGCTGGCCCTTCGGGTCGAAGCCGGTGTAGCGAATGCGCTCGAAGCGCGGCACCACGCCGCGCAGTCCGGGCACCGACAGGCAACCTTCCCAGCCGTCGACCACGGCGTCGGACAGCGGCGTGATCACCGGGTTGATCAGCACCGTCATCGGCACCGGCGGCGCTTCGGGGTAGCGCTCGTTGCGCTGGAAGCCGAAGATCACCAGCTGCAGGTCGACGCCGATCTGCGGCGCCGCGAGGCCGGCGCCATTGGCGGTTTCCATAGTGTCGAACATGTCGGCGACCAGCGCATGCAGCTCGGGCGTGTCGAACCGCGTCACCGGCGGCGCCACGCGCAGCAGGCGCGGGTCGCCCATCTTCAGGATCTCGCGAACGGTCATCGGGGCCGGCTCGGTGTTTGTATCGGTCGATTATCGACGGCCGCTGCGGAGAATCGGCGCCGATGACCGCCGACCTGCTGCTCGCGATCGACGTCGGCACGCAGAGCGTGCGAGCCCTGCTCTTCGACCGCGACGGCGAGCGCGTGGCGCGCGCGCAGGTGCCGCTCGAGCCGGCGTTCACCGCACCACAGCCCGGCGCGGCCGAGCAGGACTGCGCCGTCTACTGGCAGGCGCTGGTGCAGGCGGTGACGGCGCTCTGGCCGCAGCACGACCCGGCACGCGTCGCCGCACTCGCGCTCACCACCCAGCGTGGCACCGTGGTCTGCGCCGACGCGCAGGGCACGCCGCTGCGCCCGGCGATCGTCTGGCCCGACCAGCGCCTGGCCACCGCGCCGCCGCCGCTGGGCCCGCTGTGGACGGCGCTGTTCGGCGTGGCCGGCGCGCGCGCGCTGCTGCGCCACCTGCAACGCCAGGCCGAGGCGAACTGGCTCGCGCAGCACGAGCCCGCGCTCTGGCAGCGCACGGCGCGCTACGGCCTGCTGTCGGCCTGGCTGACGCAGCAGCTCACCGGCGAGTGGGTCGACTCGGTCGCCAACCAGGTCGGTTACCTGCCGTTTGACTACCGGCGCCAGCAGTGGGCCCGCCGCCACGACTGGCACTGGCGCGCCCTCGCCGTGCGGCGGGAACAGCTGCCGCGGCTGGTGGCCCCGGCCGCGAGCCTGGGCACGCTGGCGGACGGCGCCGCGCGCGCGCTCGGCCTGCCCGCCGGCCTGCCGGTGATCGCCGCCGCCGCCGACAAGGCCTGCGAGGTGCTGGGCTGCGGCACGCTCGACCCCGGCACCGCGCAGCTGTCGTTCGGCACCGCGGCGGCGATCAACTGCACGCTGCCGCGCTACGTCGAGGTCGAACGCCTGCTGCCCGCCTACCCGGCCGCGCTGCCCGGCGCCTTCAACGCCGAGCTGCACGTGCCGCGCGGGTTCTGGCTCGTCAGCTGGTTCAAGCGCGAGTTCGGCGGCGACGAGTCGCAGTTCGACGCGCTGCTCGCGGCCACGCCGCCCGGTGCGATGGGGCTCGCCGCGCTGCCGTACTGGAGCCCGGGCCTGCGCGACCCCGGCCCCGAGGCGAAGGGTGCCGTCATCGGCTTCGGCGACGTGCACACGCGCGCTCACCTCTACCGCGCGCTGATCGAAGGCATCGTGATGCAGCTGCGCGCCGGGCGCGAGCGCATCGAGCACCGCACCGGCCGCCGCCTCACGCGGCTGGTGGTGGCCGGCGGCGGTTCACAGAGCGACGGCGCGATGCAGATCGCCGCCGACGTCTTCGGCCTGCCGGCCGAACGGCCGCGCTGGAGCGACGCCTCGGCGCTGGGCGCCGCGATGCTGGCCGCCACGGGCCTGGGCTGGCACGCCGACGTGAGCGCCGCCGTGCACGCGATGGCGCGGCCGGGCCGCGTGTTCACGCCGCAGCCCGACGCGGTGCGCCTGTACGACGCGCTCTACGCCGACGTGTTCCGCCCGCTCGGCGGCGTGCTGGCGCCGCTGAACCGGCGCCTGCGCGCGATCACCGGCTACCCGCCGCCGGACTGAACGGGTTCGCCGGCCAGCAGCGCCTGCAGCCCGGCTTCGTCGAGCACCGGCACGCCGAGCTCGCGCGCCTTGTCGAGCTTGCTGCCGGCTTCCTCGCCCGCGATCACGTAGTGCGTCTTCTTCGACACCGAGCCGGCGACCTTGCCGCCGGCGGCCTCGACCAACGCCTTCGCCTCTTCGCGCCCCAGTGTGGGCAGCGTGCCGGTCAGCACCAGCGTCTTGCCGGCCAGCGGCTTCGGGCTCGTGTCGGCGCTGCCGTCGTGTTCGTCCCAGCGGATGCCGGCGGCGCGCAGCTGCTCCACCACCTCGCGGTTGTGCGGCTGCTCGAAGAAGGTGCGGATGCTCTGGGCAACGATCGGGCCGACGTCGTTCACCTCCAGCAGCTGTTCGACGCTGGCGTCCATCACGCGGTCCAGGCTGCCGAAGTGCTTCGCCAGGTCCTTCGCGGTCGCCTCGCCGACCTGGCGGATGCCCAGCGCGTAGAGGAAGCGCGACAGCGTCGTCTGCTTGCTCTTCTCCAGCGCCGCCACCAGGTTGGCCGCGCTCTTCTCGGCCATGCGCTCGAGTGCCGCGAGCTTCGCGATGCCCAGCGTGTAGAGCTCGGGCAGCGTGCGGATCAGCCCGCCGTCCACCAGCTGGTCGACGATCTTGTCGCCCAGACCCTCGATGTCCATCGCGCGCCGACCGGCGAAGTGCAGCAGCGCCTGCTTGCGCTGCGCACCGCAGAACAGGCCGCCGCTGCAGCGGTAGTCCATGCCGCCGCGCTCACGCTGGGCGCGGCTGCCGCACACCGGGCAGGCACGCGGCATGCGGAAGTTGGGCACGTACTGCGGCCGCACGCCGGGCACGCGGCCCACCACCTCGGGGATCACGTCGCCGGCGCGCCGCACGATCACCGTGTCGCCGACGCGCACGCCCTTGCGGCGCAGTTCGAACAGGTTGTGCAGCGTCGCGTTGCTCACCGTCGTGCCGCCCACGAACACCGGCTCCAGCTTGGCCACCGGCGTCAGCTTGCCGGTGCGGCCGACCTGGATCTCGATGGCGTTGAGAAGCGTCATCTGCTCCTGCGCCGGGTATTTGTGCGCCACCGCCCAGCGCGGCTCGCGCGTGACGAAGCCCAGGCGCTTCTGCAACTCGATGCTGTCGACCTTGTAGACGACGCCGTCGATGTCGAAGGGCAGCGCGTCGCGCTTCGCGGCGATGGCCTCGTGGAAGGCGACCAGCCCTTCGGCGCCCTGCACCACGCGGCGCTCGCCGTTCACCGGCAGGCCGAAGGCGGCCAGAACGTCGAGCGTGCCGCTGTGCGTGGCCGGCTGCGCCCAGCCCTGCACGTCGCCCAGGCCGTAGGCGTAGAAGCTGAGCCTCTTGTCGGCCAGCGCCTTCGAATCGAGCTGGCGCACCGCGCCGGCCGCCGTGTTGCGCGGGTTGATGAAGGTCTTGCCGCCCTTCTCGCGCTGGCGCTCGTTGAGGCGCTCGAAGTCGTCGCGCCGCATGTAGACCTCGCCGCGCACCTCCAGCAGCGGCGGCGCGTCGCCCAGCAGGCGCAACGGCACCTGGCCGATGGTGCGGATGTTGTGCGTGACGTCCTCACCGGTCTCGCCGTCGCCGCGCGTGGCGGCCTGCACCAGCACGCCCTGCTCGTAGCGCAGGTTGATCGCCAGGCCGTCGAACTTCAGCTCGCAGGCGTAGGCCACGGGCGGCGCCTCGGGCGGCAGGTCGAGTTCGCGCCGCACGCGGGCGTCGAACGCGGTCGCGCCCCCAGCCGTGGTGTCGGTCTCGGTGCGGATGCTC
>CAUJHQ010000052.1 GCA_963204815.1 Pseudomonadota bacterium | reverse complement strand
GGTGCCTGCGGCGGTGCCCGAGCCGGCGGCGTCGGCGCCGGCCGCGCCAGCCGCCAGCGCCGACAGCGGCGGCCGCGCCGTGCCCACCTACCCGACCCGCTTCGCGCCCGCCGCCCGCCTGCGCTACGAGCTGCGCCGCGGCACGCTGCGCGGCCAGGCCGAGCTCGAATGGCAGCCGGGCGCCGACGGCTATGAAGCGCGCTTCGAGGGTACGGCCTTCGGCGTGCCGCTGATCGCGTGGTCGAGCCTGGGCCGCTTCGACGCCGCCGGCCTCGCGCCGGACCGCTTCGTCGACCGCCGCCGCCTGCGTGCCGCCCAGGCGGCGAACTTCCTGCGCGACGAAGGCCGCATCACCTTCTCCGGCCCGCGCGCCGAGTACCCGTTGGTGCCCGGCGCGCAGGACCGGCTGAGCTGGATGCTGCAGCTGGCGGCCATCGTCGAGGCCGACCCGGCGCGCCACGGGCCGGGTGCGCGCATCTCGATGTTCGTCGTCGGCGCGCGCGGCGACGCCGACACCTGGACCTTCGAGGCCGAGGGCACGGAGCCGCTGGACCTCGGCGCCGGGCGCGTCGAACAGGCGCTGCGGCTGCGCCGCCAGCCGCGCAAGCCGTACGACCTGCTGGCCGAGATCTGGCTCGACCCGGCGCGCGGCCACCTGCCGGTGCGCGTGCGCCTGGGCAGCGCCGGCGCCGACGACACGATCGAGTTCGAGCTGGTCGAGGCGCTGCCGCGTTGAAATCGCCCGCGCGGCCCCCAACTGCCGAGCCAAGGAGGGACACGCCACCATGGAAATGCTCTACAACTCCGACAGCTTCACCGTCGTGCAGGTCGACCGGCCCGCCGACGGCGACGCGCCCGCGCGCGGCGGCTACGAGATCGTCGACAAGCACGCCCGAAAGGGCATCTTCATCGAAGGCGTGGTCGCCGAAGGCTTCAAGGCCGGCGTGCAGGCGCTGATGGACAGCGAAGACCCCTCGGCCGACGAGTTCGACGACTTCATCGAGGGTTACACCGAACTCGCGCAGCAGCCCCTGGTGCTGCACTGAGGCCGCGCGCGGCGCCGGGAGGCGCCGTGCGGCCGCCGAAGGCCCGGCGCTTGTCTCGGCGCCCGCGCTGGGCCAAGATCGCCCGCGGGTCCGGTTCTCGCAGGGTTCTCACGATGGCCAAGGGGCTGGTCGATTCACGCAGTGTCCTGTCGCCCGCGCTGGCCGAAGCGCCGGTGCTCGACATCCTCTGCTCGCACTTCGTGCTCACGCTCACGCTGCGCCAGGCCGGCCGCTTCAATCTGCGGCGCGACTGGAACAGCCTGCTGTCGCTGACCGGCCGCCACCTCGTGTGGCCGGCGCCGGTGCTGGCGCGCGTGCGTGGCTTCCTGAATCAGCGCTGCAAGGGCAACCCGCTGTGGAAGGGCCATGACGCGCTGTCCGACGACGCCTTCGTGCAGCGCCACGGCCCGTGGCGCGGTGCGTACGAGGAAGGCACGCTCTTCTTCTACATCGACGAATACATCAAGGACGCGCCGAAGGACCTGCTCGCCGTGCTCGGCGCCACCTGCGACTGGCTGGAGCGGCGCCTGAAGAAGCAGAGCACGCTGGTGCAGAAGAACATCGATGCGCTCGCCGGCCTGCTGCAGCTGAACCCGGCCGAGCGCGCGCTGCTGCTGTACGGCACGCTGGCGCGCTACCAGCGCGACCTGCGCGGCCTGCTCGTCGAGTTCAAGGTCAGCAACGCGCAGGAGGCCTACGCGGCCATCGCCGCGGTGGCCGGCGTCGAGGCCGGCGAGGTCGCCGAGGCACTGCGCGCCGGCAGCCGGCTCGAACGCATCGGCATGGTCGAGAACCTGATCTCGGAGCAGAACATCACCGACCTGGCCGACCTGATGAAGGTCAGCGAGCAGCTGCCGCCGGTGCTGATGCGGGAATACCGCGGCCCGAACGACCTGATGGCGGTCTTCACGCGGCCGGCCGCGAAGAGCGAGCTCGCGGTGGCCGACTTCGCCTTCGTCGACGACGACGCGAAGGTGCTGACCGCGCTGCTGAAGAACGCCGCCCAGCGCAAGGCCGCCGGCGTCAACGTGCTGCTCTACGGCCCGCCCGGCACCGGCAAGACCGAGCTCGCGAAGGTCTGCGCCGCCGCCGCCGGCCTGGAGTTGTACGAAGTGGAATACGCCGACCGCGACGGCAACAGCCTGTCCGGCCGCGACCGCTACCGCAGCCTGCAGATCAGCCAGGTGTTCCTGAAGGGCAGCCCGGGCGTGGCGCTGCTGTTCGACGAGGTCGAAGACGTCTTTCCGCCGATCAGCACCGAAGCCGCGCAGCTCATCGCGCGGCTCGACAGCAGCGACGCCCAGCCCTCGGGCAGCGTCAGCGGCAAGGCCTGGGTGAACCAGATCCTCGAAACGAACCCGGTGCCGGTGATCTGGGTGACGAACCGCATCGAGCAGATCGACCCCGCGTTCCGCCGCCGCTTCCAGTACCACCTGCTGCTGAAGAGCCCGCCGCCCGGCGCCCGCGAAGGGCTGGTGCGGCGCGCGCTCGAAGGCGCCGAGGTCAGCCCCGGCTTCGCCGAGAAGCTGGCCGAGCGGCGCGCGCTGACGCCGGCGCAGATCCGCACCGCGGTGCGCTTCGCCACCCTGGCCGGCGACGGCGCCGCCGACACCGAGGCGCTGATCCAGCGCCAGCTCGCCAACGCCGACCGCGCGCTCGGCACGCAGGCCGGCGAGCGCGGCGCACGGCGCGTCGTCACCACCTACGACCTGAGCCTGCTGAATGTCGAGAGCCGTTTCGAGGTGCCGCGCATCGTCGAGGCGCTGGCACGGCGCGGCCACGGCACGCTGTGCTTCCACGGCGCGCCGGGCACCGGCAAGACGGCGCTCGCCGAGCACATCGCACAGGCACTGGGGCGGCCGCTGCTGATCCGCCAGGCGAGCGACATTGCCAGCAAGTACGTCGGCGAGACCGAGCAGAACATGGCGCGCATGTTCGAGGAAGCCGAGAGCGAAGGCGCCGTGCTGCTGCTCGACGAGGCCGACAGCTTCCTGCGCAGCCGCCGTCTGGCCGAGCGCCAGTACGAGGTGAGCGAGGTCAACGAGATGCTGCAGGGCATGGAGCGCTTCGCCGGCATCTTCGTCTGCACCACCAACCTGTTCGAAGACCTCGACGAGGCGGCGCTGCGCCGCTTCACGTTCAAGATCCGCTTCCAGGTGCTGACGGCCGAACAGCGCGAACGCATGTTCGTCGCCGAGGCGCTCGAGGGCGACGCCGCGCGGCTCACGACGGAGCAGCGCAGCCGCCTCGCCGCGCTGGACCAGCTGGTGCCGGGCGACTTCGCGGCGGTGAAGCGGCAGGTCGACATCCTCGCCACCGTGTTCGAGGCCGACGAGTTCCTGTCGCAATTGGAGAGCGAGCACCGCGTGAAGCCCGGCGTGCGGCAGCGCCGCGGCGTCGGCTTCCTGCGTTGAGCGACCCCGCCGGCTGGCGCGCCGCGCTCGCCACGCCGGGCGCGCAGGTGCTGCTGCGCGGGGCCGTGTGCGCGGCATTCGCGTTCGGCCTCTGGCGCGTGTTCGGCGCCTTCGGGCTGGTGTTCGCGGCGCCGCTGTTCGGCGTGCTGCTGGCGCGGCCGCTGGTCGAGCTCGCGTCCGACCTCGGACGCGCCACGCGCGGGTTGGCGCTGGACAGCGTCGAGGGCCGCCACTACGCCTTCAAGGGCCTCCACATCGAAGTCGTCGAGGATGCCGACGGCCGCCGCTGGCTGCGCGCCGCCGACGTGCGCAAGGCCGTGCCCGGCCTGCCGGCCGACGCGTCGCTGCTGCACCTCTACCCCGGCGGTGCGCGCCGGCATGGGCGGCGCGGCGGCGTGGGTGTCGAGGCCGACGTGCTGCTGCAGTCGCTGGCGCGTGCCAGCGAGCCGCAGACGCTGAAGTTCCGCCACTGGCTGGAGCGCGAGGTGGTGCTGCCGGCGCAACGCCGGCGCGCGCGCGACGCCGCCGGCTGAGCCTTTGTGGTGCGCTCGGCACCACATCAACGCAACGAAATCCTCGTGTCGGTGCGCACCAGCGGCTGGCGCGGGCACCAACACGGGAACGCTTCTTGCCTCCCTGGTGCACCACCCGATCGTGGGTGGTGCGCGAACGAGCCGGCCTGCGAGCGCGGCCGCTGGAGGAGACGACACGTGGACGCGATGCGCCAGGGGGCCGATGCCCTCTTCATCCTGCTCGGCGCCGTGATGGTGCTGGCCATGCATGCCGGCTTTGCCTTCCTCGAGCTGGGCACGGTGCGCAAGAAGAACCAGGTCAATGCGCTGGTGAAGATCCTGGTCGACTTCGCCGTGTCCACCATCGCCTACTTCTTCGTCGGCTACACGGTGGCCTACGGCGTCAGCTTCTTCACCGGCGCCGAGGCGCTGGCGGCGAAGAACGGCTACGAGCTCGTCAAGTTCTTCTTCCTGCTGACCTTCGCGGCGGCGATCCCGGCGATCGTCTCCGGCGGCATCGCCGAGCGCGCGCGCTTCGGCCCGCAGTTGATCGCGACGGCCGTGCTCGTCGGCCTCGTCTACCCGCTCTTCGAGGGCGTGGCCTGGAACCAGCGCTTCGGCATCCAGGCCTGGATCCAGGGCCTGGCCGGCGCCGAGTTCCACGACTTCGCCGGCAGCGTGGTGGTGCACGCCGTCGGCGGCTGGATCGGCCTGGCCGCGGTGCTGCTGCTGGGCGCGCGCCGCGGGCGCTACCGCAAGGACGGGGAGGGCAACGTCAGGACGAGCGCCCACCCGCCGTCGAGCATCCCCTTCCTCGCGCTCGGCGCCTGGATCCTCGTCGTCGGCTGGTTCGGCTTCAACGTCATGAGCGCGCAGACGCTGGACAAGGCCTCCGGCCTCGTCGCCGTCAACTCGCTGATGGCGATGGTGGGCGGCACGCTGGTGGCCGTGCTGCTGGGCCGCAACGACCCCGGCTTCGCGCACAACGGCCCGCTCGCCGGGCTGGTGGCGGTGTGCGCGGGGTCCGACGTCATGCACCCCGCGGGCGCGCTGGTGGTGGGCGGCGTCGCCGGCGCGATCTTCGTCGCGATGTTCACGCTGACGCAGAACCGCTGGAAGATCGACGACGTGCTGGGCGTGTGGCCGCTTCATGGCCTGTGCGGCGCCTGGGGCGGCATCGCCTGCGGGGTGTTCGGGCAGCAAGCCTTCGGCGGCCTCGGCGGCGTGGCCTTCGGCGCGCAGCTGATCGGCACGCTGATCGGCGTTGCCTGGGCCTTCGGCGCCGGGCTGGCGGTGTACGGGGTGCTGAAGCTGGCGGTGGGGCTGCGGCTGAGCGCCGAGGAGGAATTCGACGGCGCGGATCTGTCCATCCACCGCATCGGCGCCACGCCGGAGCGCGAAGCCGCCTGGTAAGCCGGCGCGCAAGGCCGGCTCCTTAGAATGCCGGCCATGAACTACACCCGCGGACAGGCCCTGCCGGCGCTGCTGGCCCAGCGCATCGCCATCATCGACGGCGCGATGGGCACGATGATCCAGCGCTACAAGCTCGGCGAGGCCGACTTCCGCGGCACCCGCTTCGCCGACCACGCGAAGGACCTGAAGGGCAACAACGACCTGCTGGTCATGACCCGCCCCGACGTCGTGCGCGAGATCCACGAAGGCTACCTCGCCGCCGGCGCCGACATCGTCGAGACCAACACCTTCGGCGCGACCAGCATCGCGCAGGAAGACTACGGCCTGGGCCATGTCGCGCGCGAGATGAACGTCGCCGCCGCGAAGGTGGCGCGCGAGGCGGCCGACAAGTTCAGCAGCGCCGACAAGCCGCGCTTCGTGGCCGGCGCGCTCGGCCCGACGCCGCGCACCGCGAGCATCAGCCCCGACGTCAACGACCCGGGCGCGCGCAACGTCAGCTTCGACCAGCTGCGCGACGCCTACCGCGAGCAGGCCGAAGGGCTGCTCGAAGGCGGCTGCGACCTCTTCCTCGTCGAGACCATCTTCGACACGCTGAACGCGAAGGCCGCGATCTTCGCGCTCGATGAGCTGATGGACGCCACCGGCGAGCGGCTGCCGGTCATCGTCAGCGGCACGGTGACGGACGCGTCGGGCCGCATCCTCAGCGGCCAGACGGTCGCCGCCTTCTGGCACTCGGTGCGCCACGCGCGGCCGCTGGCGGTGGGCCTGAACTGCGCGCTCGGCGCCGCGCTGATGCGGCCCTACATCGAAGAGTTGTCGCGCGTGGCCGCCGACACCTTCATCAGCTGCTACCCGAACGCCGGCCTGCCCAACCCGATGAGCGAGACCGGCTTCGACGAGACGCCGCCCGTCACCGGCGCGCTGATGGAGGAATTCGCGAAGAGCGGCTTCCTCAACATCGCCGGCGGCTGCTGCGGCACCACGCCCGAGCACATCGCCGAGATCGCGAAGCGCGTCGGCGCCTACAAGCCGCGGGCGCGCGACGACCGTTTCTTCTCCCGCCTGATCGCCGCCTGAGGCGCGCCATGGCGGCGCGCCGCGACCTGCTGCGCCTGGCGCTGGCCGCCGGGGTGGCGCCGGGCTTCGTGCGCTTCGCGCGGGCCGACGGCGTGCCGCGTTTCGCCTGCGGCATCGCCAGCGGCAGCCCGCACGCGCAGGGCATGGTGCTGTGGACGCGCCTCACCGGGCCCGGCCTCGCCGACGCGGTGGAGGTGCGCTGGGAACTGGCGCACGACGAGGCGTTCAGCCAGATCGCCGCCCGCGGCCGCGAGACGGCGCTGGAGGCCGACGCCCACACCGTGCATGCCGAAGCCGCCGGCCTGGCGGCCGACCGCGGCTACTTCTACCGCTTCCATGCGCTGGGCCAGACCAGCCCGGTCGGCCGCACGCGCACCGCGCCGGCAGCCGACGCCGCGGTGGCCCGGCTCGACTTCGTCATCGCCAGCTGCCAGCGCTGGGACCACGGCCACTTCGCCGCCTGGCGCCATGCCGTGGCCGACGCGCCCGACCTCGTCTTCTTCCTCGGCGACTACCTCTACGAATACTCGACCGCGCGCGACCCGGTGCGCGAGGTGACCGGCGGGCCGACCAAGTCGCTCGGCCAGTACCGCGCGCGCTACGCGCTGTACAAGACCGACCCCGCGCTGCAGGCGGCGCACGCGGCCTGCCCGTGGATCGTCATCGCCGACGACCACGAGGTCGAGAACGACCATGCCGGTTCGCAGAGCCAGACGCTGGCGCCCGACTTCGACACCCGCCGCGCCGCCGCCTACCGCGCCTGGTGGGAGCACATGCCGCTGCCCAAGGCCGCGGGCGCGGTCGGCCCCGCGGTGCGCATGCACGGCCGGCTGGACTGGGGCCGGCTGGCGCGCGCGCACTGGCTCGACACGCGCCAGTGGCGCGACCCACAGGCCTGCCCGCAGCCCGGCCGCGGCGGCTCGAACACCGTGCACCCGCAGGACTGCGCTGCGCTCGCCGACCCGCGCCGCAGCCTGCTCGGCGCCACGCAGGAGCGCTGGCTGGCCGAAGGCTGGGACCTGAAGCGCCCGTGGAACCTGCTCGCGCAGACGACGCTGATGGCCCCCTTCCACCGCCGCGACGGCAAGGTCTGGACCGACGGCTGGAGCGGCTACGCGCCAGCCCGCGCGCGCCTGCTCGGCACCGTGGCCGAACGCCGGGTGCCCGGCGTCGTGGTGCTCGGTGGCGACGTGCACGCCAACTACGTGGCCGACCTGCACGCCGACGTCGACGACCCGAAGTCGCCCATCGTCGCCAGCGAGTTCTGCGGCACGTCGATCTCGAGCCTGTCGTGGGCACAGCGGGCGATCGACGCTTCGCTGCCGCTCAACCCGCACATCCACCTGGGCCGCAGCGACCGCCGTGGCTACGGCCACTTCCGCCTCGACGCCAGGCAATTGCAGGCGACGCTGCGCGTCGTCGACGATGCGACCGACCCGGACAGCGGCGCCAGCACGCTGGCGCGCTTCGCGGTCGAAGCCGGGCGGCCGGGGCCACAGGCGGCGTGACGTGAGGCGGGTTACGGTCCGGCGAGAGATGTCCGCAGTCGGCAGGTTGCGGACGTTCGTTCCGCCCGCTCCCGCAACGGTGGCGTGCGCGCGGCGCGGCAGGCGGTACCGGCCAGGGGCTCATGCCTCGGCGGTCGGCCCTGCGGGCCGACTCCGCTGCGCTGCTCGCTACGGGCTCGCGCCGCCAAACTCACTTCGTTCGCTTCGCTCTCTGCGTTCGGACATCGGCGGCGAGTCAGTTGACGAAGCGCGCTGCGCGCGCCGAGCCCTCCACTGCGCTGCTCGCCGCCTCCGAAATCGCCCCTGGCCGGTACCGCCTGCCGCGCCGCAGGGCCGGTGGCGTGCCGGCGAACCACCGCAGCTTCGGCAAAGGCCCGTGCGGGCAGGC
>CAUJHQ010000051.1 GCA_963204815.1 Pseudomonadota bacterium | reverse complement strand
CACACGCTTTCCAGGCGTGCGACTTAAACCACTCATCCATCCCTCCGTGGGACGGGGGCGGATTCTAGCGGAGCGTGCTCACCCGCCGCCGGCGGTCACGGCGCGCTCTGCAATGCGCCGACGTAGCGCGTGCTTCCCGCGATCGCGCGCAGCGTGCGGGGAAGCGGGCTGTCTGCGGTGTAGCTGGCATCGGGAATCGAGCCGAGCACCATCTGGTTCAGCAGGGTCGCGTCGTTCGGCCAGAAGTTCGGGCTCGACACGTTGTCCGGCGCCACGAACTTGGAGGCCACGGTCGACAGCGAGCCGGTCTGCGTCAGGCGCCCGGCCGGCACGGAGAACGCGGCCGTTCCACCCGTGCCGGCAAAGAGGTTGGCGGTGGCCACCACCGAACTGACGCCGCCGTCGGCGCTGACGAAGACGCCGCCGGAACGCGTCGAGACGAACGTGTTGTGGACCAACGTGAGCGTGTTGGCCGGCCAGCCGTGGGCGAGGTATTCCTCGCCGTAGTGCACGGAGATCGAGTTGTCGGCGTTCGGCCCCTTCTGGAACAGGTTGCCGCGCAGGACCACGACGCCACCGTCGGGCACGTCCACCAGGTAGCTGGCGGATCCGGACGACCCGTCCATGAAGTAGCTGTTCTCGATCCTCGTTTCCTTGGCCCGGCTCTTGAAGTTGTGACCGATCCTGGCCCCGTGGAAGTGGCTGGCGGAAACCGTCACCTTGTTCGCGGAGCCGACGTAGATGTTGTGCGTGCGGCCGTAGCCATCGACCTTGGCGGGGTCGGCCACACCGTTGCGGGCGAACTCCGACCTCACGATCGTGTGGTCGCCGGCATCCGGGCCGAGCATGCCGTTCTCGTTGTCGAAGAAGCCCGAGTTGATGATGGTCAGGCCATTGCCCTCGGCCCGGATGCCGGCGCCGTTCTGGTCGGGCACCGTGGCGTCGTGGAACTCGATGCTGTCGACCGTGACGTTGGCACCGCCGATCACCCAGATGCCCTTGCCGGCGGCGTTCTGCCCGTTGGCGAACAGCCGCGCACGGCCGCCGCTGCCGCAGATCGTGAGGTTGCTCTGCCCCCACCGGGCCACGTCGCCGACGTAGTCGCCGGCCGAGATCACGACGACGTCGCCATTCACCGCGACGGCCGCTGCCTCGCTAGGCTTCGCGTAGGTGCGCCCCGGGCCGACCAGCAGCTTGCGCCCGCTGGCGCTGTCGCAGGCCGTGGTGCCCGGAGTCGGAGTCGGGGTCGGAGTCGGAGTCGGGGTCGGAGTCGGAGTCGGAGTCGGAGTCGGAGTCGGAGTCGGAGTCGGAGTCGGGGTCGGGGTCGGGGTCGGGGCAGCGGTCGGGCTCGGCGACGGTGCCGTTGGCGCCGACGGATCGGCATCCGCGCTGCCGCCGCCACACGCCGCCAGTCCGACCGCGCACACGGCCGCCGCGAGGCAGGCGAGGCGTCGCGTGCCGCGGGTGCGGCGGGGGGAAGACGAGGCAGTCAGGATCATCGGCGGGTGTGCGGGCAGGCGTTTTCGCATGCTAGTCCGGCCTCCCGCCGAACCTGTCACGACCCGTATCAGGCGGTGCCCGACGGCGCCGCCGACCGCCGCAGCCAGTCGACCAGCACGAAATCCAGTGCCCTCGCGTGCGTGCTCTCCATCACCACCGGCGGCGCGCAACCGGCCTCGTAGGCCTCGCGCCAACGCAGCGCGCAGACGCACCATCGGTCGCCGGGCTTCAGGCCGCGCAAGCGATGCGCCGGGCGCGGCGTGATGAGATCGTTCCCCCGCTCCATCTGGAAGTTCAGGAACTCGACCGTCATGCGCGCACAGATCACGTGGCTGCCGGTGTCGTGATCGTCGGTGCGGCAGCACCCGTCGCGGAACCAGCCGGTCAGCGGGTCGTAGCTGCAGGGCACCAGCGGCGTGCCCAGGACGTTCAGAGCCGCACTCACGGCCGGACGCCGCGGCGGGCGGTCGTCATCGTGGCGACGGACGCGGCGTTCGGGTCCGGTTGGCGTGCCACAGGAGCGTGATCGCCACGCCGGCGCCAACGGCGCAGACGACCTGCGCCGTGGTGCCGAGCCCGGCGTGCGCTGCCATGGCGCCGAAGGCGGCGCCCAGCGCCAGCATCAGCACGTAGATCTTGCCGGTCAGCAGTTCGGCCGCCACCAGGGCGCCGACGGCCAGCCACCACAACGTGATCGGATTCTTCAGGTCCATCGCCGTTCTCCAGTGCAAGTTGCCCGCGAAGTGTAGCGAGCCGCGCCTACACTCCGCGGTTTTCGTACTCCACGCTCCCGGGGCCCGCCGCCATGCTTCGATTCCACTTCCCGATCGTCATCATCGACGAGGACTTCCGCTCCGAGAACACGTCGGGCTTCGGCATCCGGGCACTCGCTGCGGCGATCGAGAAGGAAGGCCTCGAAGTGGTCGGCGCCACGAGCTATGGCGACCTGTCGCAGTTCGCGCAGCAGCAGAGCCGCGCCAGCGCCTTCATCCTGTCGATCGACGACGAGGAGTTCACCCACGGCCCCGAACTCGATCCAGCGGTGCTGAACCTGCGCAAGTTCATCGCCGAGATCCGCTTCAAGAACGCCGAGATCCCGATCTACATCTACGGCGAGACGCGCACCAGCCAGCACATCCCGAACGACGTGCTGCGCGAACTGCACGGCTTCATCCACATGTTCGAGGACACGCCGGAGTTCGTCGCCCGCCACATCATCCGCGAGGCCAAGAGCTACCTCGACGGCCTGGCGCCGCCGTTCTTCAAGGCGCTGATGGACTACGCGCAGGACGGCTCGTACAGCTGGCACTGCCCCGGCCACAGCGGCGGCGTGGCGTTCCTGAAGAGCCCGGTCGGCCAGATGTTCCACCAGTTCTTCGGCGAGAACATGCTGCGCGCCGACGTCTGCAACGCGGTCGAGGAACTGGGCCAGCTGCTCGACCACACCGGCCCGGTGGCTGCGAGCGAGCGCAATGCGGCGCGCATCTTCAACGCCGACCACTGCTACTTCGTCACCAACGGCACCAGCACCAGCAACAAGATGGTCTGGCACCACACGGTGGCGCCGGGCGACGTGGTCGTGGTCGACCGCAACTGCCACAAGAGCATCCTGCACAGCATCATCATGACGGGCGCGGTGCCCGTCTTCCTGACGCCGACGCGCAACCACCACGGCATCATCGGCCCGATCCCGCAGGCCGAGTTCAGCCGCGCGGCGATCGAGCGCAAGATCAAGGCGAACCCGCTGCTGGCGGGGGTCGATCCGAAGAAGGTCAGGCCGCGCATCCTGACGCTCACGCAGAGCACGTACGACGGCGTGCTCTACAACACCGAGACCATCAAGCACGGCCTCGACGGCTACATCGACAACCTGCACTTCGACGAGGCCTGGCTGCCGCACGCCGCCTTCCACGACTTCTACGGCCAGTTCCACTCGATGGGCAAGAACCGCCCGCGGCCGAAAGACCAGATGGTCTGGGCGACGCAGAGCACGCACAAGCTGCTGGCTGGCATCAGCCAGGCCAGCCAGGTGCTCGTGCAGGACGCCCAGAACGTCAAGCTCGACCGCCACCTCTTCAACGAGGCCTACCTGATGCACACCAGCACCAGCCCGCAGTACGCCATCATCGCCAGCTGCGACGTGGCGGCGGCGATGATGGAAGCGCCCGGTGGCCCCGCGCTGGTGGAGGAGAGCATCCTCGAGTCGCTCGACTTCCGCCGCGCGATGCGCAAGGTCGACAAGGAGTTCGGCAAGGACTGGTGGTTCAAGGTCTGGGGCCCGGACCGCCTGGCCGCCGAGGGCATCGGCAAGAGCGCCGACTGGGTGCTGAAGGCGGGGGCCAAGTGGCACGGCTTCGGCGCGCTGGCCGACGGCTTCAACCTCCTCGACCCCATCAAGTGCACGCTGATCACGCCCGGCCTGGACCTGTCGGGCAAGTTCGCGAAGACCGGCATTCCGGCCTCCATCGTCACCAAGTTCCTGGCCGAGCACGGCGTGGTCGTCGAGAAGACCGGCCTCTACTCGTTCTTCATCATGTTCACCATCGGCATCACCAAGGGCCGCTGGAACACGCTGCTGACGGCGCTGCAGCAGTTCAAGGACGACTACGACAAGAACGCGCCCATGTGGCGCATCCTTCCCGAGTTCTGCGCCGCCCACCCGCGCTACGAGCGCATGGGCCTGCGCGACCTCTGCCAGAGCATCCACGAGATGTACGCCAAGGGCGACATCGCGCGCCTGACGACCGAGATGTACCTCTCCGACCTGCACCCCGCCATGAAGCCGGCCGACGCCTTCGCGCACATCGCGCACCGGCGCACCGAGCGGGTCGAGATCGACAGGCTGGAAGGCCGCATCACGACCTCGCTGCTGACGCCGTACCCGCCCGGCATCCCGCTGCTCATCCCGGGCGAACGCTTCAACAAGCGCATCGTCGACTACCTGCGCTTCACGCGCACCTTCAACGCCGCGTTCCCCGGGTTCGACACCGACGTGCACGGGCTCGTCGAGGCCGACGAGCGCGGGCCCGCCGGCACCTACTTTGTCGACTGCGTGAAGGAAGGCTGAACGCCGCGGGCGGCGCTCAGTCGGCGGCGTCGCCGCTCATCGCCACGCTGAAGCCGCCGTCGACATAGGTGATCTCGGCGGTGACGCCGGCGGCCAGGTCAGACAGCAGGAAGGCGGCGACGTTGCCGACATCGTCGACCGTCACGTTGCGGCCCAGAGGCGAACTCTTCGCGACGATGCCCAGCAGCCTGGAGAAGTCCTTGATGCCGCTCGCCGCCAGCGTCTTGATCGGCCCGGCAGACAGGCCGTTGACGCGCACGCCGCGCTTGCCCATCGCCGCGGCGAGGTAGCGCACGCTGGCCTCCAGCGAAGCCTTCGCCAGGCCCATCGTGTTGTAGTTGGGCACGGCGCGGATCGCCCCCAGGTAGGTCAGCGTGAGCAGCGCCGATCCCGGGCGCAGCATCGGCGCCGCCGCCTTGGCCATGGCCGGGAAGCTGTAGGCCGAGATGTCGTGCGCGATGCGGAAGCCTTCGCGCGACAGGCCTTCGAGGAAGTCGCCGGCGATCGCCTCGCGCGGCGCGAAGCTGATCGAGTGCACGAAGCCGTCGAACTCGGGCCACGTCTTGCCGAGGTCGGCGAACATGGCGGTGATCTGCTCGTCAGAGCCGACGTCGCAGTCGAAGATGAGGTCCGAGTCGAACTCCTTGGCGAACTCGGTGATGCGGTCCTTGAAGCGTTCGCCGACGTAGCTGAAGGCCAGTTCGGCGCCTTCGCGCCGGCAGGCGCGGGCGATGCCGTAGGCGATCGAGCGGTTCGAGAGAAGGCCGGTGATGAGCAGGCGCTTGCCGGCGAGAAAACCCATGGTGGCTCCGTGATGTCGCGTCGTTGGACCCGCGTGCGGCCCGGGAATCGGTTCGGTGCGGGGCGGCGGATTCTCGCACGCGCAGTGCGCGGCGGCACGCGTCTTGCCCGAGGCATGGCAGCGCGCTATAATGCGCTTTTCCCGGGTAATGCTGCGTGGGCGGATTCTTCCAGCCCATTTTTTTTGCGCGACCTTTCCTCACACCGGAAAGCATCGCCTTGAAGAGCGCGTCGGAGCCCGGGCCTGCAACACGGGAACACGGCACGAACTCGGCAGACAGCGGACAGCGGACTTTGGGCGAAGCGAAGGCAGCATATCAATCCCGGCCAGCGGGCGCACCACGCCTGGGTTGGCGCGAGGCGACCGAACAGACGGTCACCGGGCTCGGTTTCGAGCTGGTGGACATCGAACGTTCCGCCCGCGGGTTGCTGCGCGTCTTCATCGACCGCATTCCCGGCCGTGCCTACGCCAGCGGCGAAGGCGAGTTCGTCACCGTCGAGGACTGCGAGCAGGTCACGCGCCAGCTGCAGTACGCGCTCGAGGTCGACGGGGTCGCGTACGAACGGCTCGAAGTTTCGTCGCCGGGCCTCGACCGCCCGCTGCGGCGCGAGGCCGACTACGTGCGCTTCGCCGGCCAGGACGTCAGCATCACGCTGAAGGCGCCGTTCCAGGGCCGCAAGGTCTGGAAGGGCCGCCTCGCAGCCGCTGACGCCGGCCGCTGGCTGCTGCAATTCAACGACGGCAAGGCCGACCAGGAACTCGCGTTCGCCCTCGAAGAGGTGCGCGAGGCCCGTCTCGTGCCGGTGCTGGATTTCAAGGGTCGCCGCGGGAAGAAGGCCGAAGAGGCCGCCGCGGGGGCGCCCACAGGGGTTGACGGAGGTTCGGAGCGATGAATCGCGAAATGCTGATGCTGGTGGACGCCATCTCGCGCGAGAAGACGGTGGAGCGCGACGTCGTCTTCGGCGCGGTGGAGGCGGCGCTCGCCTCGGCCACCAAGAAGCTGCACGGCGGCGAAGTCGACATCCGTGTCGCGGTGGACCGCGAGACCGGTGATTACGAGACCTTCCGCCGCTGGCACGTGGTGCCGAACGAGGCCGGCCTGCAGAACGCCGACGCCGAGGTCCTGCTGTTCGAGGCGCAGGAGCAGATCTCCGACATCGAGGTCGACGACTACATCGAGGAAGCGATCGACTCGGTGCCGATCGGCCGCATCGGTGCGCAGGCGGCCAAGCAGGTGATCCTGCAGAAGATCCGCGACGCCGAGCGCGAGCAGCTGCTGAACGACTTCATGGCGCGCGGCGACAAGATCTTCGTCGGCACCGTCAAGCGCCTGGACAAGGGCGACATCATCGTCGAGAGCGGTCGCGTCGAAGGGCGCCTGAAGCGCAGCGAGATGATCCCGAAGGAGAACCTGCGCTCGGGCGACCGCGTGCGGGCCTTCATCCTCGGCGTCGACCCCACGCAGCGCGGCCCGCAGATCATGCTGTCGCGCAGCGCGCCCGGCTTCATGATCGAGCTGTTCTCGCAGGAAGTGCCCGAGATCGAGCAGGGCCTGCTCGAGATCAAGAGCTGCGCCCGCGACTCCGGCAGCCGCGCCAAGATCGCCGTCGTCAGCCACGACCGCCGCGTCGACCCCATCGGCACCTGCGTCGGCGTGCGCGGCTCGCGCGTCAACGCGGTCACGAACGAACTCGCGGGCGAGCGTGTCGACATCGTGCTGTGGTCGGAAGACCCGGCGCAGTTCGTCATCGGCGCGCTGGCCCCGGCGAACGTGCAGTCGATCGTCGTCGACGAGGAGCACCACGCGATGGACGTGGTGGTCGACGAGGAGAACCTCGCCATCGCCATCGGCCGCGGCGGCCAGAACGTGCGGCTGGCGAGCGAACTCACCGGCTGGCGCATCAACATCATGACCGCCGAGGAGTCGGAGGCGAAGCACGCCACCGAGACCGAGTCGGTGCGCAAGATCTTCGTCGAGAAGCTCGACGTCGACCAGGAAGTCGCCGACATCCTCATCGCCGAAGGCTTCACCAGCCTGGAAGAGGTGGCCTACGTGCCGCTGCAGGAGATGCTGGAGATCGAGTCGTTCGACGAAGACACCGTGCAGGAGCTGCGCACCCGCGCCAAGGATGCGCTGCTCACGATGGAGATCGAGCGCGAGGAGCAGGTCGAGGAGGTCTCCCAGGACCTGCGCGACCTGGAAGGCCTGACGCCGGAGCTGATCGCCAAGCTCGCGGGCGGCGGCATCCACACGCGCGACGACCTCGCCGACCTCGCCGTCGACGAACTCACCGAGATGACCGGCGTCGACGAGGCGCAGGCCCGTGCGCTGATCATGAAGGCCCGCGAGCACTGGTTCACCGCCTGAGCCGCCGAGCCGAAATACCCCCGAGGAAACCCGCCACATGGCCGTGACCACCGTCGCCCAGTTCGCGCAACAGCTCAACCGCCCAACCACGGCGCTTCTCGAGCAGCTGCAGTCGGCTGGCGTCTCCAAGCAATCGCCGGACGACGCGCTGACCGAAGCGGACAAGGAGCGCCTGCTCGAGTTCCTGCGCACCGCGCACGGAACGGGCGGAGCCGAGCGCAAGAAGATCACGCTGACGAAGAAGTCCACCACCGAGATCAAGCAGGCCGACGCCTCCGGCAAGGCCCGCACGATCCAGGTCGAGGTGCGCAAGAAGCGCGTCTTCGTCAAGCGCGACGACGGTCCGGCGGGCGAAGCCGGCCCGAGCGCCGAGGAACTCGAGCTGCAGCGCCGCGAGGAAGAAGCGCGCGCGCAGGCCGACGCCATCCGCGTTCAGGAAGCGGAGCTCGCCGAGCAGCGCCGCCTGCGCGAGGAGCAGGAACGCCTGGCGCGTGAAGCCGCCGAGGCCGCCGCGAAGGCCGCCGCCGAGGCTGCTGAAGCCGCCGCGAGGGCCGCCGCCGAAGCGGCTGCCAAGGCCGCGGCCGACGCCGCTGCCGCGGCTGCCGCCGGCACGCCGGCGCCTGAGCCCGTGGCCGCCGCACCGGCACCTGCGGAGCCGCCGAAGCCGGTCGAACCGCCCAAGCCGGTGCTGCGCGTCGTCAAGGCCGCCGACAAGGCCGCCGAGGACACCGCGCGCCAGGCCGATCTCGAACGCCGCCGCAAGGCCGCCGAGGCCGAGGCCGCCGCGATCCGGGCGATGATGAACGCGCCCAAGAAGACGCTCGTGGCGAAGAAGCCCGAGGAGCCGAAGCCGGCCGATCCGTCCAAGGAAGCGATCAAGGGCACGATCCACAAGCCGACCGCCAAGCCGGGCGCGCCGGCGCCGGCGTCGGCGACCGCCAAGCCGGGCGACAAGAAGCAGGTCAAGTCCGAGAAGCTGAGCTCCAGCTGGGCCGACGACGCCGCGAAGAAGCGCGCCGCGCTGAAGACGCGTGGCGACAGCGGCGGCGCACGCCCCGGCTGGCGCGCGCCGCGCGGCGGCGCACGCCGCGGCGACCGTGGCGACGGCAACGGCAGCGGCTTCCAGGCCCCGGCCGAGCAGCAGACGCAGGAAGTGCACGTGCCGGAGACCATCAGCGTCGCCGACCTCGCGCACAAGATGAGCGTGAAGGCCTCCGAGGTCATCAAGCAGATGATGAAGCTGGGCCAGATGGTCACCATCAACCAGCAGCTCGACCAGGAGACGGCGATGATCGTCGTCGAGGAGATGGGTCACAAGGCCTTCGCCGCCAAGCTGGACGACCCGGAAGCGTTCACGGAAGAGGAAACCGCTCTGCACGACAGCGCCGAGGCGCTGCCGCGTCCGCCGGTCGTCACCGTGATGGGCCACGTCGACCACGGCAAGACCTCGCTGCTGGACTACATCCGCCGTGCCCGCGTGGCCGCGGGCGAAGCCGGCGGCATCACGCAGCACATCGGCGCGTACCACGTCGAGACGCCGCGCGGCGTCATCACTTTCCTCGACACCCCGGGCCACGCCGCCTTCACGGCAATGCGCGCGCGCGGCGCCAAGGCCACCGACCTCGTGATCCTGGTCGTGGCCGCCGACGACGGCGTGATGCCGCAGACGAAGGAAGCCATCCACCACGCGAAGGCGGCCGAGGTGCCGATCGTCGTGGCGATGAACAAGATCGACAAGCCGGACGCCAACATCGAGCGCGTGAAGAGCGAGCTCGTGGCCGAGGGCGTGGTGCCGGAAGACTTCGGCGGCGAATCGCCGTTCGTGCAGGTCTCGGCCAAGACCGGCCAGGGCATCGACGACCTGCTCGAGCAGGTGCTGCTGCAGGCCGAAGTGCTGGAACTGAAGGCGCCGACCGATGCACCGGCCAAGGGCCTGGTCATCGAAGCCAAGCTCGACAAGGGTCGCGGCCCGGTCGCTACCGTGCTGGTGCAGAGCGGCACGCTGAAGAAGGGCGACGTCGTGCTGGCCGGTTCCAGCTTCGGCCGCGTGCGCGCCATGCTCGACGAGGACGGCCAGTCCACCGACTCGGCCGGCCCGTCGATGCCGGTCGAGATCCAGGGCCTGACCGAAGTGCCGCAGGCCGGCGACGAGTTCATGGTGCTGAACGACGAGCGCCGTGCGCGCGAGATCGCGACCTTCCGCCAAGGCAAGTACCGCGACGTCAAGCTCGCCAAGCAGCAGGCTGCGAAGCTGGAGAACATGTTCGACCAGCTCGGCGAAAGCGCGCAGACCCTGTCGCTCATCGTCAAGGCCGACGTGCAGGGCTCCCAGGAAGCGCTGGCGCAGAGCCTGCTCAAGCTCAGCACGCCCGAGGTCAAGGTGCAGATCGTGCACGCGGCGGTCGGCGGCATCACCGAGAGCGACGTCAACCTCGCGATCGCGTCGAAGGCCGTCATCATCGGCTTCAACACGCGTGCCGATGCCGGTGCGCGCAAGCTGGCCGAGAACAACGGCGTCGACCTGCGCTACTACAACATCATCTACGACGCGGTCGACGAGGTGAAGGCGGCCATGTCCGGCATGCTGGCACCGGAGCAGCGCGAAGAGGTCATCGGCATGGCCGAGATCCGCAGCGTGTTCGTGGCGTCGAAGATCGGCACCGTGGCCGGTTGCATGGTCACCGCCGGCCAGGTCACGCGCAACGCGCGCTTCCGCCTGCTGCGCGACAACGTGGTCATCTACACCGGCGAGCTCGACTCGCTCAAGCGCTTCAAGGACGACGTGCGCGAGGTCAAGGAAGGCTTCGAGTGCGGCGTCAAGCTCAAGAACTACAGCGACATCAAGGAAGGCGACCAGCTCGAGTTCTTCGAAGTCAAGGAAGTGGCGAGAACCCTCTAGCCCCCACGCTCCCTCCCGGTCGCTGCCCCCGAGGGGGCTCGCGCGGCGGACCGGCGGAGCCGGATCCGCGCACGCCCTTGATGTCGGCAGCCCCGCTCGTGCGGGGCTTGCCGTTTGGGAGATTGCCCATGCGTCACAAGAAATCCGTTCCGAACCGAAGCTTCCGCGTCGCCGACCAGATCCAGCGCGACCTGGCGGAGCTCATCCGCGACCTGAAGGACCCGCGCATCGGCATGGTGACGATCAACCAGGTCGAGGTCTCGCCCGACTACGCGCACGCGAAGGTCTACTTCTCGGTGCTGGTGGGCAGTGCCGAAGAGAGCGCCGCGGCGCTGAACGAAGCGGCCGGCTTCCTGCGCAACGGCCTGTTCAAGCGCCTGTCGATCCACACGGTGCCGACGCTGCACTTCACCTTCGACCAGACCACCGAGCGCGCTGCCGACATCTCGGCCCTGATCGCCCGCGCGAACGCCACGCGCGCCAAAGAAGACTGATGGCCACCAAGACGCCCCGCCGCGCCTTGCATGGCGTGCTGCTGCTCGACAAGCCGCTCGGCTGGACGAGCAACGACGCGCTGCAGAAGGCCAAGGGCATCCTGCGCGCGGAGAAGGGCGGCCACACCGGCACGCTGGACCCGCTGGCCACCGGCCTGCTGCCGCTGTGCTTCGGCGCCGCCACCAAGTGGAGCCAGGCCAGCCTGGACGCCGACAAGCGCTACCGCGCCACGCTGCGCCTGGGCCAGCGCACCAGCACCGCCGACGGCGAGGGCGAGGTGATCGAACAGCACGAGGTGGACGTCACGCGCGCCGACATCGATGCAGTGCTGCTGCGCTTCACCGGCCCCATCGACCAGCTGCCGCCGATGCACTCGGCGCTCAAGCACCAGGGGCGGGCGCTGTACGACTATGCGCGCGCCGGCATCGAGGTCGAGCGCGAGCCGCGCCGCGTCACGGTTCACGCCCTCGACATCGTCGAGTGGCAGTCTCCGACGCTCGTGATCGACGTCACCTGCAGCAAGGGCACCTACATCCGCACCTTGGCCGAAGACCTCGGCGCCGCGCTCGGCTGCGGCGCCCACCTCGCGGCGCTGCGGCGCACCGGCAGCGGCCCGCTCGAACTGTCGAAGGCCGTCACGCTGGAAACGCTGGCCGAGATGGACGAGGCGCGGCGCGACGCGCTGCTGCTCCCGCCCGACGTGCTGCTCGCCGGCTGGCCCGAAGTTCAGCTGCCGGACGACGAGGCCGGCCGCTTCCTCACCGGCCTCCGGCGCCGCGTGGCGCTGGCCGATGCGCCCGCCGTGCGCGTCTACGCCACGAACCCGCGCGCCTTCCTCGGCAGCGCCCACATCGCGGCCGGCGAACTCATCGCCGACCGTCTGCTCAGTCCTCTCGAAGTCCAGGCAAGCCCATGACCCGCCAGATCCGCAACATCGCCATCATCGCCCACGTCGACCATGGCAAGACCACGCTGGTGGACCAGCTGCTGCGCCAGAGCGGCACCTTCCGCGAGAACGAGAAGGTCGCCGAACGCGTGATGGACAGCAACGACATCGAGCGCGAGCGCGGCATCACCATCCTGGCGAAGAACTGCGCCGTCGAGTGGCAGGGCACGCACATCAACATCGTCGACACGCCCGGCCACGCCGACTTCGGCGGCGAGGTCGAGCGCGCGCTGTCGATGGTCGACGGCGTCGTGCTGCTGATCGACGCCCAGGAAGGCCCGATGCCGCAGACGCGCTTCGTGACGAAGAAGGCGCTCGCGCTGGGCCTCAAGCCGATCGTCGTCGTCAACAAGGTCGACAAGCCGGGCTCGCGGCCCGACTACGTCATCAACGCCGCCTTCGACCTCTTCGACAAGCTCGGCGCCACCGAGGACCAGCTCGACTTCCCGGTCGTCTACGCCTCGGGCCTGAACGGCTGGGCCTCGCTCGCCGAAGGCACGGCCGGCGAGGCCTGGGGCAGCGACATGGCGCCGCTGTTCGAGACCGTGCTCGCGCACGTGAAGCCGCACGAAGGCGACCCCGCCGCGCCGCTGCAGCTGCAGATCTCGTCGCTCGACTACTCCACCTACGTCGGCCGCATCGGTGTCGGCCGGGTCAATGCCGGCACCATCAAGCCGATGATGGACGTGCTGGTGATGGAAGGCCCGGACGGCAAGGCCGTGAAGGGCCGCATCAACCAGGTGCTCACCTTCGAAGGGCTGGAGCGCCGCATGGCCGACTCCGCCGGCCCGGGCGACATCGTGCTCGTCAACGGCATCGAGGACATCGGCATCGGCGTCACGATCACCGACCCGCTGAACCCGCAGCCGCTGCCGATGCTGAAGGTCGACGAGCCGACGCTGACGATGAACTTCTGCGTCAACAACAGCCCGCTCGCCGGCCGTGAAGGCAAGTTCGTCACCAGCCGCCAGATCTGGGACCGCCTGCAGAAGGAACTGCAGAGCAACGTGGCGCTGCGCGTCAAGGAATCGGGCGAGGACGGCATCTTCGAGGTCTCCGGCCGCGGCGAACTGCACCTGACGATCCTGCTGGAGAACATGCGCCGCGAAGGCTACGAGCTCGCGGTGAGCAAGCCGCGCGTCGTCTTCCACGACGTCGGCGGCGAGCGCCACGAGCCGATCGAGATGGTCACCGTCGACATCGAGGACCAGCACCAGGGCGGCGTCATGCAGGCGCTGGGCGAGCGCAAGGCCGACCTCGTCAACATGGAGACCGACGGCCGCGGCCGCGTTCGGCTGGAGTACCGCATCCCGGCGCGCGGGCTGATCGGCTTCTCCAACGAATTCATGAACCTGACGCGCGGCACCGGGCTCATCAGCAACATCTTCGACGGCTACGAGCCCTACAAGGGCGAGATCGAAGGCCGCAAGAACGGCGTGCTGATCAGCATGGACGACGGCGAGATCTTCACCTACGCGCTGGGCAAGCTCGACGACCGCGGCCGCATGTTCGTGCGCGCCGGCGACCCGGTCTACGAAGGCATGATCGTCGGCATCCACAGCCGCGACAACGACCTCGTCGTCAACGCCACGCGCATGAAGCAGCTGACGAACTTCCGCGTCAGCGGCAAGGAAGACGCGATCAAGATCACGCCGCCGATCGACCTCACGCTCGAGTACGCGGTGGAATTCATCGCCGACGACGAACTGGTCGAGATCACGCCGAAGAGCATCCGCGTGCGCAAGCGGTGGCTGAAGGAGCACGACCGCAAGCGTGCTTCGCGCGAGGCCGCCTGAACGGCTGAGCCACTGAGCGCCCAAGCGCTCGGGGCTACGTCTTCGGCAGGCGTTCGAGTTCGGCGCGCAGCGCAGCGCGCGCGTCGGCGTCCGGTACCGCTTCTTCCAGGGCGACGAAGAACGCCGCCCGGGCCGGGTGGCGCGCAGCGGCCCGCTTCACGACGACCGGCGCGATCGGGCCGATGTGCCGCGCCAGCACCTTCGTGCACTGCGCGGCCAGCGCTTCCGTGATCGGCGTGCCGCCGGTCGATGCCGGGGCGGCGGGTGCCACCGTGGGCGGCCGGGTGGCCCCACCGGTGGCGCCCGCGGTGCGGTGCAGCGCCACGTCGGCGGTGAAGGCCTCGCGCGCGGCCGGGCTCGTCACCTGCTCGGCCAGCTTGGCGTACAGCCCCGGCAGGTCGTGGCATTCGCGCGCGGCGCGCCGCACCAGCACGGCCGCCAGCGGGCCGACGTGGCGGGCCAACGTAGTTTCGGCGCGCGCCAGCACCGCCGCATCCCAGTGGCCGGGCGGCGACGCGGTGGACGGCGGGGGCGGCTGTGGCGGCGGCGGCACGCGCATCACGCTGACCAGCGTGTCGTCGGACACCGCGGCTTGCGGCGGTCGGCCGGCGACGGCGACGAGCGCCTGCTTGAAGGCGGCGGCGCTCTCGAAGCGTTGCGCCGGATCCTTCGCGAGCGCGGTGGCGAGCAAGGCGTCGAAGCTGGCGTCGCGCCGCGCGTCCTGCACCTGCGACGGAAGCAGCGGCGGCTCGTTCACCACGCGGTACATCAGCGACTCGGTCGTGCCGCTGAACGGCGGCCGCCCGACCAGCAACTGGTACAGCAGCACGCCGGCGGCGTACAGGTCGGCGCGGCGGTCGATGCCCTTGCCGAGGAACTGCTCGGGCGCCATGTAGCCCGGCGTGCCGACGACGCTGGTCACCTGCGTCAAGGCGGCGTTCTCGATGCGCGCGATGCCGAAGTCGGCGATCTTCAGCCGGCCGTCGTTGGCGAGGATCAGGTTGCCGGGCTTGATGTCGCGGTGCCACACGCCGTTGGCGTGCGCGTGGCCAAGCGCGTCGAGCAGCTGGCCCATCAGGCTCAGGATGTCGTCGTCGGCGAAGCGCAGGTCGGCACCGAGCACGCGGGCGAGCGCGCGGCCCTCCACGTACTCCATCGCGATGTACGCGACATCGCCCTCGTCGCCGAAATCGTAGACGGCGACGATGCCGGGGTGCGACAGGCGGCCCGCGGCCTGCGCCTCGTTGCGGAAGCGTGCCAGCGCGGCACTGCCGGCGTCGGCGCCCGACATCAGGTGGCGGCGGATCGTCTTCAGCGCGACGACGCGGCCGATGCCGGGGTCGAAGCCCTTGTAGACGACGCCCATCGCGCCCTCGCCGAGCACGTCGGTGATGCGGTACTTGCCGAGGCGCTCGGGCGTGGACATCGGTGCGACGGCGTCAGTTCTCGAGCATGCGCATCGCCTGCACGACGCTCGCGCGCATGCGCGAGAAGCTGGCGGCCAGCGTGCCGATCTCGTCGCGCCCGGCCTTGCCGAACTCGGGCGCGTCGAGCTCGCCCTGGCTCACGCGGTCGGCCAGTGCCGACAGCCGGGTCACCGGCCGCACGATGACGAACCAGATCATCAGGTTCAGCACGATGCCGACGGCGACGAACACGCCCACCTGGCTCAGCATGAAGACGCGGAACGAACGCTCGGCGCGCGCCAGCGGCAGCGACATCGGCACCGAGATCACCTGCGCACCGATCACCTCATTCAACTGCCAGCCGAAGCCGTTGGCCGGCCCGTAGCGGTCGACCAGCGTCTTCGGCGCGGCCTCGACGCTGCTGTGGCACTCCAGGCAGGCGGGGTTGGTGATGCGCAGCGGCCTTGCGATCCACAGCGACGGGCCGGTGGGCGTGTCGCGCTGGCCGTAGGACTCCTTCAGTTCGGCGTTGCTGCGGAACTGGCTGACGATGTCGACCTCCCAGCCGACCGCGCGGTCACGCGGGTTGGTCGGGTTCAGCGTCGCCTCCTTGTAGGCGAACTCCGGGTACTTGGCCTGCAGCGAGCCCAGCACCTCGACGGCCGAATAGCTGGGCACGCTCTGCGGCAGGAACTCGTACTTCATCTGCGTCTGCAGCAGCTTGGTGATCTGGTTGGACGTGTAGGCGCGCACCGCGAGCGCCTTCTCCATCAGCAGGCGGGCGTTGTTCAGCACCTCGTCCTTCGCGTTGTCTTCCAGCAGGTTGCGGCTGATGACGGCGCTGGTGCCCAGGCCGAGCACCATCACCAGCAGGAACAGCAGGTTGAACTTGACGAGCAGCTTCATCGGCGGTTCCTGGAGGGGGCGTCAGCGGGCCGGCGCCAAGGTCGGCGTGGGCGGCGGCGGTGGGTTGAGGATCGGGTCCCACTCGCGGTGCGCCGACAGGTGGGACTGCAGTTCGCGCCGGAAGGCCGGGTCGGCGGCCCAGGGCAGGAAGCGCCGCGGAAAGGGCTTGCGCAGCGCCGGCTCGGCGGCCAGCCAGTCGGCGACGGCGGCGTAGGCGGGCGGCGGCAGTGCGCCGCCGGCCACGTCGCGGCCGGCCAGGCTGGCGGCGCGGCGCGGAATGGCGTCGCGGAAGGCACGCGGCACGCGCGCCAGCCAGTCGGCCGGCGGCCGCGGCAGCACGCCGTCGGCGCCGTAGAACGCGCCAGCACCGAGCGCGACGCGCCGGCCGCCGGGGCGTTCCAGCAGCTCGAGCGCGCCCGCCTCGGCGAAGACATGACGTTCACGACGATCGGCGACGACGACCGCGGCACCGGCGAAGGGCAGCAGTTCGAGGGCCGGCGTGACCACGCCGCCGACCGGCTCGCGCCCAGCGCCCCCGAGCTTCACCCAGCCCTGCAGCAGGTACAGCAGCGGCGCCTTGCCGCCACGCGCCGCGAAGCCGGGCGGGGCGACCATCACGCGGGTGCCGGCGCCGAGGTCGGCGGCGGTGCCGTCGGGCCACTCGATGCGCACCAGCGGGCTGGCACTGCCGGTGTCGACGATCGCGCCGGCGCTCAGGCGCAGGCCCGGCACGGCGGAGAGGCGGCGCGCTTCTTCGATGACGACGGCCTCGCCGTCGAGCAAGGTGATCATCGGCTGCGCCGCGGCCGGCAGCGCGCACAGCGCCAGGCACCAGGACGCGAGCGCCCCCGCCAAGCCGCGCCGCCAGCGGCCGCGCGCCGCGCGGTCGGTGGCGCAGTCAGCGGGGCTGGGCGTGGCGGACACGGGGGTGGGCAGCGGCGCGCGCGGCGGTCGAACGGGGCGCCATGGTAGCCCCATCTGCCAGGCGGCTACAGTGTCGGGTTGCCGTTTTCCCGCCCTTGTTCATGACCCACCGCCAAGCGGTCTTCACGATGATCGCCGTGACCCTGATGTGGAGCATCGCCGGCGTCGTCACGCGCCACCTCGAGGCCGCACGCGCCTTCGAGGTCACCTTCTGGCGCAGTGCCTTCAACGCCCTCGCGCTCGTGCTGCTGCTGTCGTGGCAGCGCGGGCCGCGCGCGCTGTGGGCGTCGCTGCGCGACGGTGGCCGCGCGCTCTGGCTGTCGGGGCTGTGCTGGTGCGTGATGTACACCGCCTTCATGGTCGCGCTGACGCTGACCACGGTGGCCAACGTGCTGATCACGATGGCCACCGCGCCGCTCTTCACCGCGCTCGGCGCGCGCTTCGTGCTCGGCCACCGGCTCGCGCTGCGCACCTGGAGCGCCATCGTCGTCGCCGGCATCGGCATCGCCTGGATGTACGGCCAGCAGGTCAGTGCGAGCGAGGCGCGCCACCTCGTGGGCACCGCCGTGGCGCTGGCGGTGCCGGTCGCCGCGGCCGTCAACTGGACGCTGCTGCAGCACGTGCAGGGTTCGAAGACCGGGCAGGGGGCCGACATGCTGCCGGCGGTGCTGATCGGCGCGCTGCTGTCGGCCGCCATCACGCTGCCGCTGGCACTGCCGTTCGCGGCGTCGGCGCACGACCTCGGCCTGCTCGCGTTGCTGGGCGCGGTGCAGCTGGCCATCCCGTGCCTGCTGGCGGTGGCCGCGGCGCGCGTGCTGAGCGCACCCGAAGCCTCGCTGCTGGCGCTGCTGGAGGTGGTGTTCGGCGTCGCGTGGGCCTGGCTCGGGGCCGGCGAAGCGCCGAGCGCGGCGGTGCTGGGCGGTGGCCTGCTGGTGCTGGGCGCGCTCGGCGCCAACGAGGCGCTGGCACTGCGGCAACGGCGCCTCGACTGAACGGGCCCACGAAACCTCCTAGGGCTTGCCCTGGGCCGACCGCCATCCCGCGCCGCCTAGCATGGCCGCGACCCCCGCCACGGAGTGCGCATGAAGCAGCTGTCCGGACTCGACGCCACCTTTCTCTTCCTCGAAACGCCCCAGATGCCGATGCACGTCGGCGCGTTGCACGTCTTCGAGCTGCCCGCGGGCACGAAGGGGCGCTTCGTCAGCGCGCTGCGCAAGCACATCGAGAGCCGCCTGCCGGTGGCGCCGGTGCTGCGCCGCAAGCTGTGGTGGATGCCGCTGAACCTAGCGAACCCGGCCTGGGTCGACGCCGTGCCCGACATGAAGCAGCACATCGTCGAGGTCAAGCTGCCCAAGGGCTCGGGCATCGCCGAGCTGGAGGCGGCCGTCGGCGAGCTGCACCCGGTGCTGCTCGACCGCAAGCGCCCGCTGTGGAAGATGCATGTGTTCGAAGGCCTGGCGCCTTCGCCCGGCGGCGGCCGGCGCGTGGCGCTGTACACGCAGCTGCACCACGCGGCAGTCGACGGCCAGGCCGCGGTGGCACTGGCCAACGCCATCCTCGACCTCACGCCCGAGCCGCGTGCCGTCGAGAAGGCGGCGTCGCGCCGGCCGCGCACCTTCAAGCTCGAGATGACCGAGATGCTGCGCGGCGTGATCGGCGGCCAGGCGCAGAAGGTGGCGCAGATCGTGCGCGACCTGCCGTCCACGGTCGGCACCTTGTCGGGGGCGGCGCAGCAGGCGATCGCACGCTCGTCGCTGCTGGGCGGCCCGAAGCGGCCGAGCAACCTGACGCTGGCGCCGCGCACGCCGCTCAATTCGACCGTCACCACCGGCCGCGCGTTCGCCAGCGTGACGCTGCCGATGGCGGAGGCGAAGGCGCTCGGCCGCGCCCACGGCGCGACGCTGAACGACGTCGTGCTGATGGTGTGCAGCAGCGCGCTGCGGCGCTACTTCTCGACGCGGCGCGCGCTGCCGCGCAAGTCGCTCATCGCCGCGGTGCCGATCTCGCTGCGCGAGAAGGGCGACACGAGCGCCGACAACCAGGCCTCGATGAGCTTCATCAGCCTGGGCACGAACATCGCGGATCCGGCGAAGCGGCTGGCGCACGTGAAGGCGGCCACGGCGGCGATGAAGTCGACGATGGGCTCCATCAAGAGCCTGTTGCCGACCGACTTCCCGTCGCTCGGCGTGCCCTGGCTGATGGAAGCGGCGACCGCGATCTACGGCAAGGCCAAGGTGGCCGACCGCATCCCTCAGGTGGCCAACGTCGTCATCAGCAACGTGCCCGGGCCGCCGGTGCCGCTGTACATGGCGGGCGCGAAGATGCTCACCAACTACCCGACCTCGATCGTCGTGCATGGCATTGCACTCAACATCACCGTGCAGAGCTACGACCAGAGCCTGGACTTCGGCCTCATGGCCGACGCCGCCGCGATGCCCGACGTGAAGGACCTGGCCGAGGCCATCCGCATCGGCTACGACGACCTGAAGGCCTTGCCGCTGCCCGGCGAAGCCGAAGGCGACGGTGACGTCTCCGCAGCCGTCGTGCGGGCGGGCAGGCGCCTCACGGGGGCGGTGACCGGCACGATGGGCCGCGTTGCCAAGAGCATGGTCAGCACGGCGGTGTCGTCGGCTGTCTCGCAGGTGACAGGGCGCTCTAGGGCAAGCGCCCCAACGAAGAAGAAGGCGCGCCGCTAACATGGCCGCATGACGAGACGCCGCCGCGCCGAAGCGACCGACGAGGCCGAGGTGCAAGCCCCGGGCCCGCTGCTGATGCTGATGGAAGCGCGCGCG
>CAUJHQ010000050.1 GCA_963204815.1 Pseudomonadota bacterium | reverse complement strand
GGGGCCGACGCCGACGCGGGCGGTGCCGCTTCCACCGGCGCCTCGGCGGGCGGTGGCGGCGCCGGCCTCGTGGCCGCGGGGCGCGCGCCGGCGACGACGCTGCCGCCGTCCTTGCGCGCCGGCACGTCGATGGGCACGTTGACGGCCAGCGGGCGCGGCTGGGTCTCGAAGACGAGCGGGAAGACGACGATCCCGACCGCCAGCAGCGCCACCGCGCCGATCAGGCGGCGGCGTGCGCGTGTGCGCGCCGCCTCGACCGGGCCGGCGCCGTCGTCGGGCGCGGCACCGCGGCGGGCTTTGGGGTCGGGCTTGCGTTGGAGGAACGACGGCAGGGGCATGTATCCGACGCGTCAGCCGAGGTGGCGGGCCGCGAGGCGCGGCAGGCCCTGCTTGAGGACACCGCCCACCGTGTAGAAGGAACCGAAGACCACGATTCTATCGGCTGGGTCGGCCGCGGCCGCCGCGGCGGCCAGTGCGTCGGCGGGCGATGCGTGACAGTGCGTTTCGGTGCCGTCACCGAGCGCCTGCGCAAGCTCGGCAGCCGTCGCGGCGCGCGCGGTCGGCAGGTCGGTCAGGTGCCAGGCGTCGATGATCGGCCGGATGCGTGCCAGCAGCCCGGCGATGTCCTTGTCGCGCATCGCGCCGAAGACGGCGCGCGTGCGCGGATAGAAGCCCATCGCGTCGAGGTTGACGGCGAGCGCCGCCACCGACTGCGGGTTGTGCGCCACGTCCAGCACCAGCGTCGGCTGGCCGGGCACGATCTGGAAACGACCCGGCAGGTCGACCAACGCCAGGCCCTGGCGGATCGCCTGCGCCGTGATCGGCAGCCGGTCGCGCAGCGCCTCGAACGCGGCCAGCACGCCGGCGGCGTTGAGCAGCTGGTTCGCGCCGCGCAGTGCCGGGTAGGCCAGGCCGCTGTAGCGCCGGCCACGGCCGGCCCAGTGCCACTGCTGGCGGTCGCCGCCGTGGTTGAAGTCGCGGCCGACGAGCCAGAGGTCGGCACCGATCGCTTCGGCGTGCGCCACCACGCTCTGCGGCGGCAGCGGATCGGACACGATGGCCGGCTTGCCGCTGCGCATCACCTGCGCCTTCTCGGCGCCGATCGATTCGCGGTCCGGCCCCAGCCACTCGGTGTGGTCGAGGTCGATGCTGGTGATGACGGCGCAGTCGGTGTCGAAGGCATTGACGGCGTCGAAGCGGCCACCAAGTCCGACCTCGAGGATCAACAGATCCAGCGCCGCCTTCGACAGCAGGCGCGCGATGGCGAGCGTCGTGAACTCGAACTTGGTGAGCGTGATCTCGCCGCGCGCCGCCTCCACCGCCGCCATGTGCTCGGCCAGCAACTCCGGCGTCACCGCCTGGCCGCCGACACGGCAACGCTCGGTGAAGTGCACGAGCTCGGGCTTCTGGTACAGGCCCACGCGATAGCCGGCCGCGAGCGCGATCGCTTCCAGCATCGCGCAGGTCGACCCCTTGCCGTTGGTGCCGGCGACGGTGATCAGCGGCACGTCGAACTCGATGCCCAGCCGCCGCCGCACCTCGACCGTACGCTCCAGCGACAGGTCCATCGAGGTCGGGTGCATGCGCTCGCAATGCGCGAGCCAGTCGTCGAGCGAAGTCAACACGGCAGGATGGTGATCAAGCGGCGTGCACGGATCCGGCTCCGCCGGTCCGCAGCGCGAGCCCCCTCGGGGGGCAGCGACCGGGAGGGAGCGTGGGGGCTAACTGACCGCGTCCGCGCTCTGCCGCATCAGCATCGCCAGCACGCGGGCGATGACCGGGCGCAGCTGGCGGCGGTCGGTGATCATGTCGAGCGCACCCTTGGTCAGGAGGAACTCGCTGCGCTGGAAGCCTTCGGGCAGCTTCTCGCGCACCGTGTTCTCGATGACCCGCGGGCCAGCGAAGCCGATCAGCGCCTTCGGCTCGGCGATGACGACGTCGCCGACGAACGCGAAGCTCGCCGACACGCCGCCCATCGTGGGGTCGGTCAGCACGCTGATGTAGGGCAGCTTCGCCTTCGCCAGGTGGGTCAGCGCGGCGTTCGTCTTCGCCATCTGCAGCAGGCTCAGCAGGCCTTCCTGCATGCGCGCGCCGCCGGTGGCGGTGAAGCTGACGAAGGGCACCCTCTGCTCGATGGCGGCCTCGACGCCGCGCACGAAGCGTTCGCCGACCACCGAGCCCATCGAGCCGCCCATGAAGTCGAACTCGAAGGACGCGGCGACCAGCGGCACGCTCATCACCGCGCCGCCCATCACCACCAGCGCGTCGGTCTCGCCGGTGGTTTCGAGCGCGGCCTTCAGCCGTTCGGGGTACTTCTTGCTGTCGCGGAACTTGAGTGCGTCGACCGGCAGCACTTCCTGGCCGATTTCCCACCGGCCTTCGGGGTCGAGGAAGCTGTCGAGGCGGGCACGCGCGCCGATGCGGTGGTGGTGGTCGCACTTCGGGCAGACGTTGAGGTTCTGCTCCAGGTCGGTCTTGTAGAGCACGGTCTCGCACTCGGGGCACTTGACCCACAGGCCTTCGGGCACCGTGCGGCGCTCGTTCGGATCCGTTTGCTGGATCTTCGGCGGCAGCAGCTTTTCCAACCAGCTCATCGCGTCCTCACTCCTTCTCGGATTCCCGTCACGCGGCGTCGAGCGCGGCGCGGATCTCGGCCATGAAGGCCTTCGCGGCGCCGGCCGCACGTTCGCGCGGCTCGGCTTCCAGGATCTGCACCAGCCGCGACCCGATGACCACGGCGTCCGACACCCGGCCCACCGCCTTCGCGGTCGCGGCGTCGCGGATGCCGAAGCCCACGCCCACCGGCACGTTCACGCGCTCCCGGATGCGCGGCAGCATCGCCGCCACGGCGTCGGTGTCCAGATGGCCGGCCCCGGTCACGCCCTTGAGCGACACATAGTACACGTAGCCGCTGGCGACACGGCCGACGCTCGCGATGCGTTCGTCGGTGGACGTGGGGGCGAGCAGGAAGATCAGGTCCAGGCCCGCCTTCTTGAGTGTCGCCGCGAAGGCTTCGCACTCTTCCGGCGGGTAGTCGACGACGAGCACGCCGTCCACGCCGGCCGCTGCCGCGGCCTTCACGAAAGCGCCCTCGCCTTCGCGCTGGTCGTAGCGCTCGATCGGGTTCGCGTAGCCCATCAGCACGACCGGCGTCGTCGCGTTGCGCTGGCGGAACGCACGCACCGCCGCCAGCACCTGCGGCAGGCCGATGCCGCGCGCGAGTGCGCGCTCGCTCGCCTTCTGGATCACCGGGCCATCGGCCATCGGGTCGCTGAAGGGCACGCCGAGCTCGATGACGTCGGCACCGCCGTCGGCCAGCGCCTGCATGATGTCCGGCGTGGCGTCGGCAAACGGGTCGCCGCAGCAGATGTACGGGATCAGCGCCTTGCGGCCGCTGCGGCCGAGCGCTTCGAAGGTCTTCGCGATCCGGCTCATTGCTTCACCTGCTGGCCACGGCACGAAGGCCGGCAGTAGAAGTCGGCACCCGACAGGTCGGCGACGGTGCCGATGTCCTTGTCGCCACGGCCCGACAGGTTCACCAGCAGGTGCTGGTCGGGGCGCATCGTCGGCGCGAGCTTCATCGCGTAGGCGACCGCGTGGCTCGATTCGAGCGCCGGGATGATGCCCTCGGTGCGGCACAGGCGGTGGAAGGCGGAGAGTGCTTCGTCGTCGGTGATGCCGACGTACTCGGCGCGGCCGATGTCCTTCAGGTACGCGTGTTCGGGGCCGACGCCGGGGTAGTCGAGGCCGGCGCTGATGCTGTGCGTCTCGGTGATCTGGCCGTTGGCGTCCTGCAGCAGGTAGGTGCGGTTGCCGTGCAGCACGCCCGGCGAGCCGGCCGACAGGCTGGCGGCGTGCTTGCCGCTCGCCAGCCCCTGGCCGGCCGCCTCGACGCCGATCAGGCGCACGCCTTCGTGGCGGATGTAGGGATAGAAGATGCCCATCGCGTTGCTGCCGCCGCCCACGCAGGCGATCACGGCGTCGGGTTGCCGGCCCGCGGGGCCACCGAGTTCGGCGATCATCTCGGGCATCTGCACCAGGCATTCGTCGCCGATCACGCTCTGGAAGTCGCGCACCATCGTCGGGTACGGGTGCGGGCCGGCGACGGTGCCGATGATGTAGAAGGTGTTCTCGACGTTCGTCACCCAGTCGCGCAGCGCTTCGTTCAGCGCGTCCTTCAGCGTGCGGCTGCCGCTGTCCACCGGCACGACCTTGGCGCCCAGCAGGTGCATGCGGTAGACGTTGGGCGACTGGCGCTTCACGTCTTCGCTGCCCATGTAGACCACGCAGTCCATGCCGTAGCGCGCGCAGATCGTCGCCGTTGCCACGCCGTGCTGGCCGGCGCCGGTTTCGGCGATGACGCGCGGCTTGCCCATGCGGCGCGCCAGCAGCGCCTGGCCGATGGTGTTGTTCACCTTGTGCGCGCCGGTGTGGTTGAGATCCTCGCGCTTCAGGTGGATCTGCGCACCGCCCAGTTCGCGCGACAGCCGTGCCGCGTGGTACACGGGCGACGGCCGGCCGACGAAGTGCTTCAGCTCATGGCGGAACTCGGCCATGAAGGCCGGGTCCTGGCGCGCCTGGTCGTAGGCGGCCTGCAGTTCGCGCAGCGCGTGGATCAGGGTTTCGGCGACGAAAGTGCCGCCGTAGGGACCGAAATGCCCGCGGGCATCCGGTTGTTCGTAGTTCAGCATTCGGGAATCCTCCGACAGGGTCTCAGCCGGCGGCGAGCCTTTCGTCGGCATCGCGCACCGCCTTGCAGAACCGGCGCATCAGGGCGGCATGCTTGATGCCCTTGCCCTGCTCCACGCCGGAGCTCACGTCAACGGCCCAGGGCCGGACGCGAAGCACCCCATCGGTCACATTGGCAGGACTCAACCCACCAGACAAAACGACCGGAAGGGGCACGCTTGGAGGAATCAGTGACCAATCGAAGACCTTTCCGCTGCCGCCGTACGACTCCGCATGGGTGTCGAGCAAGAGGCCCGCGGCACCGTGGAAACGGGCTGCGAAGTCTAGCAAATCGAACCCCGGTGCCATGCGGGCGGCGCGCAGGTAGGGCCGTGCCGCCGCCGCGCACTGATCGGGCGTTTCGTCGCCGTGGAACTGCAGCAGCGCCTGCGGCAAAGCCTCGGTGGCGCGGCGCAGTTCGGCCGGCGAGGCGTTCACGAACAGCAGCACCGGGGTGACGAAGGGCGGGAGGCGGCCGATCAACTCGACCGCGCGCTCCAGCGTCACGTGGCGTGGGCTCTTGGCGTAGAGCACGAAGCCGAGGGCGTCGGCACCGGCCTCGAGGGCATCGTCGACGTCGGCCTCGCGCGTGAGGCCGCAGATCTTGATGCGGGTGCGCATCAGCTAAGGTAGCCAGTCGAACGCCGGCGTGTGTTCGGGAATGCCATGCGCCGCATCGTAGTACGGCCCCAGGAAGTACAGCCCGTCGGCAGGAAAGGTCGGCGCCGCGGCGTCGCGGCTCTTCGAGGCCAGCACCTCGGCCATCCAGGCCGCCGGCTGCCGCCCAGCGCCCACCACCACCAGGCAGCCCATGATGTTGCGCACCATGTGGTGCAGGAACGCGCTGGCGTCGAAGTCGAAGCGCCAGTAGGCGCCGCGGCGCGACACCTCGATGCGGCGCAGCGACTTCACTGGCGACGCGGCCTGGCACCCGGCGGCGCGAAAGGCGCTGAAGTCGTGCTCGCCGATCAGGTGCGCGGCGGCGGCCTGCATCGCCGTGCCATCGAGCGGCCGGAACACCCAGCCGCACACGCCCGACTCGAGCGCCGGCCGCACGGGCGATTCGAGCAGCATGAAACGGTAGCGCCGCCCGCGGGCGCTGTTGCGGGCGTGGAAGCCGGCATCGACCGGCCGGCACCACTGGATCGCGATGTCGTCCGGCAGGTAGCGGTTGACGCCGCGCACCCACGAGAAGGGCTCGCGTTCGACCGGCGCGTCGACGTGCACGACCTGGTTCAGCGCGTGCACGCCGGTGTCGGTGCGGCCGGCGCAGACGGTGCCCACGGGCTGGGCCGCAAACTCGGCCAGCGCCGCTTCGAGCCGGTCCTGCACCGTGTGGCCGTCGGGCTGCGACTGCCAGCCGTGGTAGGCGCCGCCGCGGTAGGCGACGCCCAGGGCCAGCCTTCGAACAGGCTCAGCCAAGACTGGCGAGCATCCCCTGCGCCTTGTTCTTCAGCGCACCGTCGGCCTTGGCGACGACTTCCTCGAGCAGGTCGCGTGCACCTTCGAGGTCGCCGATCTGGCGGAACTCCTCGGCCAGTTCGAGCTTGCGCGCCAGCGGGTCGGTTTCGCCGCCCAGCGTGCCGGGCATGCTGTCGCCACCGACCGGGAAGTCGCCGAAGTCGAGCACCGAATCGGGCCCGCGCGACGAACTCGGCGCCGGTGCCGCCGGCAGCGTCTTGGCGTCGGTGCCGAAATCGCCGAGATCGAAATCGAGGGCGCCCATCTGGCTGTCGCTCACGTCGGCCTTCGGCGCCGGCGCGGGCGCCGTGGGCATGCTCACCGTGGCGGGCATCGTCGGCTCGTCCAGCGGCGGCAGCGAGGGCACCTGTTCGACGGGCTGCGTCATCTCGGCCGGCGTCGGCGGCGGGCCGGCGACATCAAGGTCGAGGTCGACGTCGATGCCGCCGTCGAGGTTGGCGTCGGCAGCGGGCATGAAGCTCGGCGCCGAGGGCTTCGCGGTGTGCGGCATCGTCGTCGCATCGAGCGGCTCGATGACCTTGCCGCTCGGCCCGATCGCCAGTTCGGGCGCGCCGCCCGGCTGGTACAGCGGATTTTCGGGGTCGATCTGGCGACCGAGCTCCTGCGCCTTCTCCCAGTCCTCGCCGGTGCCGCGCGTCAGCGAGTACACCTGCGTGGCCAGCAGTTCGAAGCCCTTGATGTCGCGCCGCTTGACGTAGACCTCCAGCAGCTTGATGCGAACCGCCATGCGCTCGGGGCTCGAGCGCATCGCTTCCTTCAGGATTTCCTCGGCCTGCAGGTCGCGGCCGTAGGCGAGGTAGACGTCGGCTTCGGCGACCGGATCGACATCACCGATGGCGTCGAGCTGGCTCAGCGAATAGCTCATCGACGAGACCGCGCCCGACGTCGACGACGCCGCCTCGCGGGTGTCGATGCGCTGGCCGCCGCTGGCACCGAAGAAGGAATCCGGCTGCAGGCGGCTTTCGAGGAAGGACGTCTCGCCGCTCTGCTTGCGCAGGCGGCCGCGCAGGCGGTACAGGCCCAGGCCGGCGATCAGCGCGACCAGCACGCCGGCACCGGGCAGCACGAGCGGGTTCTCGAGCAGGCTGGCCAGGAAGCCAGGCTCTTCGGCCGATGGCGGCAGCGCGGCGGGCTTCGTCGGCGCTGCCGGCGGTGGCGGCGGGGTCGGCGTGGCCTCGGCCGCTGGCGGCGGCGCCACCGGCGCGGCGGCGGGCGCCTGCGCGACGACCGCGGGCGCAACGCTCGGGCTCGGCGTCGGGGCGGGTGCCGGCGTGGGTGACGGCGCGGCAGCCACCGGCGCCGGCGGCGGCGGGGCCACGGGCGGCGGCGGGGGCGGCGGCGGCGGCGTGGCCGGTGCCGCGGCAGCCGGCGCCGCAGCCACCTTCGGCGCAGCCGCCGGCGCCGGCGTCGCGGCACCCTGCAGCTTCTTCAGCTCGTCGACGTTGCGCGACAACTCGGCAAGGCGGGCGTTGGCTTCCTTCTTCTCGGCTTCCTTCGAGACCTTGGCTTCCGTTCCGGCCTTCACGCCACCCTGCGAAAGCGTCAGCTTGTCGGGGGTCTGCGCGGCCGCCTGCTTGCGGTCGTCGACGCTGGCCTGCACCTTGCCGGTGGCCTGGCGCGCCGGCGCCGCGTCGGCGGTGGCGGTGGTGCCGGCGGCGAGGCGCTGGCGGTAGGCGGCGAAGTCGGCGCTCTGCGCCTGGATCGTCTCGCGCGCCTCGGCCGCGGTGATCTTGCCCGCGTCCTCGGCCTTCGGCAGTGCGAGCACGACGCCGGACTTCAGCCGGTTCATGTTCTCGCCCGCGAATGCGTCGGGGTTGCCACGGAACAGCGCGACCAGCATCTGGTCGAGCGAGACGCCCGGCCGCTGCGTGCGCGATGCGATGCGGCTGAGCGTGTCGCCGGAGCGCACGCGGTACTCGTCGCCGGCGGCATCGGGGCCAGGCGAGGCCGGCGCGGCGGCAGCCGCTCGCGGTGCCGGCGCCGCGGCACGCGCAGCGGGCGCCGACGCGGCCGGCGCGGCCGGCGCGGCGCGCGGGGCGGGCGCAGGAGCGGGAGCAGGGGCCGCGGCCACCGGCGCGGCGGCTGTCGGCGCCGGTGCGGGCTGCGGCGGCGGCGCCGAGAACGTGGGCGCCGTCTGCGGCGCAGCCGGCGCCTGTGCCGTGCGCATGCCCGGCGGGTCGAACAGCATCGTGTACTCGCGCACCAGGCGGCCAGTGGCCCACTGGGCTTCGAGGATGACGTCGACGAAGGGTTCGAGCACCGCGCGGTCGCTCGTCACGCGCAGCACCTGGCGTCCGTCGGTGCGCTTCTGCAGTTCGACCTGCGCGGAGGTCAGCACCGAGTTGTACTCGACACCCGCCGCGCGGTAGGCCTCGGCCGGGGCCACGCGCAGCTTCAGCGTGGACAGTTCCTCGGCCGTGATGCTGGTGACCTCGATCTCAGCCTTCAGCGACTCGCCCAACGCGGACTGCACGTTGACGCGTCCCAGGCCGAGCGCCCACGACTGCGACGCGAACAGGCAGCTGGCGGCGAACGCCACCCCGTTGAGCGCGAAGCGCGCGGCAAGAGTCGAGCGGTGTTTCAAGGCGTCTCCCAAAAACGTCCGGCGGGGCAGCACGCTGCGCCCGTCCACCCCTGCAACCGATGCGGCATCAGCATCGGGCGTGACAGGCGGTAACGGCGGAAATCACAATAGCATCAAGCATATAGGCTTACAAGCTCACCTAAAGGCTGATGTTCGTACCGGAAATGCTTTGTTTCTGTGATGAAGTGGCCTTGTTGCCGGCGGACAACGCCCGCCGGCAGCGCCGCTGATCACTGGTCCAGCAGGATCCGGAGCATGCGGCGCAGCGGTTCGGCCGCCCCCCATAACAATTGGTCACCGATCGTGAAGGCGCCGACGTACTCGGGGCCCATCGCGAGCTTGCGGATGCGGCCGACCGGGATCGTCATCGTCCCCGTCACGGCCACCGGCGTCAGGTCGCGCAGCGTGGCCTCGCGCGTGTTGGGCACCACCTTCACCCAGGCGTTGTCGGCGGCGATCAGCGCTTCGAGGTCGGCCACCGGCACGTCCTTCTTGAGCTTGAAGGTGAGCGCCTGGCTGTGGCAGCGCATCGCGCCGACGCGCACGCAGAAGCCGTCCACCGGCACCGCGGCGGAACCGAAGCCCTCGCCCTGGCCGAGGATCTTGTTCGTCTCGGCCATGCCCTTCCACTCTTCGCGCGACATGCCGTTGCCGAGATCCTTGTCGATCCACGGGATCAGCGAGCCGCCCAGCGGCACGCCGAAGTTCTCGACCTCGGCGCCCGCCAGGCTGCGCTGCTTGGCGATGACCTTGCGGTCGATCTCGAGGATGGCGCTCTTCGGGTCGGCAAGCAGCTCGCGCACCTCGGCGTTCAGCGTGCCGTACTGCGTGAGCAGTTCGCGCATGTGCTGGGCGCCGCCGCCGCTGGCGGCCTGGTAGGTCTGCGTGCTCATCCACTCGACGAGCCCGGCCTTGTACAGCGCGCCCACGCCCATCAGCATGCAGCTCACGGTGCAGTTGCCGCCGATCCAGTTGCGGCCGCCCTTCGCGAGCGCATTCTTGATGACCGGCAGGTTGACGGGGTCGAGGACGATGACCGCGTCGTCCTTCATGCGCAGCGTGCTGGCGGCGTCGATCCAGTGGCCGTTCCAGCCGGCCGCACGCAGCTTCGGGAAGACCTCGGTGGTGTAGTCGCCGCCCTGGCAGGTGATGACGATGTCGCAGCGCTTGAGCGCCGCGATGTCGTGCGCGTCCTGCAGCGTGGTCTCGTTCTTCGCGTGCGCCGGGGCCTTGCCACCCTTGTTGGAGGTGGAGAAGAACAGCGGTTCGATGAGCGCGAAATCGCCCTCGGCCTGCATGCGGTCCATCAGCACGGAGCCGACCATGCCGCGCCAGCCGACCAATCCTACGAGTGCCATTTCAGTCTTGCCTTTCCGTAACCGGACCCCTGGGTGCCCCCGGCTCGCTTCGCCGGGGTCCAGAGGTGGGGGCGAGACGATCCGAGACGCTAGGTCTTGGTGGTAATCGTTTTGCCGGTGATGGCGGCCACGACCGCATCACCCATCTCGCGCGTGCCGACCTTCTTCGTGCCTTCGCTCCAGATGTCGCCCGTGCGCAGGCCGGCGGAAAGCACGGCCTTCACCGCCGACTCGATGCGGTCGGCGGCGGCGGGTTGCTGGAGCGAGAAGCGAAGCATCATGGCGGCAGACAGGATTGTAGCCAGCGGGTTTGCAACACCCTTACCGGCGATGTCCGGCGCGCTGCCGTGGCTCGGTTCGTACAGGCCCTTGCTCGACTTGTCCAGGCTGGCGCTCGGCAGCATGCCGATGCTGCCGGTGAGCATCGAGGCCTCGTCGCTGAGGATGTCGCCGAACATGTTGCCGGTCACGATGACGTCGAAGGCCTTCGGCGCCTTCACCAGCTGCATCGCGGCGTTGTCGACGTACATGTGCTGCAGTTCGACGTCCGGGTACTGCGCGTGCACCTCGGTGACGACGTCCTTCCAGAACTGGAACGTCTCCAGCACGTTGGCCTTGTCGACGCTCGTCACCTTCTTGCTGCGCTGGCGCGCGGCCTGGAAGGCGACGTGCGCAATGCGCTCGATCTCCGGGCGGCTGTAGCGCATGGTGTCGAAGGCTTCTTCGGCGCCCGGGAAGTGGCCGTCGACCGCGGTGCGGCGGCCGCGCGGCTGGCCGAAGTAGATGTCGCCGGTGAGCTCGCGGATGATCAGGATGTCCAGGCCGGCGACCAGTTCCGGCTTCAGGCTCGACGCGTGAGTGAGCTGCTCGTAGCAGAGCGCCGGGCGGAAGTTGGCGAACAGGCCCAGGTGCTTGCGCAGGCCCAGGATCGCCTGTTCCGGGCGGAACTGTCGCTCGAGCTTGTCGTACTTCCAGTCGCCGACGGCACCGAAGAGGATGGCGTCGGCCGCCTTGGCCAGGTTCAGCGTCGACTCGGGCAGCGGGTGGCCGTGCGCCTCGTAGGCGGCACCGCCGACGAGCGCGGACTCCATCTCGAAGCTCAGGTCGAGCGCGTTCAGGACCTTCACGGCCTCGGCCATGATCTCGGTGCCGATGCCGTCACCCGGCAGGATTGCGATCTTCATCTTCGGTTCAACCCACGAGTCGTTGGGACAGCCAGGGCATCTTCGCCAGGCGCTCGGCCTCGAAGGCCTTGATCTTGTCGGCGTGCCGCAGCGTCAGGCCGATGTCGTCGAAGCCGTTGACGAGGCAGTACTTGCGGAAGGCCTGTACCTCGAACGGCAGTTCGGTGCCGTCGGGCTTCACGATCACCTGGCGCGGCAGGTCCACCGTGAGCTGGTAGCCGGGGAACGCGGCGACCTCGTCGAACAGCCTGGCCACCTGCGACTCCGGCAGCGCGATCGGCAGCAGGCCGTTCTTGAAGCAGTTGTTGAAGAAGATGTCCGCGAAGCTGGGCGCGACGATGGCGCGGAAGCCGAACTGGTCCAGCGCCCACGGCGCGTGCTCGCGGCTGGAACCGCAGCCGAAGTTCTTGCGCGCCAGCAGCACCGAAGCGCCCTGGTAGCGCGGCTGGTTGAGCACGAAGTCCGGGTTGGGCTTGCGCGACGCCGGGTCCTGGCCGGGCTCGCCCGGGTCGAGGTAGCGCCATTCGTCGAACAGGTTCGGGCCGAAGCCGGTGCGCGCGATCGACTTCAGGAACTGCTTGGGGATGATGGCGTCGGTATCGACGTTCTCGCGGTCCATCGGGGCGACGAGCCCCTTGTGCACGGTGAAGGCCTGCATCAGGCGATCCTCCTCACGTCGACGAAGTGGCCGGCGAGCGCCGCCGCGGCCGCCATCGCCGGGCTCACCAGGTGGGTGCGGCCGCCGTTGCCCTGCCGGCCTTCGAAATTGCGGTTGCTGGTGGACGCGCAGCGCTCGCCCGGTTCCAGGCGATCGGCGTTCATCGCCAGGCACATGCTGCAGCCGGGTTCGCGCCATTCGAAGCCGGCGGCGCGGAAGACCTCGTGCAGGCCCTCGGCCTCGGCCTGCGCCTTCACCTGGCCGGAGCCCGGCACGACCATCGCGAGCTTCACGTTCGACGCCAGCCTGCCGCCCACGCGGCGCACCACCGCCGCCGCCTCGCGCAGGTCCTCGATGCGGCTGTTCGTGCAGCTGCCGATGAAGACCTTGTCGATGCGGATGTCGGCCACCGCCTTGTTCGGCTCCAGGCCCATGTACGACAGCGCGC
>CAUJHQ010000049.1 GCA_963204815.1 Pseudomonadota bacterium | reverse complement strand
CGCGGAACTTCTATCACATCCAGACGAAGTTCCGCGACGAGCGCCGGCCGCGCTTCGGCGTCATGCGCGGGCGCGAGTTCACGATGAAGGACGCGTACTCGTTCGACCGCGACAAGGCCTCCGCGCTGAAGAGCTACCAGGCCATGTTCGACGCCTACAAGCGCATCTTCGACCGCTTCGGCCTGCAGTACCGCGCCGTCGCCGCCGACACCGGCGCGATCGGCGGCGACGCGTCACACGAGTTCCAGGTCATCGCCGACACCGGCGAGGACGCCATCGCCTACTGCCCGACGAGCGACTACGCGGCCAACGTCGAACTCGCCGAGGCGGTGTCGCTGATCGCGCAGCGGGCCGCACCGGCGCAGCCGATGGCCAGGACGCCGACGCCGGGCAAGGCCACCTGCGAGGACGTGGCCGAGCTGCTCGGCCTGCCGCTGGCGCAGACGGTGAAGTCGCTCGTGCTGGCCACCGACGAGAAGAACGACGCCGGCGACATCGTGAAGACCACCGTGTGGCTGCTGCTCGTGCGTGGCGACCACAGCCTGAACGAGATCAAGGCCGGCAAGGTGGCGGGCCTGAAGGCCGGCTTCCGCTTCGCGACCGTGGCCGAGATCGAAGACCACTTCGGCTGCAAGCCCGGCTACCTCGGCCCCATCGGCACGAAGAAGCCGGTGAAGGTGGTGGCCGACCGCACCGTGGCCGCGATGAGCGATTTTGTCTGCGGTGCCAACGAGGCCGACTTCCACATCACCGGCGTCAACTGGGGCCGCGACCTGCCCGAGCCCGACACGGTGGCGGACCTGCGCAACGTCGTCGCCGGCGATCCTTCGCCCGACGGCCAGGGCGTGCTCGCCATCCAGCGCGGCATCGAGGTCGGCCACGTCTTCTACCTCGGCACCAAGAAGTACAGCGAGCCGATGGGCGCCAACTTCCTCGACGAGAACGGCAAGCCGCAGCCCTTCGAGATGGGCTGCTACGGCATCGGCGTCACGCGCATCCTGGGCGCGGCGATCGAGCAGAACCACGACGAGCGCGGGATCATCTGGCCTGACGCGATCGCGCCCTTTGCTGCCGTCGTCTGCCCGATCGGCTGGGACCGCAGTGCCGAGGTACAGGCCGCCGCCCAGAAGCTGCACGACGAACTGGCGGGGCTCGGCGTCGACGTCGTGCTCGACGACCGCGGCGAGCGCCCCGGCGCGATGTTCGCCGACTGGGAACTGATCGGCGTGCCGCAGCGCATCGTCGTCTCCGACCGCGGCCTGAAGGGCGGCACGGTCGAAGTGCAGGGCCGGCGCGAAGGCGCCGCGACCGCGGTTCCGGTGGCGGACGCGGCGGCCTTCGTGAAAGGCCGTCTCTCGGCGTGATGCAGCGGCGCTCGCTGCTTGCGCTGCCGCTGGCGGCGGCGCTGCCCGAGGCCCGCGCCGGCGCGCAGGTCGAGGAGCCTCTGGCGGACGCCGTGCGCACCGCGCTGGCGGCCGCCATCGGCGACGGCCGGCCACCGAAGCCGCAGTTCTTCGAGCTCGACGCGCGCCTGGCCTACCTGCGCTGGCTGGGCGGCACGAGCGAAAAGCTCAAGCGCTACAAGTCCGAACACGCGACGCGTGTCGAGTTCCTCGAGACCGTCTGGTACGAGAGCAAGCGCGCCGGGCTCGAGACCTCGCTGGTGCTCGGCCTGATCCAGGTCGAGAGCGCGTTCCGCAAGTACGCCATCAGCCCGGTCGGCGCGCGCGGCTACATGCAGGTGATGCCGTTCTGGAGCCGGCTCATCGGCGACGGCGAACCGGCGCGCCTGTTCCACATGCAGACCAACTTGCGCTTCGGCTGCGTGATCCTGCGCCACTACCTCGACCGCGAGCGTGGCGACCTTTTCATGGCGCTCGGTCGCTACAACGGCAGCCGCGGCCGCGCCGAGTACCCGAACATGGTGTTCGGCGCGCGCCAGCGCTGGGACCTGAAGGCCCCGCGCTAGCGCGCTAGAGCCCGTTCCAGGCCCGCGGCGCCGCGCCGCCCACCTGCAGCAGTTGCAGCACGCGCTCGACGCTCTCGTTGACGAGCTCGTCGATGCTGCCCGGCCGGTGGTAGAAGGCCGGCAGCGGCGGGAACACGATGCCGCCCATTTCCGTCACGGCGGTCATGTTGCGCAGGTGGGCCAGGTTGAAGGGCGTCTCGCGCACCATCAGCAGCAGGCGCCGGCGCTCCTTCAGCGTGACGTCGGCGGCGCGCGTCAGCAGGTTGTCACCGAACCCGTGGGCGATGGCGGCCAGCGTCTTCATCGAACACGGCGCGACCACCATCGCCGCGGTGTCGAAGCTGCCGCTGGCGATGCAGGCACCGACGTCGCCCGGCGCGTACGCATGGTCGGCTTTCGCCTCCAGCGCGCTGCGGTCGAGTCCGAGCTCGTGGTGCACGTTCAGCACGCCGGCCGGCGTGACCACCAAGTGGCTCTCGACGCCGAGTTCGCGCGCGCGCTCGAGCAGGCGAACCCCGTAGACCGCACCCGTCGCGCCGGTGATCCCGACCACGAGCCGGGCGGTCAACTCAGGCTTTCGTCAGCAGCTGCTGAAGTTCGCCCGACTGGTACATCTCCATCATGATGTCCGAGCCGCCGACGAATTCGCCGTTCACGTACAGCTGCGGGATCGTGGGCCACTGCGCGTAGTCCTTGATGCCCTGGCGCACGCCTTCGTCCTCGAGCACGTTGAAGGTCTTGAACTCGTTGGCGCCGCAGGCCTTCAGCACCTGCACCGCGCGGCCCGAGAAGCCGCACTGCGGAAACTGCGCGGTGCCCTTCATGAAGAGCACGACCTTGTTGGACTTCACCAAGTCGTCGATGCGTTGCTGGACGTCGCTCATGACTGCGCCTCACCGTGTCTGTGGAAGCCCGGGAGGATACCGAATCCGCGCGCGCCGCCGCGCCGTGCGGGCATCGGCGCCGGCGCTCAGAACGCGTAGCTGACGCCCAGTTGCAGCATCGGCGAGAAGCGCATCTCGCGCAGCGCGCCGTCCCAGGACTGGCTGCCGTTGCCGAAGATCGCGCGGCCGACGCGGCCGGCGCCGCCGGGGTTCTCGGCGACGAGGCCGAGGTCGGCGGTCACGCCCCAGGCGCCCTTGAGCGACAGGCCGGTGTAGCCGATGCCGAGGTACGGCATGGTGTCGAGGTTGCCTTCCGGGGCCGACGGCGCCCAGCTGGCCAGCGCCACGGCACGCGGCGTGGCCATCAGGCCGCTCGTCGCGCGCAGGCCGCCGGCCAGCGACGACAGCCGCAGGCCCGGGGTGTCGAAGTAGACCGTGGACAGCAGCGTGGCCGACGCCGACGTGGCGCGGGCGGGGTCGACCGTCAGCGCCACCGGCGACAGCGTCATGCTGTTCACGGTGAGGCGTGCCTGCCACTGCGGCCAGACGTCGCCGGCGGGCGGCGCAGTGATGCCGTTGGCCGCCTGCGCGTTGGCGGCGGCGATGAGGGCGGCGGCGATGAGGGCAGGGCACTTGCGCATGTCGGGACTCCCGTGGTGCCTGGCGTCATCTTGCGCTTCGTGCCGCGGCGCGGCATCCCCCAAGCATGGCACGCCGTGACATCCGGCCGCGCGTTGGCTCAGCCGGGCGCGCGGCCGCCGGTGCAGCGCGGCAGGCCGGCCAGATCGCGCCGCGTCTCGACGGCCTGGAAGCGCGCTGCGTGCAGCAGCGCCTGCACGGCCGGCGCCTGGTCGAAGCCGTGTTCCATCAGCAGCCAGCCGCCCGCCGTCAGGTGCGCCGCAGCGCCGGCGACCAGCGCGCGCAGCGCCGCCAGGCCGTCGCCTTCGGGCGTGAGCGCGCGGCGCGGCTCGTGCACCAGCGCGGCCAGGTGGCCGTCGTCGCCGGCGATGTAGGGCGGGTTCGACACCGCCAGGTCGAAACGGCGCCCGGCGAGCGGCCCCCACCAGTCGCCTTCGACGAACTCGACGGCCAGTGCCAGCCGCTGCGCGTTGGCGCGGGCGACCGCGAGTGCTTCGGTGCTGGCGTCGGTGGCGGTGACGCGCAGGTCCGGGCGCGCATGCGCCAGCGCCAGCGCGATGGCGCCGCTGCCGGTGCCGAGGTCCACCACGGTCGCACCCGGCGCCGCGTGCTCGAGCGCCCAGTCGACCAGGCCCTCGGTCTCCGGCCGCGGCACCAGCACGGCCGGAGACACCGCCAGCGCGAGGCCGTGGAACTCGCGTTCGCCGACCAGGTAGGCCAGGGGCACGCCCGCGGCGCGGCGCTGCACGTCGGCGGCGAACGCGGCGGCCGTGTCGTCGGCCAGGGACTCGTCGTCGTGCGCGATCAGCCATTCGCGCGGCCGCGCCAGGTGGTGCGACAGCAGGCGCTGTGCGTCCAGCCGTGCCAGGCCGGCGGCACGCGCGGCCGCGAGCGCGTCGCGCACGCGCATCAGCGGCCGCCTGCTTCCAGCGCCGCCAGCTGCTCGGCGGCGCGCGCGGCCTGCAAGGCGGCGATCAGTTCGTCGAGGTCGCCGTCCATCACCGCGCCCAGCCGGTAGAGCGTCAAGTTGATGCGGTGGTCGGTCACCCGGCCCTGCGGGAAGTTGTAGGTGCGGATGCGGTCGCTGCGGTCGCCGCTGCCGATCAGGCTCTTGCGCGTGGCGGCTTCCTTGGCGGCGCGCTCGCTGCGCTCCTTCTCGCGCAGGCGCGCCACCAGCACCGCCATCGCCTTCGCCTTGTTGCGGTGCTGGCTGCGGTCGTCCTGGCACTCCGCCACCAGGCCGGTCGGCAGGTGGGTGATGCGGATCGCGCTGTCGGTCTTGTTGACGTGCTGGCCGCCGGCGCCGCTGGCGCGGAAGGTGTCGATGCGCAGGTCGGCGGGGTTCAGCTGCACCTCTTCGGCCTCGTCGGGCTCGGGCATCACCGCGACCGTGCAGGCGCTGGTGTGGATGCGCCCTTGCGCCTCGGTCGCCGGCACGCGCTGCACGCGGTGGCCGCCGGACTCGAAGCGCAGGCGGCCGAAGACGCCGTCGCCTTCGACGCGGAACACGATCTCCTTGTAGCCGCCGAGTTCGCTGTCGCTCTGGCCCATGACCTCGACGCGCCAGCCCTGGCGCTCGAACCAGCGCGTGTACATGCGCGCCAGGTCGCCGGCGAAGAGCGCCGATTCGTCGCCGCCGGTGCCGGCGCGGATCTCGACGAAGGCGTTGCGCGCGTCGTCCGGGTCCCTCGGGATAAGCGCGGCCTGCAGCTCGTTGTCCAGGCGTGCCATGTCGGCTTCGGCGCTGGCGATCTCCTCCTTCGCCATCTCGGCCATCTCGGGGTCGGCCAGCATCTCGCGGGCAGCGGCGAGGTCGGCCTCGCGCTGCTGATGGCGCCGGTAGCGGCCGACGACGTCGGCGGCCTCGGCCTGTTCGCGCGCCAGCACGCGCCAGCGCTTGATGTCGGCGGCCACTTGCGGGTCGGCGAGGCTGGCGTCCAGTTCGGCCAGCCGCATGGCCAGGCGCTCGAATTGTTGGCGAAGCGATTCGTTCATGGCAAAGCGGCCGGGCGGCCGGCACCCGCAGGCGCCCGGCCGCTCGGCCGACAGGTCAGCTAACGGCCTTCGCCGGGGTTGCGCGTGCTCTGGCGCAGGAAGAGGCGCGACACGGTCTGCGCGAGGTGCTCGCGCTCGGCCGCGTCGGCGGCGTGCAGCTCGGCCATCGTGCCGTGCAGCATCTTGTGGGTGAGGCCGCGCGTCAGCGCTTCGAGGACCGCCTCGACCGGCTCGCCCTTGGCCAGCATGCGCTTGGCGCGGTGCATCTCGATCGTGGCCCAGTCGTCGGCCTGCCGGTTCAGCGCCTGGATCAGCGGCACCGCGGCGCGCTGGTCCAGCCAGTGGGCGAAGCTCTGCACGCCGGCGTCGATGATGGCCTCGGCCTGCTCGACGGCGGCCTGGCGCTTCTCGCCCGCGCTCTGCACCAGCGCCGAGAGGTCGTCGACGGTGTAGAGGTAGACATCGCGCAGTTCGGAAACCTCGGGCTCGATGTCGCGCGGCACCGCCAGGTCGACCATGAACATCGGCCGGTGGCGGCGCGCCTTCAGCGCGCTCTCGACCGCACCGAGCCCGATGATCGGCAGCGAGCTCGCGGTGCAGGAAATGATGGCGTCGAACTCGTGCAGCCGCGCCGGCAGGTCGGCCAGGCGCAAGGCCTGCGCGCCGAAGCGGCTGGCGAGCTTCTCGCCACGCTCGAGCGTGCGGTTGGCGACCGCCATGCCCTTGGGCGTGCGGGCCGCGAAGTGGGTGGCCACCAGCTCGATCATCTCGCCGGCGCCGACGAAAAGGACGTGGATGTCCTTCAGGTCTTCGAACAGCTGCCCTGCCAGCCGCACCGCGGCGGCGGCCATGCTGATCGAGTGCGAGCCGATCTCGGTGGAGCTGCGCACTTCCTTGGCGACCGAGAAGCTGCGCTGGAACAGCTGGTGCAGCGTGGTGCCCAGCGTGCCGGCTTCGTCGGCCAGCCGCACGGCCTGCTTCATCTGGCCCAGGATCTGCGGCTCGCCGAGCACCATGGAATCGAGGCCGGCGGCGACGCGGAAGGCGTGGCGCGCAGCGTCACGGTCTTCCATCACGTAGGTGTGGTCCTGCAGGTGCAGGCCGCTCACGCCGCCCTGTTCGGCCAGCCAGTCGAGCGTGGGGCGCACGAGCTCGGGCACGTCCTTCGGGTCGGCGGCGACGTAGAGCTCGGTGCGGTTGCAGGTGGAGACGATGGCCGCCTCGGGCATGGCGCGCGGCATGCGCTCGCGGAACGTGCGCAGCGTGGGCGCCAGCTGGTCGGGCGCGAACGCGAACCGGCCCCGCAGGTCGAGCGGGGCGGTGGTGTGGTTGAGCCCGAGGGCAAAGACGCTCACGACCCGATTGTAAGATTTGGCGGACAGTCCAGGGCGACCATGCCCTTGACGGTAATCAAAGCCGTCACCGGCCTGACCAAGGGTAAACGTCAATCATGGGTCCTCTGGACGCGCTCTGGCACCTGCTGAACTTCGCCTATCCGGCTGCCAGCGTGGGCATGCTGGCGGCCGCGCTGGCCAAGTTGTTGTGGCGCCACGAGCTCGCGCCGGTGCCCTGGCGCCGGCTGGCGCGAGATGCCGTCATCTCCTGCCTGGCCGTGCTGGTCGCCGGCCTCGTGTTCTTCGGCCGCGACGGCAAGATGGCAACCTACCTCGCGATGGTCGCCGCCTGCGCGCTCACGCTGTGGTGGCGGGGGTTCCTGGCGAAGCGCTGACGCGCTCGCGTTGCAGCGGCGTGCCGCGCAGCGAGTGCGGCAGCGCCTCGGTGATGGTCACGTCGATCATCTGCCCCACCAGCCGTGCCGCGTTCGGCCCGCCGTCGAAGTTGACGATTCGGTTGCACTCGGTGCGGCCCATCAGCTCGGCGGCGCTCTTGCGCGACGGCCCTTCGACGAGGATGCGCTGCACCGTGCCCACGCGGCTGGCGCCGATGCGGCGCACGTTCGTCTCGATCGCCGCCTGCAACTGCTGCAGGCGCCTGAGCTTCAGGTCCTGCGGCGTGTCGTCGGCCAGCGCGGCGGCGGGCGTGCCCGGGCGCTTGCTGAAGACGAAGCTGAAGCTGGCGTCGTAGCCGATGTCGTCGATCAGCTTCATCGTCTTCGCGTGGTCGTCCTCGGTCTCGCCTGGGAAGCCGACGATGAAGTCGCTCGACAGGCTGATGCCCGGCCGCACCGCGCGCAGCTTGCGGATCGTGCTCTTGTATTCCATCGCGGTGTAGCCGCGCTTCATCGCCATCAGGATGCGGTCGCTGCCGTGCTGCACCGGCAGGTGCAGGTGGTTCACCAGCTGAGGCAGCTTGGCGTAGGCGTCGATCAGGCGCTGCGTGAACTCGTTCGGGTGGCTCGTCGTGTAGCGGATGCGCTCGATGCCGGGGATCTCGGCCACGTACTCGAGCAGCAGCGCGAAGTCGGCGATCTCTGACGTGCTCCCCATCGGGCCGCGGTAGGCGTTGACGTTCTGGCCGAGCAGCGTCACTTCCTTCACGCCCTGGTCGGCGAGGCCGGCCACTTCGGTGAGCACGTCGTCGAAGGGGCGGCTCACCTCTTCGCCGCGCGTGTACGGCACGACGCAGTACGAGCAGTACTTCGAGCAGCCTTCCATGATCGACACGAAGGCACTCGCGCCCTCCACGCGCGCCGGCGGCAGGTGGTCGAACTTCTCCACCTCGGGGAAGCTGATGTCCACCTGGGGGCGGCGCTCGGCGCTGCGCGCCTCGATCATCTGCGGCAGGCGGTGCAGGGTCTGCGGGCCGAAGACGATGTCGACGTAGGGCGCGCGCTCGATGATCGCCGCGCCTTCCTGGCTGGCGACGCAGCCGCCGACGCCGATCAGCACGCCCTTCTTCTTCAGGTGCTTGACGCGGCCGAGGTCGCTGAAGACCTTCTCCTGCGCCTTCTCGCGCACGCTGCAGGTGTTGAAGAGGATGAGGTCGGCCTCGTCGACGTCGTTCGTCGGCTCGTAGCCTTCGGCGGCGCGCAGCACGTCGGCCATCTTGTCCGAGTCGTACTCGTTCATCTGGCAGCCGAAGGTGCGGATGAAGACCTTCTTCATGGCTTGATCCAGCGCTGGCCGGCGGCGTCGAAGAGCCAGCCGCGTTGTTCCTGGTCGTTCACGGGCCAGGGCTGGCGCGCGCGCTCGGCCGGCGTCAGGATCCACACCTGCTGCGGCTGGCCGGCGTTGTCGCGCGTGTAGTGCACCACCAGGCGCTTGCCGACGAGCGCGCCCGACAGCTGCAGCAGGTTGCGCTCGTCGACGATGCGGGCGCCGGGCGCCAGGCGCGCCGGCTTGCCGTTGAGTTCGATCTGCGGCGGCAGCGTGACGACCATCTCGCCACGCAACGCGTTCGCCGGGAAGGTGCGGGTGGCCTGTGCAAAGGCCGGCAGGGCGGCCGCGCAGGCGGCGGCCACGAGAGCACAGCGGATCATGGTGTAGAGCCAGTGGCTGTGGAAACGAAGGGCGCGAGTCTAGCGCAGGGGTTCTTGATTGACGTGGCGCAAGCGGGTAGCTTTCGCGCCATTCAACATCCGCCGTCATGAACCCCGCGTCGCCCGCGCCCACCCTCGCCACCGTGTTGGCGCGCCACCGGCGCGACCCGCACCGGCTGGTGCAGATGCTGCGCGAACTGCAGGCGGCACTGGGCTGGCTGCCGCCGCACACGCTGGCGGCGCTGGCCGACGCGCTGGCGCTGCCGCTCGCGCAGGTGCGTGGCGTGGCGGGCTTCTACCGCTTCTTCCACACCGAGCCGGTGGGCCGCTACCGCGTGCTGTTCAGCGACAACGTCACCGACCGCCTGCTCGGCAGCCAGGGCCTGATGGCCGACCTCTGCCGGCGCCTGGGCGTGGCGCCTGGCGGCGTTGCCGAGGACGGCCTCGTCAGCGTCGCCGCCACCTCATGCACGGGGCTGTGCGACCAGGGCCCGGCGCTGCTGGTGAATCACCACCAGGTCGTGACGCGGCTCGACGCCGGGCGCATGGCGCAGGTCGCCGAACTGATCCGCCAGCGCGTGCCGCCGGCCGCGTGGCCGGCCGAATGGTCGGCGGTGCAGGACCATGTGCGCCGCGCCGAGGTGCTGCTGGCCGCGCCGCCCGCGCCCGGCGCCGCGCTCGCGGCCGCGCTGGCGCGCGGCGCCGAGGGCACGCTGGCCGAGGTGCAGGCCTCGAAGCTGCGCGGGCGCGGCGGCGCCGGCTTCGCCACCGGCACGAAGTGGTCGCTGTGCCGCCAGGCGCCGGGCGCCGAGCACGTGGTCGTCTGCAATGCCGACGAAGGCGAGCCCGGTACCTTCAAGGACCGCGTGCTGCTGACGCGCCACGCCGACGAGGTGATCGAGGGCATGACGATCGCCGCCCACGTGGTCGGCGCGCGGCTCGGCTTCGTCTACCTTCGCGGCGAGTACCGCTACCTGCTCGAATCGCTCGAGGCCGTGCTGGCGCGCCGCCGCGCCGCCGGGCTGCTGGGCCACGCGATCCAGGGGCGCGAGGGCTTCGACTTCGACATCGAGGTCCACGTCGGCGCCGGCGCCTACGTGTGCGGGGAGGAGTCGTCGCTGATCGAATCCCTCGAAGGCCGGCGCGGCACGCCGCGCATCCGCCCGCCGTTCCCGGTGGAGCATGGCTACCGTGGCTGGCCGACGGTGGTCAACAACGTCGAGACCTTCTGCGCCGCGGCGCACATCGCGCTCAAGGGTGGCGCGTGGTGGGCGGCGATCGGCACGCCGAAGTCGACCGGCACCAAGATCCACTCGGTCAGCGGCGACTGCGAACGGCCCGGCCTCTACGAATACCCCTTCGGCACCCGCATCGGCCGCATCCTCGAAGACTGCGGCGCGCGCGACACGCAGGCAGTGCAGGTGGGTGGGCCGTCCGGCCTGTGCCTGTCGGCCTTCGAGTTCGGCCGCCGCATCGCCTTCGAGGACGTGCCCACCGCCGGCGCCTTCATGGTCTTCGACCGCCGGCGCGACATGTTCGAGGTGGCGCGCGCCTTCGCCCACTTCTTCGCCCACGAGAGCTGCGGCTTCTGCACACCGTGCCGCGTCGGCACCGAGCTCGTCGTGCGCCGGCTCGACAAGCTGGCCGCCGGCCATGGATCGCGCCACGACATCGACGTGCTCTACGAACTGGACACGCTGATGCACGGCACGACGCACTGCGGCCTCGGCGCCAGCGCCTGCAACCCGCTGCGCGACACCATCCTCAAGTTCCGCCCTGCGTACGAACGGCACCTGAAGTCGCTGCACTTCGAGCCGGCCTTCGACCTCGACGACGAGCTCGCCATCGCGCGCCGCATGACCGGCCGCGACGACGCCGGCGCCTTCCTGGAGAGGCGGTCGTGAGCGCGCCGGGCCGCTCCCAAGCGCTCGTCCCGGCGTGCGCAGCACGGAGGGTCGTCCAGTGAGCGACGTCTTCCAGCTCGACGGCGAGGACGTGCCCTTCGCCCCCGGCGAGACGGTGATGCAGGCCGCCACGCGCGCCGGCCGCTACGTGCCGCACCTGTGCTGGCACCCTGATTTCGCACCGCACGGCTCCTGCCGCGTCTGCACCGTCAAGGCCGACGGCTGCCCGGCCGCCGCCTGCACGCTGCAGGCCGCGCCCGGGATGGACGTGGAGAGCGACACCGAGGCGCTGAACGCGCAGCGCAAGACGCTGCTGCAGATGCTGTTCGTCGAGGGCAACCACTTCTGCCCCAGCTGCGAGAAGAGCGGCGACTGCCGCCTGCAGGCCACGGCCTACCAGGTCGGCATGGAAGGGCCGCACTTCGAGGAGTTCTATCCCGACCGCCCGGTCGACGCCAGCCACCCCGACGTGCTGCTCGACTTCAACCGCTGCATCCTCTGCGGCTTGTGCGTGCGCGCCAGCCGCGAGGTCGACGGCAAGAACGTCTTCGAGATCGGCGGCCACGGCATCGGCACGCATCTGCTGGTGAACAGCGCGAGCGGCAAGCTCGCCGACACCGACCTCACGCCTGACGACCGCGCCGCGAACATCTGCCCGGTCGGCGTGATCCTGCCCAAGCGGCGCGGCTTCGCCGTGCCGATCGGCCAGCGGCGCTTCGACCTGAAGCCGGTGGACGAAGCATGACGAAGCTGAAGCTCGCCACCGTGTCGCTCGCCGGCTGCTTCGGCTGCCACATGTCGTTCCTGGACATCGACGAGCGCTTCTTCGAGCTGATCGAGCTGGTCGAGTTCGACCGTTCGCCGCTCACCGACGTCAAGGACATCGGCCGCTGCGACCTGGGTCTCGTCGAAGGCGGCCTGTGCAACGCCGAGAACGTGACGGTGCTGCGCGAGTTCCGCGCCCACTGCAAGACGCTGGTCGCCGTGGGCGCCTGCGCCATCACCGGCGGCCTGCCGGCGCAGCGCAACCACCTGGACGTCGGCGTGCTGCTGACCGACGTCTACCGCAGCCGCCGCGGCCTGGCCCCGGGCAGTGCGATCCCGAACGACCCCGAACTGCCGCTGCCGCTGAACAAGGTGCACCCGCTGCACGAGGTGGTGCACATCGACTACTTCCTGCCCGGCTGCCCGCCGTCGGCCGATGCGTTCTGGACCTTCCTGACCGATCTCATCGCGGGGCGGACGCCGCACCTGGGGCATGGGCTGATGCGCTATGACTGACTCGTCTGCACTCGGCACGTTGCGGACGTTCGTTCCGCCCGCTCCCGAATCGGTGGCGTGCGCGCGGCGCGGCAGGCGGTACCGGCCAGGGGCGATTTCGGAGGCGGCGAGCAGCGCAGTGGAGGGCTCGGCGCGCGCAGCGCGCTTCGTCAACTGACTCGCCGCCGATGTCCGAACGCAGAGAGCGAAGCGAACGGAGTGAG
>CAUJHQ010000048.1 GCA_963204815.1 Pseudomonadota bacterium | reverse complement strand
AGTTGGTCTCGATGATGCCGGCCTTGCCGCCGCCGTTGGCCGCGGCGTAGCTCAGCGCCAGGTCACGCGCCTTGCCGCTCTTGTCCTGCGCCACGGCGATCAGGTGCGGCACGCCGCCACCCTGGGTGTACGTGTTGCGCACCGTGTGGCCCGGGGCCTTCGGAGCGACCATCCAGACGTCGAGATCCTCGCGCGGCACGACCTGGCCGTAGTGCACGTTGAAACCGTGCGCGAAGGCCAGCGAGGCGCCCTTGCGGATGTGCGGCTCGACGTCGTTCTTGTAGACGGCGCCGATCTGCTCGTCGGGCAGCAGGATCATGACGACGTCGGCGGACTTCACGGCCTCGGCGACCTCGGCGACCTTCAGGCCGGCCTTCTCGACCTTGGACCAGGACGCGCCGCCCTTGCGAAGGCCAACGGTGACCTTCACGCCGCTGTCGTTGAGGTTCTGCGCGTGTGCGTGGCCCTGCGAACCGTAGCCGATGATGGTGACGTTCTTGCCCTTGATGAGGGACAGGTCGGCGTCCTTGTCGTAATAAACCTTCATGCTCTTCTCCAGAAAAAATCGTTAAGGGCCCTCTGGGCCCGCTTCTCCGACCTACACCCTCAGGATGCGCTCGCCGCGGCCGATGCCCGAGGCACCGGTGCGCACGGTCTCGAGGATCGCCGCGCGGTCGATCGCGACGAGGAAGGCGTCGAGCTTGCCGGAGTCGCCGGTCAGCTCGATCGTGTAGCTCTTTTCGGTGACGTCGATGATGCGGCCGCGGAAGATGTCGGCCATGCGCTTCATCTCCTCGCGTTCCTTGCCGACGGCGCGCACCTTGATGAGCATCAGCTCGCGTTCGGTGAAGCTGCCTTCGGTGAGGTCGACGACCTTCACCACCTCGATGAGGCGGTTCAGGTGCTTGGTGATCTGTTCGATCACCTCGTCGGACCCGGTGGTCACGATCGTCATGCGCGAAAGGCTGGCGTCCTCGGTCGGCGCGACCGTCAGGCTCTCGATGTTGTAGCCGCGCGCGGAGAACAGGGCCACCACGCGCGACAAGGCGCCGGGCTCGTTCTCGAGCAGGACGGCAATGATGTGTTTCATGGTCTTGGGGCGCGCTCTTCACGACCGCCGGCGGTAACCGGCAGCGCTTGGCCACGCATTCGTTGGAGGAAATGCCCTTCGGCTGCTCGACCGCTCCCCGGCGGCGCCCGGCGGCAGCGCGGTCACGCTGCCACCCGCCCGCCGGTTCACGGCGTCACAGGTCCTCGGAGCCCAGCAGCATCTCCGAGATGCCCTTGCCCGCCTGGACCATCGGCCAGACGTTCTCGGTGGGATCGGTGCGCACGTCCAGGAAGACGGTGCGGTCCTTCAGGCGGATCGCTTCCTTGAGCGCCGGCTCCACGTCAGACGGCTTCTCGATCTTCAGGCCGACGTGGCCGTAGGCCTCGGCGAGCTTGACGAAGTCGGGCAGCGCGTCCATGTAGCTGTGCGAATAGCGGCCGCCGTAGTCCAGTTGCTGCCACTGGCGCACCATGCCGAGGTAGCGGTTGTTCAGGCTGATGATCTTGACCGGCGTCTTGTACTGCAGGCAGGTGCTGAGCTCCTGGATGCACATCTGGATCGAGCCTTCGCCGGTGATGCAGAAGACGTCCGAGTCCGGCTTCGCGAGCTTGATGCCCATCGCGTACGGCAGGCCGACGCCCATGGTGCCCAGGCCACCGGAGTTGATCCAGCGCCGCGGTTCCTCGAAGCGGTAGAACTGCGCCGCCCACATCTGGTGCTGGCCGACGTCGGACGTGATGTACGTGTCGCGCTCGCGCGTGAGCTTCCACAGCGTCTCGACCACCATCTGCGGCTTGATGACCTCGCTGCTGTGCTTGTAGGACAGGCACTCGCGCTTGCGCCACTCGTTGATCTGGCTCCACCAGGTGTTCAACGCCGCGGCATCGGGGCGCTGCTGCGCTTCCTTGATCTGCGCGATCAGTTCCTGCAGCACGTCCTTCACGTCGCCGACAATCGGGATGTCGACCTTCACGCGCTTGCTGATCGACGACGGGTCGATGTCGACGTGGATGATCTTGCGCTCGACCGACGCGAAGTGCTTCGGGTTGCCGATCACGCGGTCGTCGAAACGCGCGCCCACCGCCAGCAGGACGTCGCAGTTCTGCATCGTCATGTTGGCTTCGTAGGTGCCGTGCATGCCGAGCATGCCCAGGAACTTCGGGTCCGACGACGCCGTGGCGCCCAGCCCCATCAGCGTGTTCGTGACCGGAAAGCCCAGCAGGTCGGTCAGCTGGCGCAGTTCGGCCGAGGCGTTGCCCAGGATGACGCCGCCACCGGTGTAGATGTACGGGCGCTTGGCCGCCAGCAGCAGCTGGACGGCCTTGCGGATCTGCCCGCCATGGCCCTTCTTCACCGGGTTGTACGAGCGCATCTCCACCGACTCGGGGTAGTGGAAGCTGCAGGTCTTCAGCGAGACGTCCTTCGGGATGTCGACCACGACCGGGCCGGGTCGGCCGGTGCGGGCGATGTGGAAGGCCTTCTTCATGGTCAGCGCCAGGTCGCGCACATCCTTGACGAGGAAGTTGTGCTTGACGATGGGACGCGTGATGCCGACGGTGTCGCACTCCTGGAAGGCGTCGAGGCCGATCGCCGGCGTCGGCACCTGGCCGGTGATGATGACCATCGGGATCGAGTCCATGTAGGCCGTCGCGATGCCGGTGACGGCATTCGTGACACCGGGACCGGAGGTCACCAGCGCGACCCCGACTTCGCCAGTGGCCCGGGCGTAGCCGTCGGCGGCGTGGATGGCGGCCTGCTCGTGGCGCACGAGCACGTGCTCGATGCCGTGCTGCTTGTACAGCGCGTCGTAGATGTACAGCACCGCGCCCCCCGGGTAACCCCAGAGGAACTTGACGCCTTCGGCCTGAAGGCAGCGGACGAGGATTTCCGACCCGTTGGGATCGGCAGCGTTGGCGTGGGGAGAAGAAGGCTGTGCCGATGCGGCACGCTTGACTTCCGCGGCAGACATGTCCATTTCGAACCTTTGTGAATTTCTCTGACGAAAAACCATCGGTGCCCCTCCTCGCGCCCTCTTGAGGCGGAATCGGAAACCTGCGCGGTCAAAATGCCGCCACCCAGGTCGGGCGGCCGGCTTGAGACCCAAAAAGAGCGTTGTGCGGGGCAGCATTATGACACCGGCCGCCTCGTCCGCCCGCGCCAGTGGAGTGCGGTGACATAATCCCGCGCGCCCAACCCGGGCGAGCCGCCGCCGCCGAGCCCTCGTTGGCCTCCGACAAAGAACTCTCGGACTTCCTCAAGAGCGTCGAAAGACGCGCCTTCAAGCGCACGGCCTACGCCGTCCGCGAGGACGATGCGGCGCTGGACATCGTGCAGGACGCGATGATCCGCCTGGCGGAGAAGTACGCCGATCGCCCCCCCGCCGAGTTGCCGCTGCTGTTCCAGCGCATCCTCTCGAACGCGACGATGGACTGGTTCCGCCGCCAGAAGGTGCGCAACGCGGTCGTGCAGAACCTCTCGGACTTCGAGGGCGCCGACGACCTCGGCGACTTCGATTTGCTGGAGACTCTGCAGGTGGTGGACGGCAGCCTGGGCACCGAGAGTGCACTGGATGCCGTATCGCGTGGCCAGGTCCTGGCGCTGATCGAGGCCGAGGTCGCGGCGCTTCCCGGCCGTCAACGGGAGGCCTTCCTGCTGCGTTACTGGGAGGAATTCGACGTCGCCGAGACCGCCGCCGTGATGGGTTGCTCCGAGGGCAGTGTCAAGACACACTGCTCACGGGCCGTTCATGCACTGGCCAAGGCACTGCGGATTCGTGGAATCACGCTATGACCAAGACCCGCCTACCCCAAGACGCCGAAGCGCTCGAGATTCGCTTCGCGAGCCGTCTGGCCGCCGGTCTGACCGAGCGCGCCGCGGCAACCCCGCACGACATTTCCGAACGCCTGCGCTTCGCCCGCGAGCAGGCGCTGGCGCGCGCGCGCGAAAGCCGCCAGGCGCAGGCCGCACCGGCCGTCCTGTCCACCGGCCGCGGTGCCGCCGTTCTCGGCGCGCCGGCGACCTGGTGGCACCGCGCGGCCTCCGTGCTGCCGCTGCTGGTGCTGGCTGCCGGCTTGTTGCTCATCAGTGAGCGAGTCGCGCACGAACAGGTCGAAGCCGCCGCCGAGATCGACGCCGTCCTGCTGGCCGACGACCTGCCGCCCGAGGCCTATTCCGACCCGGGCTTTGCCGAATACCTGAAGTCGCCGCAGCCATGAGCGGTGGCCGCGTCGTCCGCCTCGGTTTCGGCGTCGCGCTGCTGACGGCGGCGCTGGTCGGCATGGCCGAGCCGGTGCCGGTGGACCAGCCGCCGACCTGGTTGTCGCTGTCGCGCAGCCAGCAGACCGTGCTGGCGCCGCTTCAGCGCGACTGGTCGTCGATCGATGCACCGCGCAAGCAGAAGTGGCTCGAGGTGGCGCGCCGCTTCCCCACCCTGCCCGAAGCCGAGCGCGCGCGCATCCAGGAGCGCATGGCCGAGTGGGCGCGCATGACGCCGGCCGAACGCGGCCGCGCACGCCTCCAGTTCCAGGAATCACGCCTGCTGAGCGCGGAAGACCGCCAGGCCAGTTGGGAGGCCTACCGGGCCCTGCCCGACGACGAACGCAAGGCGCTGGTGCAGCGCGCGAAGAAGCCGCCCGCCAAGCCGGCCGCGTCGCCCGAGGCGCAGATGGCCGACACGTCGCCCAAGCGCAACGTGGTCTCGCCGACGCGGCAGGCGCCTGCAAAGAGCGTGGCGCCGACCATCGTGCAGGCCAAGCCGGGTGCGTCGACTTCGCTGCTGACGGCCAAGACGCCGCCGCCATCGCACCAGCAGTCCGGCCTGCCGAAGATCGCGGCGACGAAAGGCTTCGTCGACCCGGACACGCTGCTGCCGCAGCGCGGCCCGCAAGCGGCCTCGCTGCAGGCGCCGCCGGCGACCGCACGCCAATGACGCTGCCGGAAACTGCCACGGGCGCGCTGCCGACGCCCGGGCTGTGGCGGCGCCTGGCGTGCTTCTTCTACGAAGGCGTGCTGCTGTTCGGTGTCGTCATGGGGGCTGGCTTCGTGTATTCGCTGGCGACGCAGCAGACACACGCGCTGCAGGGCCGCATCGGCCTAGTCGCCTTCCTGTTCATCGTGCTCGGCCTCTACTTCACGTGGTTCTGGTCGCGCAGCGGCCAGACGCTGGCCATGCAGACCTGGCACGTGCGCGTCGTCGGGGCCGACGGCCGGCCGGTGACGCGGGCACGCGCGGCGGCACGCTATCTGGCGTCGTACCTGTGGTTCATGCCGGCGCTGCTGCTGCTGTGGGGCGCTGGCCTCACGCACGACCGGGCGACGATCGGCCTCGTGCTCGCCGGCGGCGTGGTCGCCTACGCGCTGCTGACGCTGCTGCACCCGCAGCGCCAGTACTGGCACGACGCACTTTGCGGCACGCGGCTCGTCACCTGGCGGCCGCCTCCGCGCGCGCGGACGCGTCCATAGAATCGGCCCCATGGCCGACGCCCAGACTCCGAACCCGCACAAGGGCCGCACCGGCCTGGACCGCATCGTTCACGCGGCCGGCTACTCGCTCGATGGCCTGCGCAGCGCACACCGGCACGAGAGCGCCTTCCGGCAGGAGTTCTGGCTGGCGGTGCTGATGCTGCCGGCGGCCTTCTGGCTCGGCCGCAGCTGGGTTGAAACCGCGTTGCTCGCCGGCAGCGTGCTGCTGGTGCTGGTCGTCGAACTGCTCAATTCCGCCGTCGAGGCCGCGGTCGATCGCATCTCGCTGGACCTGCACGAACTGGCCAAGCGCGCGAAGGACTACGGCAGCGCCGCGGTGCTGCTGTCGCTGCTGCTCGCGGGTGGCATCTGGGCGGCGGCGCTCTTCGACCGCTGGGCAGCATGAAGGGCGACCGCTTCAGCGTCTGCGTGTATTGCGGCTCGCGTCCGGGCGCGCAGCCCACGTACGCCGAGGCGGCGCGAACGCTGGGTCGGGCGATCGGCGCGCGCGGGTGGCAGTTGGTCTACGGCGGCGGCAACGTCGGGCTGATGGGCATCGTGGCCGATGCGGTGCTCGCCGCCGGCGGCCGCGCCGTCGGCGTCATTCCCGAGTCGCTGATGCGGCGCGAGGTCGGCCACGGCGGCCTGCATGAGCTCCACGTCGTGCCAACGATGCACGTGCGCAAGCAGATGATGGCCGAGCGCGCCGATGCTTTCATCGCGCTGCCCGGCGGCATCGGAACGCTAGAAGAACTGTACGAAGTGTGGACCTGGCGCCAGCTCGGCTACCACGACCAGCCGATCGGCCTGCTGAACACCGGCGGCTTCTACGACGCTCTGCTCGGGTTCATGCGCCACACGGTGGCCGAAGGCTTCCTGTCGGCGGAGCAGTTCGCGGTGCTGCAGGTCGGCTCCGACCCGGAGCAGTTGCTGGAACGTCTGGCCGATGCGGCGCGAGGCGCCAGCGCGCGCGACGACTACGGCCGCATCTAGACCGCTGCTTCGTCGGTTTCGCCGGTGCGGATGCGCACCACCTGCTCGACGCTCGTCACGAAGATCTTGCCGTCGCCGATCTTGCCGGTCTTCGCGGCCTTCACGATCGCCTCGATGCAGCGCTCGACGTCGTCGTTCTTGACCACGACCTCGATCTTCACCTTGGGCAGGAAGTCGACGACGTATTCGGCGCCGCGGTAGAGCTCGGTGTGGCCCTTCTGCCGGCCGAAGCCCTTGACCTCGGTGACGGTGAGGCCGGAGACGCCCACGTCGCCCAGCGCCTCGCGCACCTCTTCGAGCTTGAACGGCTTGATGATGGCGGTGATCTGCTTCATGGGGGCGACTCCGAGGCTGTGACGACTGAGGGCAATTTAAGCACGGAACTTCGATGTGATGGGATAGCGCCAGTCGCGTCCGAAGGCCCGGTGCGTGATGCGGATGCCCACCGGCGCCTGACGCCGTTTGTACTCGTTGACCTTGATGAGCCGCGTCACGCGCTCCACGTCGGTGCGCGCATAGCCGGCGGCGACGATGGACTCGATCCCCTGGTCCTCTTCCATGTAGAGCGCGAGGATGGCATCGAGCACCTCGTAGGGCGGCAGGCTGTCCTGGTCGGTCTGGTTCGGCCGCAGTTCGGCCGACGGTGGCCGCGTGATGATGCGGCGCGGGATCACTTCGGCACCCTGCGCGTTGCGCCACTCGGCGAGGCGGTAGACCAGCGTCTTGGCGACATCCTTGATGACCGCGAAGCCGCCCGCCATGTCGCCGTACAGCGTGCAGTAGCCGGTGGCCATCTCGCTCTTGTTGCCGGTGGTCAGCACGATGGCGCCGGTCTTGTTCGACAGCGCCATCAGCAGCGTGCCGCGGATGCGCGCTTGCAGGTTCTCTTCGGTGGTGTCCTCGGCAAGCCCGGCGAACTGCGGCGCCAGGCTCTCGCGGAAGGCGTCGAACATCGGCGCGATCGCGATCTCGTCGTGGCGCACGCCCAGGCGCTCGGCCATGTCGCGGGCGTCGATCCACGAAATGTCGGCCGTGTACGGCGACGGCATCATCACGGTGCGCACCCTGTCGGCGCCGAGCGCGTCGACCGCCACGGCGAGCACCAGCGCCGAATCGATGCCGCCCGACAGGCCGATGATCGCGCCCGGGAAGCCGTTCTTGCCGAGGTAGTCGCGCACGCCGGTGACGAGCGCCGCCCAGGCCTGTGCCTCGGGCGAAGGCACCGCGGCGACCGGCCCCCGCGGCGCGTGTGCGGCATCGAGTTCCAGCACGAGCAGCGCTTCTTCGAAGCTCGGTGCGCGCGCCATCACGTGGCCTTGCGCGTTCACCGCGAACGAGGCGCCGTCGAACACGACCTCGTCCTGGCCGCCGACGAGGTGCGAATAGACGAGCGGCAGGCCGACCGCCCGCGCACGCTCGGCCATGCGCGCTTCGCGCTCGCCGGCCTTGTCCAGATGGAAGGGCGACGCGTTCAGCACGCACAGCACCTGCGCGCCGGCATCGCGCGCCAGGCGCGCCGGCTCGTCGAACCAGGCGTCTTCGCAGATCAGGATCCCGAAGCGCACACCGCCAGCGTCGAAGACGACGGCACCGCCGCCCGCTTCGCGGCCGGACTGGAAGTAGCGACGCTCGTCGAACACCTGGTAGTTCGGCAGTTCGCGCTTGCAGTAGGTGGCCCGCACCGCACCGCCCGCCAGAACCGAGGCCGCGTTGAAGCGCTGCTGCACGGCGTGCGACTTGGACCTAACATCGCCCCGCTCGCCGAACTGATGCGGGTGCCCGAGCACGAGATGCAGTCCCTCGAGATCCGCCAGTTCCTTCGCCAGCGCCGCCAGGGCGTCGGCACAGGCCTGCATGAAGGCCGGCCGCAGCAGGAGGTCTTCCGGTGGGTAGCCGGTGAGCGCAAGTTCGGGGGCGACGACGACCCGCGCGCCCTGCGCATGGGCAGCTCGCGCGGCGTCGGCGATGCGCTTCGCGTTGCCGGCGAGGTCCCCCACCGTCGCGTTGATCTGCGCCAGCGCGACCTTCACGGCGCACGCCCCTGAATGTCACACGAGCTCACAGCGAAAGATTATGTCATCCGGGTCCACGCGGAACCGGGAGCGGTCGACGCCGAGGCCTGGAACACGCTGCTCGACAGGCAGGCGGCACCGACGCCGTTCATGCGCCACGAGTACCTGCACGCGCTGCACGCGTCCGAGAGCGCGGTACCCGAGACCGGCTGGGCGCCGCAGTTCGTCACCATCGAGGACGGCGGCCGGCTCGTCGGCGGCTGCGTGCTCTACCTGAAAGGCCACTCCTACGGCGAGTACGTGTTCGACTGGGCCTGGGCCGACGCCTACCGGCGCCATGGCCTGAAGTACTACCCGAAGCTGCTCGGCGCCGTGCCGTTCACGCCGGTGCCGGGCACGCGCCTCCTGGCGCGCGACGACGCGGTGCGTGCCCTGCTGGTCGACGCCGTGCACCACCTCGCGCTCGACGCCAAGCTCTCGTCGGCGCACGTGCTCTTCGTCGACGACGACGACCGCGCCGCCTTCGAACACGCCGGCTGGATGCTGCGCGAAGGCGTGCAGTTCCACTGGACGCAGGACGACAGCGCACCGCTGGCCGACTTCGACGCGCTGCTCGAAAGCCTGCAGCGCGAAAAACGCAAGAAGATCCGCCAGGAACGGCGCCGCGTCGCCGAGCAGGGTGTGCACTTCACCGTGCACGAGGGCGCGGCCATCGACGCCGGGCTGTGGGACTTCTTCCACCACTGCTACACGCTGACCTACCGCGCGCACCACTCCACGCCCTACCTCACGCGCGACTTCTTCGCCCGCATGGCGTCGACGATGGCGCGCCACTGGGTGATGTTCGTCGCCCACCGCGAGGGCGCGCCGATCGCCTGCTCGCTGATCGCCGTGGACCCCGATCGGCGAAGCGCCTGGGGCCGCTACTGGGGCTGTACCGAACCCCTGCCCTGCCTGCACTTCGAGGCCTGCTACTACCAGCCGCTGGCCTGGTGCCTGCAGAACGGCTACCGCCGCTTCGAGGGCGGCGCGCAGGGCGAGCACAAGATGGCGCGCGGCCTGCTGCCGGTGCGCACCTTCAGCGCACACTGGCTGCGCGACGCACGCTTCGCCGACGCCGTGGCCGACTTCCTCGCCCGCGAGGGCGAAGGCATCGAGCACTACATCGACGAACTGCGCGAGCGCAACCCGTTCAAGGGCCGCAGCGGCTGACGCGCCGCAGCGACGACATCGTTCAGCGGTGCTTGGCCGCCCAGGCCGCCTGGCCGGACACGATCTCGGCCCGCGCGCTCTCCGGGCCTTCCCAGCCGAGCACCTTGACCCACTTGCCGACCTCGAGGTCCTTGTAGTGCTCGAAGAAGTGCTGGATCGTCTTCAGGCGCAGCGGGTTCAGGTCTTCCGGCTTCTTCCACTGGCTGTAGATCGACAGGATCTTGTCGATCGGCACCGCGATCAGCTTGTTGTCGCCGCCGGCCTCGTCGTTCATCTTCAGCATGCCGAGCGCGCGGCAGGTGACGACGACGCCCGGGATCAGCGGTACCGGCGTGATCACGAGCACGTCGACCGGGTCGCCGTCGTCGGCCAACGTCTGCGGGATGTAGCCGTAGTTGCACGGGTAGTGCATCGACGTCGCCATGAAGCGGTCGACGAACAGGGCGCCGCTGTCTTCGTCGACCTCGTACTTGATCGGGTCGGCGTTCATCGGGATCTCGATGATCACGTTGAACTCTTCGGGCGCCTTCGGCCCGGGCGTCACGTTGTGAAGACTCATGGGGATTCTCGCGAGGTTGACTGCGCCTGATTTTACGGGCCGCCCTTGCCACGGACTGACGCGTCTTGATCTGCGTCAGCGCGACCCTTTCGGCGCAGGGAAAACCCACGGTCGGTGCGTGATAGCCTTCACTTAGCATCGCCGCGCCCACGTCAGGCTGCATCGCCGTGGGCGCCCCCATCACAAGACCCGAAACGAGGAAGGAGCCCTTTCCATGTCCACCACGATGGCGCTGTACCTAGCGCTGGCGTGCGGAGTTGCCGCCGTGCTCTATGGCTTCATCCAGCGCAGCTGGATCCTGAGCCAGGACGCCGGCAACGCCCGCATGCAGGAAATCGCCGGCGCCGTGCAGCAAGGCGCCGCCGCCTACCTGGCCCGGCAGTACAAGACGATCGCGATCGTCGGTGTGATCCTCGCAGTCCTGATCTTCGTCTTCCTCGGCTCGCTCACCGCCATCGGCTTCGTGCTCGGCGCGGTGCTCTCCGGCGCCTGCGGCTTCATCGGCATGAACGTCTCGGTGCGCGCCAACGTGCGCACCGCGCAGGCCGCGACCAAGGGCATCGGCCCGGCGCTCGACGTCGCCTTCAAGGGCGGCGCCATCACCGGCATGCTGGTGGTGGGCCTGGGCCTGCTCGGCGTGACGCTGTTCTTCTGGTTCCTCACCGGCGGCACGAAGGCCGACTCGGCGACGCTGAAGCCGCTGCTTGGCCTGGCCTTCGGTTCCAGCCTGATCTCGATCTTCGCGCGCCTGGGCGGCGGCATCTTCACCAAGGGCGCCGACGTCGGCGCCGACCTGGTGGGCAAGGTCGAAGCCGGCATCCCCGAAGACGACCCGCGCAATCCGGCCGTGATCGCCGACAACGTGGGCGACAACGTCGGCGACTGCGCCGGCATGGCGGCCGACCTGTTCGAGACCTACGCAGTGACGCTGATCGCCGCGATGGCGCTCGGTGCGCTGCTGGTGACGGCGGCGCCGCTGGCGGCCGTGACCTACCCGCTGGTGCTGGGCGGCGTGTCGATCATCGCGTCGATCATCGGCTGCTACTTCGTCAAGGCCAGCCCCGGCATGAAGAACGTGATGCCGGCGCTGTACAAGGGCCTGGTCGTCGCCGGCGTGATCTCGTTGATCGCGTTCTTCTTCGTCACGAAGATGGTCGTGCCCGACGACGCGCTCGGCGCCGGCACGCAGATGCGCCTGTTCGGCACCTGCGTCGTCGGCCTCGTGCTGACCGCCGCCATGGTGTGGATCACGGAGTTCTACACCGGCACGCAGTTCAGCCCGGTGAAGCACATCGCGCAGGCCTCGACCACCGGCCACGGCACGAACATCATCGCCGGCCTGGGCGTCAGCATGAAGTCGACGGCCTGGCCGCTGATCTTCATCTGCATCGCGATCTGGGTGTCGTATGCGCTCGCCGGCCTTTACGGCATCGCGATCGCCGCCACCTCCATGCTGAGCATGGCCGGCATCGTCGTCGCGCTGGACGCCTACGGCCCCATCACCGACAACGCCGGTGGCATCGCCGAAATGGCCGAGCTGCCCGCCAGCGTGCGCGACATCACCGACCCGCTGGACGCCGTCGGCAACACCACGAAGGCCGTCACCAAGGGCTACGCGATCGGCTCCGCCGGCCTCGCCGCGCTGGTGCTCTTCGCCGACTACACGCACGCGCTGGAAGCGCGCGGCATGGTGCTGAGCTTCGACTTGAGCGACCACAAGGTCATCGTCGGCCTCTTCATCGGCGGCCTGATCCCCTACCTCTTCGGCGCGATGGCGATGGAAGCGGTGGGCCGCGCCGCCGGCGCGGTGGTGGTGGAAGTGCGCCGCCAGTTCCAGGGCGGCGAGATCATGGCCGGCAAGAAGAAGCCGGACTACAGCGCCGCGGTCGACATGCTGACCACGGCCGCCATCAAGGAGATGGTGGTCCCGTCGCTGCTGCCGGTGGTGGTGCCGATCCTCGTCGGCATGCTGCTCGGCCCGGCCGCACTCGGCGGCCTGCTGATGGGCACGATCGTCACCGGCCTCTTCGTCGGCATCAGCATGTGCACGGGCGGCGGCGCCTGGGACAACGCGAAGAAGCTGATCGAAGAGGGCTTCACCGCCGCCGACGGCCAGACCCACAAGAAGGGCAGCGACGCGCACAAGGCCGCCGTCACCGGCGACACGGTCGGTGACCCCTACAAGGACACCGCCGGCCCCGCCGTCAACCCGCTGATCAAGATCATCAACATCGTGGCGCTGCTGATCGTGCCGCTGCTGCCGATGACCGTCACCCCGGCGAAGGCGGCGCACGCCCCGGCCGCGGCGTCGGCGACGGCCTCGCCGGCCGCCATGCCGGCGGCTCCGGCGGCAATGCCCGCGGCCAGCGCCGCTTCGCAGTGAGCCGGCGGCCTCCGTCGCGACACGTGCGCCCATGGCCCACCTGAGCGCAGCGGAGGTCGAGCAGTACGCGCGGGAAGGCTGGGTCATCCCGGCCTTTCGTCTTTCGGCCGCGCGCGTCGCCGCACTGCAGGGCGCCCTCGACGACCTGCTGCGCCAGAACCCGGGCGTGCGGCCCGAGAAGCTGGTGTCGGCGCACGTCGAAGGCGACAACGGCGAAGGCGTGCGCGGCAGCCGCGCCTTCCTGGACCTGGCGCGCGACCCCGAGATCGTCGACCTCGTGTCCGACGTGATCGGTGACGACGTCATCCTCTGGGGTTGCCACGTCTTCTGCAAGCCGGCCGCCGAAGGCTACGAGACGCCGTGGCACCAGGACGGCCACTACTGGCCGATCCGCCCGCTGGCCACCTGCACCGCCTGGGTCGCCCTCGAACCGTCGACGCGCGAGAACGGCTGCCTGCGCGTGATCCCACGCTCGCATGCCGGCGGCGTGCTGCACCCGCACCTGACCGAAGACCGCCAGGACCTGACGCTGAACCAGCGCATGGCCGATGGCACCTTCGACGAGTCCGCGGCGGTCGACCTCGAACTCGAACCGGGGCAGATGTCGCTGCACGACGTGTACATGATCCACGGCGCAGCGGCCAATCGCTCGCAGCGGCGGCGCACCGGCGTCGCGCTGCGCTACATGCCGGCGACGTCGGTGTTCGAACGCGACCTGAACCCGGTCGACGGCAAGAGCGGCGTGCCGGTCAACTTCGCGCGGCGCCCACTGTGGCTGCTGAAGGGTGTCGACCGCAGCGGCCGCAACGACTTCGAGATCGGCCACCGCCGCTGAACGCGGCCGCGCTCAGAGCGCGCTGTAGCGGCCGGGGCGGTGGTTGACGGCGAGCGCCAGGTTCATCGCCAGCGCGCCGACCACCGACCACAGCGCCCGGCGTGCGTCGAGCCAGGGCACCGCCGCCAGCAGGATCAAGAGGTCGATGGCGCCCTGCACCAGCCCGGCACGCCAGCCGAAGCGGTCCTGCAGCCACAGCACCAGCACGTTGAGCCCGCCGAGGCTCGTCCGGTGGCGGAACAGGATGATGAACGCCGCCCCGAGCAGCAGGCCACCCGCGACCGCGGCGAACCAAGGTTCGACATGGCCGAGTTGCAGCCAGGCCGGCATCTGCTCCGACAGCACCGCGAGCAACGTCACCGCGAGCACCGTCTTGATCGTGAAGCGCGGGCCGAGGCGGCGCCACGCGAGCGCATAGAACGGCAGGTTGACGGCGAAGAACAGCCAGCCGAACGGCGCGCCGGTGGCGTAGTGCAGCACGAACGCGATGCCGGCGGTGCCGCCGGTCATCAGCCCCGCGGTCTTCAGCAGCATCAGCGCCACGGCAACGAACAGCACGCCGGTGACGAGGCCCTGGGCATCGTCGAACCAGGAATGGCGATGCGCGCCCGGCGCGGGCATGGCGTGACCTTGGGCTGGGGTGGCCGGCATGGCGCGCATGATGCCGCGCCGGGCCGCCGGCAACTTGATCCGGGGCAAGCCCGGCGCCATTGCCCGGGCGCCGGCAAACCGGTGTCACACTGCGGCCACGAGCCACCGAAACCGCAGCAACGATGAGCCCTATCTGGAAGCAACCCGTGTCGGTCCAAAGCCTGACCGAGCTTCACGTCGACACCGCCGTCGCACGCCTGGGAATCGAATTCCTCGAGGTCGGCGACGACTTCATCCGGGCGCGGGTGCCGGTCGACACGCGCACCCGGCAGCCCTACGGCATCCTGCACGGCGGCGTCTCGGTGGTGCTGGCCGAGACGCTGGGTTCCTGCGGTGCGGCATCGGCAGCGGCGCCCGGCCAGCGCGCGGTGGGGCTGGACATCAACGCCAACCACATCCGCGGCGCTTCCAGCGGCTGGGTGTATGGCACGGCGAGGCCGGTCCACATCGGCCGCACGACGCAGGTCTGGCAGATCGAACTGACGAACGAGCAAGGGCAGTTGACCTGCACGTCACGCATCACGATGGCCATCCTCGCGTCACGCGAGTAGAGGCGAGTGCCACCCACGGGCAGGCGCCGCGGCGACCGCGCGCGTGCGGACCGAGAAAGGGGCCCCGGAAAGGAAGACGGGCCGGATCCTTTTGAGATCCGGCCCGTTGCCGTTCAATGGTCGGGGTGGCGGGATTCGAACTCGCGACCCCTTGCACCCCATGCAAGTGCGCTACCAGGCTGCGCTACACCCCGACGAAGCCTGTGATTATACGGCCTCGCGAGGCCGGTTCGATCAGGCGTCGAGCAGTTCGCGGATCGACAGCAACTCGGCGCGCAGGGCCTGCGCATCGACCTCGCCGACGTCGGCCAACGTGACCGTTGCCGGCGGCTCGATCGCCGGGCCGTCGTCACCGTCCGCGAAGGCCACACCGGCACCGTCGAACTCGGCAGCGCCGTTCTCGCCGGCGCCATGGCGCAGCGACGAGCCCGCGTCGGCCAGGCGGTTGCGGGCACCGCTGATCGTGAAGCCCTGGTCGTAGAGCAGTTCGCGGATGCGGCGGATCAGCAGCACTTCGTGGTGCTGGTAGTAGCGGCGATTGCCGCGCCGCTTCATCGGCTTGAGCTGCGTGAACTCCTGCTCCCAATAGCGCAGCACGTACGGCTTCACCCCGCAGAGTTCGCTCACCTCACCGATGGTGAAGTAGCGTTTCGCGGGGATGGCTGGGAGCGTTTTCTCCATTGAAATCAATGGGATCGACGAGTAAATCTAGACTCTACTCGAACTCATCCTCGGCGGGGGTGTCACCCTGCACGACTGACTTCAACTTGTGACTTGCGTGGAAGGTCACGACGTTTCGTGCCTTGATCGGGATCGACTCGCCGGTGCGCGGATTGCGCCCCGGCCGCGGTGCCTTGCGCCGGATGTTGAAGTTGCCGAAGCCCGAAAGCTTGACGTCCTGGCCAGCCACCAGCGTGCCGTGCACGATCTCGAAGAAGGCCTCGACCATGTCCTTCGACTCGCGCTTGTTGAGACCCAGGCGGTCGAACAGCAACTCGGCCAGTTCGGCCTTCGTCAGCGTGGGCGTCTCCAGCGACGGCAGGATCACGCGTTCCTTCGTCGGTTCTCTCTCTTCAGCCATGGTCTCCCTCCAACGGCCTTCGATCAGGTGCGCAGACGAGCACCGAACGCCGCGTCGGCACGCGCCACGGCGGCGGCCACGGCGGCTTCGATGCGCTCGTCGGTGAGCGTGGTCTCGCGGTCCAGCAGCTCCAGGCGCACGGCCAGGCTGCGTTCGCCGGCACCGATGCCGGGGACCGGCTGCGTCGGCTTGTAGACGTCGAACAGCGTCGCGGCGCGGATCAGCGGGTCGGCCGACAGGCGCTCCACCAGCGCGTCGTGGCGGACGTCGTCGCGCACCACCAGCGCCACGTCGCGCTGCACCGCCTGCTGGCGCGGCAGCGGCCGCACGTCGGGCAGCGGGCGCTCGAGTACGGCGGCAAGGTCCAGCTCGAACAGCACCGGCGCGTGCGGCAACTCGTAGGCCTGGCGCCACTTCGGGTGCAGTTCGCCGACATGGCCGATGACGCGGCCGTCCAGTTCGACGCGCGCCGAACGGCCCGGGTGCAGCGCCGGGTGCGCGCTGGCGACGAAGACCGGCCGCGCCGGCGCGAGCAGCGCCTCGACATCGCCCTTGGCGTCGAAGAAGTCGACCGCCCGCTCCTTCGTGCCCCACTGCAGCGCATCGACCGGGCCATAGGCCAGCGCCGCCACGCGCGTGGGCTGGTGCACGCCGGCCACGGCGAGCGGGCCGTCGCCGTGCGACGGTTCGCGCCGGAAGACCCGGCCGACCTCGAACACCCGCACCCGCGAAGCCTTGCGCGCCAGGTTGTGGCGCAGCACGCCGACCAGGCTGCCGACGAGGCTGGAGCGCATCACCGCCAGCGGCGCGGCGATCGGGTTCAGCACCTTGATCGGGTCGGCGTTGCCGGCAAGTTCGTGCTCCCAGCGCTCCTCGACGAACGAGAAGTTGATCGTCTCCTGGTAGCCCAGTGCCGCCACCGCGCGCTGCACCGCGGAGATGCCGCGTCGCGTCTCGCTGCGCACGCGCGCGACCAGCGGCGCGTGCGGTGGCTCGACCGGCAGCTTGTCGTAGCCGTGGACGCGGATCACCTCCTCGATCAGGTCTTCCTCGATGGCGAGGTCGAAGCGCCAGCTCGGTGGCGTCACCGTGACGGTGCCGGGGCCTTCGACGATCTTCAGCCCCAGGCGCTGAAACACGCCCGCGCACTGCGCCTGGGTCACCGGCAAGCCGATGACCCGGGCCGCGCGCGCCACGCGCAGCGTGACCGGCTTGGCCTCGGGCAGGCGCAGCACCTGGTCGTCCATCGGACCGGCCTCGCCACCGCAGACCTGCTGGATCAGCGCCGTGATGCGCTCGATGTGCTCGACCGTCAGCGCCGGGTCGACGCCGCGCTCGAAGCGGTGGCCGGCGTCGGTGCTGAAGTTGAAGCGGCGCGAGCGGCCGGCCACGGACTCGGGCCACCAGAACGCGGCCTCGACGTAGATGTTGCGCGTGTCGTCGGACACCGCGGTGGCGTCGCCGCCCATGATGCCGGCCAGTGACTCGACTTCCTTCGCGTCGGCGATGACGCCGACCTGCGCGTCGACCTCGATCGTGCTGCCGTTCAGCAGCTTGAGCTGTTCGCCCTTGCGGCCCCAGCGCACGACGAGCTTGTCGTGGATCTTGTCGAGGTCGAAGATGTGCGACGGGCGGCCGTACTCGAACATCACGTAGTTCGAGATGTCGACCAGCGCGGACACGCTGCGCTGGCCGCAGCGCGCGAGGCGGTCGACCATCCACTGCGGGGTCTTCGCGGTCGGGTTCACGCCACGCACGACACGGCCCGAGAAGCGGCCGCACAGGTCGGGCGCCTGCACCTCGACCGGCAGCCGCTGGTCGTGCGCCGGCTGCACGGGCGCGATGGCCGGCGTGACGAGCGGCGAACCGGTCAGTGCCGACACCTCGCGCGCAATGCCGAACACGCTCAGCGCGTGCGCGAGGTTCGGCGTGAGCTTCAACGTGAAGACGTGGTCGTCGAGCTTCAGGTGGGCGCGGATGTCCGTGCCCACCGGCGCGTCGGCCGGCAACTCGAGCAGGCCGCCGTGGTCGTCGTCGATCTTCAGTTCCTTCGCCGAGCACAGCATGCCGCGGCTCTCCACGCCGCGCAGCTTGCCGACGCCGATCTTGAACGGCTTGCCGTCCTCGCCCGGGGGCAGCTCGGCGCCGACGGTCGCCAGCGGCGCCTTCAGGCCCGCGCGCGCATTCGGCGCACCGCAGACGATCTGCAGCGGCTCGCCCGCGCCGACGCTCACCTTGCACACGCGCAGGCGGTCGGCCTGCGGATGCGGCACGGCTTCGAGGATCTCGGCGACGACGACGCCGCTGAACGGCGGCGCCACCGGGTGCAGGTTCTCGACCTCGAAGCCCGACATCGTCAGGAGATCGGCCAGCTCGCGCGTCGAGATCGGGGGGTTGCAGAACTCGCGCAACCAGGATTCAGGGAACTGCATGCGTGTGTCCGAAGTTCAGCGGAACTGCGAAAGGAAGCGGAGGTCGCCGTCGAAGAAGAGGCGCAGGTCGTCGACGCCATAGCGCAGCATCGTCAGACGGTCGGGGCCCATGCCGAAGGCGAAGCCGATGTAGCGCTCGGGGTCGAGTCCGAAGTTGCGCACCACGTTCGGGTGCACCTGGCCCGAGCCTGCCACTTCGAGCCACTTGCCGGCCAGCGGCCCGCTGCGGAACGCGATGTCGATCTCGGCCGAGGGCTCGGTGAACGGGAAGAAGCTCGGCCGGAAGCGCACGTCGAAGTCGTCGGTCTCGAAGAACTGGCGCACGAACTCGCTGAAGACGACCTTCAGGTCCTTGAAGCTCACGTTCTCGCCGATCCACAGGCCTTCGCACTGGTGGAACATCGGCGAGTGCGTGGCGTCGCTGTCGACGCGGTAGGTGCGGCCCGGCGCGATGACGCGGATCTCGGGCATCGGCAGGCCGGCGTCGATCGCACCGGCGTGCTTGGCGGCATGTGCGCGCGCATAGCGCACCTGCATCGGGCTGGTGTGCGGGCGCAGGTTGAGCCAGCGGCCTTCGCTGTCCTTCAGGTCGACGTAGAAGGTGTCCTGCATCGAACGCGCCGGGTGGTTTTCCGGGTTGTTCAAGGCGGTGAAGCTCATCCAGTCGGTCTCGATCTCCGGGCCTTCGGCGACGTCGAAGCCCATCGAGCCGAAGATGGCCTCGATGCGCTCGATCGTGCGGCTCACCGGATGCAGGCCGCCAGCGCCGCGGGTGCGGCCGGGCAGCGTGACGTCGAGCGCCTCGGCCTGCAGCTGGGCCGCGAGTTCGGCTTCTGCGAGCTTGTCGCGTGCCGCGGCGAGCGCGGCTTCGATGCGCACCTTCGCCTGGTTGATCTCGGCGCCGCGGGTCTTCTTCTGGTCGGGCGGCAGAGCGCCCAGTCCCTTCAGCAGTTCGGTCACGCGGCCGGCCTTGCCGAGATAGCGTGCCTTTGCGTTCTCCAGTTCGGCCGGGTTCGGCGCAGCGCCGAACTCGGCCTCCGCACCCTGCACCAGCTGTTCGAGGTCGTTCATGGACGAGAGACGAAAAGAAAACAAAAAAGGCCGCCCCGAGGTGACGGCCTTCGTATGCTCGAAGTGCCGCCGGGTGCGACCCCGGCGGCGCGGCATCAAGCGAGCTGGGCCTTCACCTTCGCGACGATGCTGCCGAAGGCAGCCGGGTCGTTGACGGCCATGTCGGCAAGGACCTTGCGGTCGATGTCGATCTGCGCCTTCTTCAGGCCGGCCATGAACTTGCTGTACGTCACGCCGAGCTCGCGGCTGGCAGCGTTGATACGGGCAATCCAGAGCTGGCGGAACACCCGCTTGCGGGTGCGACGGTCGCGGTAGGCGTATTGGCCCGCCTTCATCACCGCCTGCTTGGCGATGCGGAAGACGTTCTTGCGGCGGCCCCGGAAACCCTTGGCCAGGGCCAGGATCTTCTTGTGGCGGGCGTGGGCGGTTACACCGCGTTTGACGCGAGGCATGTGTCTGCTCCTTCGTGCGTGCGGTTAGAGGCCAGCGAAGGGCAGCATCGCAGCGATGTGGCCCATGTTGGTCTCGTGAACGTTCACCGCGCCGCGCAGCTGACGCTTGCGGGTGGTGCTCTTCTTCGTGAGGATGTGGCGCTTGTACGCCTGACCGCGCTTGACGGTACCCCCCGGACGCACGCGGAACCGCTTCTTGGCACCGCTCTTGGTCTTCATCTTGGGCATGACTGCTCCTTCTTGGTGACCCCTGCAGGCGACCCCGGCTTCCCGGTGTGCTTGTTGGCCTGCAGCGGCTTCTCTTCTTCGGGCCGGTGACCAGACCGACCCGTCGAAACTTCGATTCGTCTACTTCCGCTTCGGCGCCAGCACCATGATCATCTGGCGCCCTTCCAGCTTGGGCATGTGCTCGACCACCGAGACGTCGGCGAGCTCGTCGCGGATCCGTTCCAGCAGGCGCATGCCGATGTCCTGGTGCGTGATCTCGCGGCCCCGGAAGCGCAGCGTGACCTTGCCCTTGTCGCCGTCCTCGGCGATGAAGCGGCGCAGGTTGCGCATCTTGATCGCGTAGTCGCCTTCGTCGGTGCCGGGGCGGAACTTGACTTCCTTGACCTCGATGACCTTCTGCTTGGACTTTGCTTCGGCGGCGCGCTTCTGCTCCTGGTACTTGAACTTGCCGTAGTCCATCAACCGGCAGACCGGCGGGTCCGCGGTGGCGGCGATCTCGACGAGATCGACGTCCAGTTCGCCCGCCATGCGCAACGCCTCGATCGTGGCGACGATGCCCAGGGGTTCGTTCTCCACCCCGTTCAGCCGCACCTGCGGCGCCATGATTTCGCGATTGAGACGGTGCTTGCGCTCCACGTTGGGAACGCGCCGGTCCATGAAGGTAGCGATGTGTCGACTCCTTAGCGTGACCGGCAAGGCAAGGCCGGCCACCAAACATTCTCGAACGGCACGGGCACAGGCCGCCTTACACCTTCTGGGCGATGTCGCTGGCGAGCTTCAGCTGGAAGTCTGCGAGAGGCATCACACCGAGGTCCACGTTGCCCCGGGCGCGCACCGAAACGGCCCCGTTTGCCTTCTCCTTGTCGCCGACGACCAGGATGAACGGGACCTTCTGCATCGAATGCTCGCGGATTTTATAGTTGATTTTCTCGTTGCGCAAATCAAGGCTGGCTCTAACTCCTTGTTTTTGCAGCATTTTCGCGACTTCCCCGGCGTAGTCGCCCTGGGCGTCGGTGATCGAGGCCACCACCACCTGCACCGGCGCCAGCCAGGCCGGCAGCGCGCCGGCGTGCTGCTCGATCAGGATGCCGATGAAGCGCTCCAGGCTGCCGACGATCGCCCGGTGCAGCATCACCGGGTGGCGGCGTTCGCCGCTCTCGGCCACGTACTCGCCGCCCAGGCGCTCGGCCGTGTTGAAGTCGACCTGCATCGTGCCGCACTGCCACTGGCGGCCCAGCGCGTCCTTCAGCGTGTACTCGATCTTCGGGCCGTAGAAGGCGCCGTCGCCAGGGGAGACGATGAACTCGCAGCCGGAGCGGCGCAGCGACTCCATCACCGCGAACTCGGCCTTGTCCCAGAGTTCGTCGGAGCCGATGCGCTTGTCGGGCCGCGTCGCGACCTTGTAGATGATGTCCTTGAAGCCGAAGTCGGCGTAGACCTTCTGCAGCAACGCCGTGTAGGCCACGCACTCGTCGAGGATCATGTCCTCGGTGCAGAAGACGTGGCCGTCGTCCTGCGTGAAGGCGCGCACCCGCATGATGCCGTGCAGGCCGCCCGTGGGCTCGTTGCGGTGGCAGTTGCCGAACTCGCCGTAGCGCAGCGGCAGGTCGCGATAGCTCTTGATGCCCTGCTTGAAGATCAGGACATGGCCGGGGCAGTTCATCGGCTTGAGCGCGTAGTGGCGCTTCTCCGATTCCGTCGTGAACATGTTCTCGCGGTACTTGTCCCAGTGGCCCGTCTTCTCCCACAGGCTCTGGTCCAGGATCTGCGGCCCCTTCACTTCCTGGTAGCCGTTGTCGCGGTAGACGCGGCGCATGTACTGCTCGACCTCCTGCCAGACCGTCCAGCCCTTCGGGTGCCAGAAGACCGTGCCGGGGCTGTGCTCGTCGAGATGGAAGAAATCGAGCTCGCGGCCGAGCTTGCGGTGGTCGCGCTTCTCGGCTTCCTCGAGCATGCGCAGGTAGCCCTGCAGTTCGTCCTTCGTGGCCCAGGCCGTGCCGTAGATGCGCTGCAGTTGCTCGTTCGCCTGGTCACCGCGCCAGTAGGCGCCGGCCACCTTCATCAGCTTGAAGTGCTTCAGGCGCCCGGTGCTCGGCACGTGCGGGCCGCGACACAGGTCTTCGAAGCCGCCTTCGCGGTACACGCTGACGTCCTGGTCGGCCGGGATGCTGCCGATGATCTCGGCCTTGTAGTGCTCGCCCAGGCCCTTGAAGTAGGCCACGGCCTCGTCGCGCGGCAGTACGCGGCGCACCACCGGCTCGTTCTTTGCGGCGAGTTCGCCCATGCGCTTCTCGATCGCCGCCAGGTCCTCGGGCGTGAACGGGCGCTTGTACGCGAAGTCGTAATAGAAGCCGTTCTCCACCACCGGGCCGATCGTCACCTGCGCCTCGGGGAAGAGTTCCTTCACCGCGTAGGCCAGCAGGTGCGCCGTGCTGTGGCGGATGATCTCCAGGCCGTCGGCGTCCTTCTCGGTGACGATGGCGAGCTGGGCGTCGCGCTCAATGCGGAAGCTGGTGTCGACGACCTTGCCGTCGACCTTGCCGGCGAGGGCCGCCTTGGCCAGGCCGGGGCCGATCGAGGCCGCCACCTCGGCGACCGTCAGCGGGCCGGGGAACTCGCGGCGGGAGCCGTCGGGCAACGTGATGTGAATCATGGGTAACCTCTGAAAGCAACAAGGCGCGGGGTGAGCCGCGCCTTGTTCGAGATGGATGGGGACGAACGCGCGGCTGCCTAGGTCTCGGCAAAGAAGCAGGTCGTAGTCCGCGGTGTCATAACCCGTGTGCCTTTCTCGCTCTTGCAGGAATGGTCGGAAAGAAGCGATTTTAGCCCAGCGGCCCGGTCGCGGCGGCGGCGGCATGCGGCGACGCCACCAGTTCCGCGAACTCGTCGGCCAGGCGCTGGCTCTCGGCGAGCGCGCGCCGCCAGTGCCGCACACGGCCGTCGACGTCGTCGCCGTAGGCCTTGAAGTCGCCGCGGTCGGGCAGCTTGCCGCCGGGCAGCGTTCGCACCCAATCCGGCGCCGGCGACAGCAGCACCACATTGGCCAGCCGCGGGCTCGCGCGGTGGCGCCGCTTCCAGGCCTTGTCCAGCCAGCCCGGCACCACCTGCGACTGGAAGTGCGGGTACAGCACGAGGCCGTCGTGCATGGCGGCGTAGTCCAGGTGGAGGTGGTAGTCGGTGATGCCGCCGTCCCAGTAGGCGCCGCGCGGCGCGCCGGGGATGTCGTGCACGGCGTCGAGCCAGAACGGGATCGAGCAACTGGCCAGCACCGCCGGCACGAGGTTGCCGGCATCCAGCGGCACGGCGCGGCTGCGGAAGTCGTCCAGCGGAAACGGCAACGGCGCGCGCGGGTCGCTGAAGACCACGCGCTCGAGCCAGGCGCCGAGCGCGCGCCGGCTCGCCGCGTTGGCGACGAACGCGCCGAGATAGCCGGCCGGCGTGCGCCAGCGGCCCTGCCGGCCCAGCACGTGGCGGCCGCGGCTCGTGACGACGTGCAGCCGGTAGCGCGGGTGCGTCAGCAGCTCGACCGCATGCGCGCCCAGGCGCTGTTCGATCTTGCGGCCGAAGGTTGCGCTCACGGTGCGCGGCGTCGGCGGACGGCCCGGCTCGTGGTCGTAGCGTTGGGTGATGTAGTCGTCGGCCAGCGTGGCGAGCGCGGCATCGGCGTCGGCGCGGCAGGCCGAGGCCATGCGCCAGGCGCCGATCGACGCGCCGACCAGGTGCACCGTCTGCCGGCTGTGCGGCAGCCAGTGGCCGAAGACGTAGCGGTCCAGCGGGTTGAGCGTCAGGCCCTTGGGCCCGCCGGCGGCCGCCGGGATGACGCGCACATCGTCGGCGACGAGGCCGCGTTCGCGCAGCCGGGCCAGCGCGCGCGGCCCTGCGTGGACGCGCAGCGCCTTCAGGTTCACCGCCGGCCCTGCAGCTTCGCGAAGGCGGCGGCCATCGCGCCTTGCCCCGTGGCTTCGGGTGCGCGCACGCGCTCGCCGCGCGCCGCCGGTCGGAAGCTGTTGTCGGCGGCCTTGCCGGCCGGCTTCGCCGGGGCGTCGAGCTTCATCGTCAGGCTGATGCGCTTGCGCGCGAGGTCGACCTCGAGCACGCGCACCTTCACGGTCTGGCCGGTCTTCACGACCTCGCGCGCGTCGTTGACGAACTTGTTCGACAGCTGGCTCACGTGCACCAGGCCGTCCTGGTGCACGCCGAGGTCGACGAAGGCGCCGAACTGGGCAACGTTGCTGACCGTGCCTTCGAGCACCATGCCCGGCTGCAGGTCCTTGAGGTCCTCGACGCCTTCGTTGAAGCGGGCCACCTGGAAGTGCGGGCGCGGGTCGCGGCCCGGCTTCTCGAGCTCGGCGAGGATGTCCTTCACGGTGATGGCACCAAAGCGCTCGGTCGCGAAGGCCTCGGGCTTCAGCGTGCGCAGCACGTCGGCGCGCCCCATCAGCTCGGCCACCGGGCGGCCGGTGGTGGCGAGCATCTTCTCCACCACAGGGTAGGTCTCGGGGTGCACGCCCGTCATGTCGAGCGGATTCTCGCCGTCGCGGATGCGCAGGAAGCCGGCCGCCTGCTCGAAGGTGCGCGGGCCGAGGCCCGACACGTCGAGCAGCTGCTGGCGCGTGCGGAAGGCGCCATTCGCGTCCCGCCAGCGCACGATGCTCGCGGCCACCGCCGGCGACAGGCCCGACACGCGCGCCAGCAGCGGCGCACTCGCGGTGTTCAGGTCGACGCCGACCGCGTTCACGCAGTCCTCGACCACGGCGTCGAGCGAACGCGCGAGCCCGCTCTGGTTGACGTCGTGCTGGTACTGGCCGACGCCGATGCTCTTGGGGTCGATCTTCACCAGCTCGGCCAGCGGGTCCTGCAGGCGGCGCGCAATGCTCACGGCGCCGCGCAGGCTGACGTCCAGGTCGGGCAGTTCCTTGCTGGCGAACTCGCTCGCGCTGTAGACCGACGCGCCGGCCTCGCTGACGACGACCTTGTCGATCTTCACGTCGGGCGCGAGCTTCTCGATGCGCTTGATGAGCTCGAGCGCCAGCTTGTCGGTCTCGCGGCTGGCGGTGCCGTTGCCGATGGCGATCAGGTTGACGCCGTGGGTGGCGACGTGCCGGCCCAGCGCATGCAGCGAGCCTTCCCAGTCGCAGCGCGGCTCGTGCGGGTACACGGTGTCGGTGGCCAGCACCTTGCCGGTGTCGCTGACCACCGCCACCTTCACGCCTGTGCGGATGCCGGGGTCCAGCCCCATGACGACGCGCTTGCCGGCCGGCGCGGCCAGCAGCAGGTCGCGCAGGTTGTCGGCGAAGACCTTGATGGCCACCGCCTCGGCGTCCTCGCGCAGGCGGGCGAACAGGTCGCGCTCCAGGCTCAGCGACAGCTTGACCTTCCAGGTCCAGGCGACGGTCTTGCGGATCAGCTCGTCGCCGGCGCGCTTGCCGTGGCTCCAGCCGAGATGGCTCGCGATGCGCCCCTCGGCCAGCGTCGGCTTGCCGGGCACGACCTCCTCGTCGAGCACGAGCTTGGCGTCCAGCCACTCCTGCGTGCGGCCGCGGAAGACGGCCAGCGCGCGGTGGCTGGGAATGCGGTGCATCGGCTCGTGATAGTCGAAGTAGTCGCGGAACTTGGCGGCGTCGGCGTGCGTGCCGTCCTTGCCGTCGACCAGCTTGCTCTGGAAGAGCGCCTCGGCCCACAGCCATTCGCGCAGCTTGCCGACGAGCACGGCGTCCTCGGCCCAGCGCTCGGACAGCAGGTCGCGCACGCCGTCGAGCACCACGGGCGCGTCGGCGAAACCGGCGTCGGCGTTGACGAAGGCGGCAGCCTCGGCCAAGGGCTCCAGCGTGGGGTCGGCGAAGAGCTTGTCGGCCAGCGGCTCCAGGCCCGCCTCGCGGGCGATCATGCCTTTCGTGCGGCGCTTGGGCTTGTACGGCAGGTACAGGTCTTCAAGCTCTTGCTTGGTCGGCGCGGCCTCGATCGCAGCGCGCAGCTCGGGCGTCAGCTTGCCCTGCTCGTCGATGCTCTTCAGCACCGCGGCACGCCGCTCTTCGAGTTCGCGCAGATAGGCCAGGCGCGCTTCCAGCTCGCGCAGCTGGATGTCGTCGAGGCCGTCGGTGGCCTCCTTGCGGTAACGGGCGATGAAGGGCACGGTGGCGCCGCCATCGAGCAGCTCGACGGCCGTGGCCACCTGCTGCGGCCGAACCTTCAGTTCGGCGGCGATCTGCAGAACGATCTTGTCCAAGGAAACGACGGGGTCGGAAAACGAAGCGGCGGAGTTTAAGCCGGGCGCCTGTAAGGAACCGTGCGCGTGGCCCGGCCGTCACCGAAACCGCCGCGGCCTTGCGGCCCTGCCGTCAGCCGCGCCGCCAGCGCCGCGCGATGTCAGCCGCGTGCAGCAGGCCCGAGGCCGCCAGCGCGGCGGCCACCCAGCCCCAGGCGGCGCCGCCCAGCGCGGCGCGCAGTGCCAGCATCAGCGCCACGCCCGACGCGAGGTTGGCCGCGTACTCCACCGGCGCCACGCCGCGCCCGGTGGCGCGGTGGTACAGCGCCAGCGCCACCCCTTCCAGCACCGTGAGCACGATGATCGCCTCGATCAGCGTCACCAGGCCCATGCGGAGCTCAGACGCGCGCCAGGCCCAGCAGGTGCGCCACGTCCTTGAAGAAGATGCGCACGTGGGCCATCGGCTTCTTGCGCACGAGGCGCTTGTTCATGTAGCTCTCGAAGGTCAGCGTCTGCACGTCCTTGTCCTTGCAGATGCTGACGAAGCGCTCGCGCCGGCGATCGCTCGAATACCAGAAGCGCTGCATGATGCCGAGCACCCAGAACACGCGGCCGTGCTCCTTCATGAAGCGCTTGCGCGCCAGCGAGAGCGACTTCGCCTCGCCGGTCTTCAGCAGTTCCTGCACCGCTTCGGCGGCGAAGCGGCCGCCGACCATGGCGTAGTAGATGCCCTCGCCCGACGCCGGGGCCACGACGCCGGCGGCGTCGCCAGCCAGCACCACGTCGCGACCGTTGTCCCAGCGCGGCAGCGGCTTCATCGGCAGCGGCGCGCCTTCGCGGCGCACGACCTCGCAGCCTTCCAGGCCGGCGGCCTTGCGCAGCTCGGCGGTGGCGCTGCGCAGCGAGAAGCCCTTGTCGGCGCTGCCGGTGCCCACGCTCAGCGTGCCGCCGTGCGGGAAGACCCAGCCGTAGAAGTCGGGGCTCAGCGTGCCGCGGTAGTACACGTCGCAGCGGCTGCCGTCGTAGTCGGGTCCCGGCTGCTGCGGCGCGCGCAGGATCTCGTGGTAGGCGAACACGTAGTCGGTGTCCTTCGCGCCCGGGATGGCCTGGCGGCCGACCTCCGAGCGCGCGCCATCGGCGCCGATGACGGCGCGTGCCCGCAAGGCCATCGGCCGGCCTTCGCCGCGCTGGCCCTTCTCGCGCCCGATGAAGTGGACGATGGCGGTGCCGTCGTCGTCGCGCGCGAGGCGCTCGAAGGTGCCGGTGCGCCGCTCCGCCCCGCAGTTGGCGGCACGCGTGCGCAACCACTCGTCGAAGACCTCGCGGTCGACGAGGCCGACGAAGCCGTTCTCGATCGGGATGTCGACCTTGACGTCGCTCGGCGAGACCATGCGCGCGGAGGTGGCGTGCGCGACGAGCAGTTCGTCGGGGATGCCGAAGTCGCGGATCAGCCGCGGCGGGATCGCGCCGCCGCAGGGCTTGATGCGGCCGGCGCGGTCGAGCAGCAGCACGCTGCGGCCCAGGCGCGCCAGGTCGGCCGCGGCAGTGGCGCCGGCGGGGCCGCCGCCGACGACGACCGCGTCATAGGTCTGGAGAGGGTCCATGCATCACCTCGTTTCGGCCGCCATCGGCGGCAGCACGGCATGCGGCGCCGCGGGCGCCGGTGCCTCGATACGCGACGCCAGCAGCGCCGCAGCCACGAACAACAGGGCCTCGAGGCCGAACACGGTGGCGTAGGCGGCGGAAGGGTCGCCGAGCAGCCGGTGCGCGATGTCGCTCGCCCCGGTGCCGACGACACCGCCGATGCCGAAGGCCACCGCCTGCGCCGCGCCCCACAGGCCCATGCGCACGCCTTCGCGGCGCTCGCGGCCCTGGCCGGCCAGCCGCATCATCGAGCCGATGGCGGCGATGGAGAACGCGCCGTTCGCCGCGCCGAGCGCGAACACCGTGACCTTCAGCGGCCACGCCGGCCCGATCGCGGCACCGGCCACCAGGCCGGCGAGCGCGAATGCCGACGCGATGCAGCCGCCCACCGTCCAGGCGCGCAACGAGCCCAGGCGATGCCGCAGGCGACCGCTGCCGGCGACCGCCACCGCGATCATGCCGACCAGCACGCCGCCATGCTGCAGGCCCGACAGCGAGGTCGACTCGCCCGGCGTGAAGCCGAACACCGTGCCGGCGAAGGGCTCGAGGATGAGGTCCTGCGCGCTGAAGGCGAGCATCGACACGAAGATGAAGATGGTGAAGCGGCGCGCCTCGGGCTCGGCCCAGACCTGCGCGAGCGCCGCCTTGAAGGGCACGCGCTCCTCGCGCGCGGGCGGTGCGCTGGCGCCCTCGCCTTCCAGGCCGCGCAGCGCGGCGGCGGCCAGCAGCATCGCGACCGTGCAGACCGCGGCCATCACGCCGACGAGCCGCGCCGGCGAATACGGGTCCAGCAGCTTGCCCGCCACGCCGGCGGTGACCGCGAAGCCGACGATCATCATCATCCAGACGATGGTCGCCGCCGGCGCACGCCGGCCCTCGTCGACGCGCTTGGCCAGCAGCACCAGCAGCGACGTGCCGCTCGCGCTGACGCCGACGCCGATGAGCAGGAAGCTCAGCACCGCGAGCGCCAGGCCGGCGCCGCGCGAAGACGACATCCACGCCGTCGCGAAGGCCGCGCCCACGGCGCCCACGGCCAGCACGGCCAGGCCGCCGAGGATCCACGGCGTGCGACGCCCGCCGAGGTCGCTGCCGAAGCCCATGCGCGGGCGCAGCAGCTGCACCATGTAGTGCAGCGCCACCAGCAGGCCGGGCAGCAGCGCCGGCAGCGCCAGTTCGACGACCATCACGCGGTTCAGCGTGCTCGTCGTCAGCACCACCATCGAGCCGATCGCCGCCTGCACGAGCCCGAGGCGGACGATGCCGAACCAGCCGATCGACTTCATGCCCCACCGCCCGCGGCGCGCAGCGCGAAGGCGCTGACCATCATGCCGCTCACGAAGAGCGGCACGCCGAAGCCGCTGTAGAACAGCGCGCGCTCGACCGGCTTCTTCATGAACCAGGCCATCAGCACACCCTGCGCCACCAGCAGCAGCGCCACCGCGAGCGCGTGCCACGGGCTGCCCCAGTGCCAGAGCATCGCGACGACGACGACCTGCGGTGCCGCCATCATCAGGCACGCGGTGCGCGCGGCGCCGTCGACGCCCAGCTTCACCGGCAGCGAGCCGACGCCCATGCGGCGGTCGCCTTCGATGGCCTTGAAGTCGTTCAGCGTCATGATCCCGTGCGCGCCGGCGCTGTACAGCACGGCCAGCGCGAGCGAATGCGACGCCGGCATGGCGCCGCCGGCCATGACCGCCGCGCCGGTGACCCAGGCCAGGCCTTCGTACGACACGCCGCAGGCCGCATTGCCCCACCAGCCGTTGCGCTTCAGGCGGATCGGCGGGGCGCTGTACGCCCACGCGAGCAGCAGGCCCGCCACCGCGGCGCCGAAGCCCCAGGGGCCGAGCTGGGTGGCGACGACGAGCGAGAGCAGCGTCCAGGCGATGGCGATCCACAGGCCCCAGCGGCCGGGGATGCGGCCGGAAGGAATGGGACGCTGAGGTTCGTTGATGGCGTCGACCTCTCGGTCGAACCAGTCGTTCACGGCCTGGCTGGTGGCGCAGACCAGCGGCCCGGCCAGCAGCACGCCCAGCAGCACCAGGCCCCACTGCGGCGTGATCGGCACGCCCGACGCGACGACACCGCAGGCGAAGGCCCACATGGGCGGGAACCAGGTGATCGGCTTCAGCAACTCGGCGACGGCGGACAACTCAGGGCGTGCCATGGAGCGCGATATTGCTCCTGACACTCCAATGCGTCAATCGTAGTTGACACTGTTGCGCGTATCCCCCAAGCTGACACCCATGCTGATGAAAACACGCCCCGGCGCCGACCTTGCCACCGCCCCGCACGCCATCGTCATCGGCAGCGGCTTCGGGGGCCTGGCCGCCGCCACCCGGATGGCGGCGCGCGGCTGGCGCGTGACCGTGCTGGAGAAGCTCGACGCTCCCGGCGGCCGTGCCTACGTGCACCACCGCGACGGCCACGTGTTCGACGCCGGCCCGACCATCGTGACCGTGCCGCACCTGTTCGACGAACTGTGGGCGCTGGCCGGGCGCAACTTCCGCGACGAGGTCGACCTTCGCGAACTGGACCCGTTCTACCGCATCCGCTTCGCCGACGGCGACCACTTCGACTACAGCGGCGACCCCGACCGCATGCGCGCCGAGGTGCGCCGCATCAGCCCGGGCGACGCCGCCGGCTTCGAGCGCTTCATGGCCGAGGCTGACCACTGCTGCAACCTCGGCTTCGAGGCTCTGGGCGCGAAGGCCTTCGACAGCGTCGGCGACCTGCTGCGCGCGGCGCCGTCCATCGTGCGCATGCGCGGCTGGCGCACGCTGCACGGCATGGTGGCCGGCCACCTGCAGAGCCCCAAGCTGCGCATCGCGATGAGCCTGCAGTCGCTGCTGATCGGCGGCAACCCGTACTCGGTGACCAGCGTCTACAGCCTCATCAACGCACTCGAGCGGCGCTGGGGCGTGCACTGGCCGATGGGCGGCACCGGCACGCTGGTGAAGGGACTGGTGCAGGTGCTGGCCGATCTCGGCGGCACGCTGCGGCTGGGCGCCGAGGTGCGCCGCATCGAGGTCGACCGCGGCCGCGCCACCGGCGTCACGCTGGCCAGCGGCGAGCGCATCGCGGCCGACATCGTCGTCAGCAACGCCGACACCGCCTGGACCTACCGCCATCTCGTCGCGCCCGAACACCGGCGCCACTGGAGCGACCGCCGCATCGAGCGCGGCCGCTACTCGATGAGCCTGTTCGTCTGGTACTTCGGCACCACGCGCCGCTACGAAGGCGTGCCGCACCACATGAGGCTGCTCGGGCCGCGCTACAAGGAACTGCTGGCCGACATCTTCCGCCGCCACCGGCTGGCCGACGACTTCAGCCTCTACCTGCACCGCCCGACCGCCACCGACCCCGGCATGGCGCCCGCCGGCCGCGACACCTTCTACGCGCTGGCGCCGGTGCCGCACCTGGGCAGCGGCACCGACTGGGCGCAGCAGGGCGAGCGCCTGCGCAACGCCATCGCCGACACGCTGGAAGCCACCGTGCTGCCGGGGCTGCGGCAGCATCTGTCGGTGTCCTTCGTGACGACGCCGCAGGACTTCCACGACCGCTTGCTCTCGTACCGCGGTGCCGCCTTCGGGCTCGAGCCGCTGCTGCTGCAGAGCGCCTGGTTCCGGCCGCACAACCGCAGCGAGGACGTGGATGGCCTGTTCATGGTCGGCGCCGGCACCCACCCGGGCGCCGGCGTGCCGGGCGTGCTGATGTCGGCGAAGGCGCTCGAATCGGTGCTGCCCGACCCCGTGACGTTGAAGCGCGCGCGCTGAGGCCGCGGCGCGGCGCGCGCTACTTCGCTTCGCTCTCGGCCGCCGCGCCGCCGAGGTCGCCGAGGCCGTAGCGGCGCAGCTTCACGTACAGGCTCTGACGCGACAGGCCCAGCATCTCGGCGGCCGACGCGCGGTTGTCGCGCGTGAGCTCGAGCGCCGCCTCGATGCACAGCTGCTCGATGAGGTCGGTGGTCTCGCCGACGATGTCCTTCAGCGGCACGCGGCCCACCAGTTCGGTGAGCTGGCCCACCGAGCGCGGCAGCTCGCGCGTGGCGCGCGCATCGTGGCCGTTCAGGCGGCGGCCGACGTCGCGGATCGTGAAGCCGAGGAACGGGTGGTCGCCGTGCGGCACCATCGTGGCGGAGATCTCGACGTCGGTGACGGCACCGTACTCGCCGCGCAGCGTGGTCGCGAACAGCCGCACCGCGCCGCGCTGGCGCAGGTTGGAGATCATCACACTCAGGTCGACGCCGGTGCGGCCGAGCCAGCGGTCCAGCGTCTCGCCGCGCACCTGCTCCTCGGTGGTGAGTTGGGCCAGTTCGATGAAGGCCATGTTGGCCGAGATCACGCGGCCGTCGAGGTCGGTGACGACCAGGCAGTCGGGCGCGCTCTGCACCAGCTTCAGCAGCATCGAGCTCGTGCTCGGCGCCTTCTCCAGCGGTGCCTCGGGGAGCGCGCGCGTCAGGCGCACCAGGAAATGCGAGTTGCGCTCCTGACGGTAGGTGGAGATGGCCACCGTGACCTCGCCGCGCGCGTCGAGCAGGTCGGCGCGGCATTCGTCCGCACGGCCGGTCGCGCGAACCCCGGCCAGCAGCGGGTTGATGGCCTCGGCGCTGCGGGCGTCGACGCCAGCGGGGAACGCCAGGCCGACCAGGCTGGCGGTGCCGCCATCGCCCAGCATGCGGGCCGCTGCCGGGTTCGCTTCGAGGATCTTCTGCGTCGTCGCATCGACCACCAGCACCGCCTCGGCGGCCACCTGGAACAGGTGGCGGTAACGCGTCTCGGCATGGCGGAAGCGCCAGTAGTCGCGCTCGAGCGCGGTCTGCGCTTCGAGCAGGCGCTGCTGCAGTGCCGCGGTGGCGCGCAGGTCGCGGCCGAACGCGAACGAGTGCGGCTTGCCGCTGCGCAGGCCGGCCGTCACCGCGGTCATCAGCAGCGGCAATTCGCGGCCGCCGGGCAGCAACTGGTTCAGCTGGCGCCAACGCCGGGCCGTGTCGGTGGCTGTGCCGGCTTCGCGCAGCAGGCTTTCGACCTTCGGCCGGCTCTCGACCGTGACCGTGTCGATCCAAGGATGGCCCAGCCACTCCGAATAGGTCTCGCGCGCCAGTTCCTCGTTGCCGCTCGCGAGATCGCGGATCACGCCTTGATCGTCGAGAACGATGGTGAGGTCATTCGCGACGCACAGCAATTCACCAGCAGTCGCAGCGCTCAGGCTGCCGATGGTGGCCTCCGGTGCTCCAAACGGTCTCATCGGAGACCTGCCCTTTCAATGGCAAGTACAGCGTTGAACGAGCTTGCTCCGCGCGGCGCCAGGCGCCATGCGGAGCAAGAAGAGGGTCGCGGTCACAGCCGACGTGCCCGCTCGTCGAGCAGACGTTCGGCGACGATCGGCGCTTGCCGGCCGTCCGGTGCGGTGGCGTCGGCGCCGACCGCGACGGCGCGTTCGGGCGCGGTCACGAAGACGGGGCCGCCCACCATGACGCCGATGGCCCGGTTGCGCGATGCATGCCGGACCGCCGCGATGCCAGATTTTAGCCAGTCGGTCCGGGCCTCGCCGCCGGCCGAGATGCCGATGACGTCGAACCACTCGGCCCGCACCAGGCCGACGGGATCCAGGCTGCGGGCGTCGAGGTCGCAGACGACGTCCCAGCCGCCGCGGCGGAAGAACTCCGCCACCATCGCGAGGCCGAAGGTGTGCTGCTCGCCGGGCGCCGGCAGCAGCAGGGCGCGGCGACCATCGGCCGGGTGGTGGACTTCGCGCCCGAAGGCCGGCGACAACCGGCGCATCACCCGCTGCAGGCGACCGACGGCCACCGTCACGTCGCTGAACATGGCCTCGTCGTCTTCCCACATGCGCCCCAGCTCGCGCGCCGCCGGGGCCAGCAGGTCGAGGTACACGACATCGGTCGGCACACCCTGCTCGCTGAGCCGGTCCACGGTCTGCTGCCAGGCGGTGTCGTTGTCGGCCATCACGTCGCGCACGAACGGCGCCACGAGCGACGGCTCGATCGGCAACGGCGCAGGTGCCTGCGGCGCCTCGGCCGGCGACGGCCGGTGCGCATGCACCAGGCGCGGAATGATGTCGGCTTCGATCGTGCGAACGATCCGCGCCAGGCGATCCTGCAGCGAAGGCTGGGGCGTGCCGAGCGCGGCCTCCGCTTCCGAGAGGGAACCGGGCATCGCGCACTCGGGCGCATTGCTCGCGAGCGGATTGGGGCCGGAAGAAATCAGACGGTCCATACGCCACCTCCTGGCGTTGGGCCGGCCCCCGGGTCCACCGACTGCAACAGCGCCGTCGGGGCAACCCCCAAGCTGCCGGCCAGACATCCGGCATGGTCGGGAGCCCCTGTTACTGCCCTCGGACCCGGCTGCTGTCTCTTTTGACTCGCGGTGACTGTCATCTCCGTGCCCATCCCCCGTCAAGCCCCAGGAAACCCCACGCGAAGCTAGATTAGTGTCAGGTGCCACTGACGTCAATCCCTGTTGACACTTTTTCGAGTGCAGCTTAGATTGCCCCTCATGGACCTGGACTCAAGGGCAACGAGGGGCAGCACGGCGCGGCAGGCGCGCACCCTTCCGCTGTACACGCCCGAGCAGCGGCAACGCCGCGATGCATCGCGCTGGACATTCGTGCAGGGCGTGCTGGCGCCGGTGCAGTTCCTGGTGTTCCTCGTCAGCCTGGCGCTGGTGTTGCGTTTTCTTCTCACCGGCGAAGGCGAGCAGGCGGCGACGGTCTCGGTGGTCGTCAAGACGCTCGTGCTCTACACGATCATGGTCACCGGCTGCATCTGGGAGAAGGACGTCTTCGGCGTCGGGCTGTTCGCGCCGGCCTTCTATTGGGAAGACGTGTTCAGCATGCTCGTGCTGGCGCTGCACACCGCCTACCTGCTGGCGCTGTCCCAGGGCTGGCTGGGCCCGCGCGGGCTGATGCTGCTGGCGCTGGCCGCCTACGCCACCTACGTCGTCAATGCAGCCCAGTTCGTCTGGAAGCTGCGCCTGGCGCGCCTGTCCGCCGCCTCGGAGGCCTACGCATGAACGCTGTCTTCGAGATCCACCCCGAGGTCGACGCCGGCTGTGCCGACGCCCCCGTGCTGCGCGAACGCGGCCAGCGCGAGGTCTTCTGCGGCCTGACCGGCATCATCTGGCTGCACCGCAAGGTGCAGGACGCCTTCTTCCTCGTCGTCGGCTCGCGCACCTGCGCGCACCTGCTGCAGTCCGCCGCCGGCGTGATGATCTTCGCCGAGCCGCGCTTCGCCACCGCCATCATCGACGACCGCGACCTCGCCGGCCTCGCCGACGCGAACGACGAGCTCGACCGCGTGGTCACGCGGCTGCTGGAACGCCGCCCGGACATCAAGCTGCTCTTCCTGGTCGGCTCCTGCCCGTCGGAAGTCATCAAGCTCGACCTGAGCCGCGCCGCCCAGCGCCTGGGCAAGGCCTTCACGCCGAACGTCCGCATCCTGCATTACTCGGGCAGCGGCATCGAGACCACCTTCACCCAGGGCGAAGACGCCTGCCTGGCCGCGCTGGTGCCGGAGATGAAGACGACCGAGCAGCGCCAGCTGGTGGTCGTCGGCGCGCTCGCCGACGTCGTCGAGGACCAGTTCCGCCGACTCTTCGACGAGCTCGGCATCGGCCCGGTGCACTTCTTCCCGCCACGCCGCGCCAACGAGTTGGCCGCGATCGGCCCGAACACGCAGTTCCTGCTGGCCCAGCCCTTCCTGGCCGACACCGCGCGCGCCCTCGAAGAGCGTGGCGCCCAGCGGCTGTCGGCGCGCTTCCCGCTCGGCGCGGAGGGCACCACGCACTGGCTGCGCGCCGCCGCCGACGCCTTCGGCGTCGACCCGACGCGCTTTGCCACCGTCGTCGGCCCGCGCCGCGAACGCGCCGCCCGCGCGCTGGCGCGCCACCGCACGCAGTTGGCCGGCCGCAGCGTCTTCTTCTTCCCCGACTCGCAGCTCGAACTGCCGCTCGCCCGCTTCCTGGCGCGCGAACTCGGCATGCGGCTCACCGAGGTCGGCACGCCCTTCCTGCACCGCGGCCACATGCTGCCCGAACTGGAGCTGCTGCCCGAAGGCACCGTCATCAGCGAAGGCCAGGACGTCGACCGCCAGCTCGACCGCTGCCGCGCCGCCCAGCCCGACATCGTGGTCTGCGGCCTCGGTCTCGCGAACCCGCTGGAAATGGACGGCCTGACGACCAAGTGGTCGATCGAGCTCGTCTTCACGCCGATCCAGGGCTTCGACCAGGCCGCGGACCTGGCGGAACTCTTCACCCGCCCGCTCACGCGGCGCCTCAAGTTGGTGGCCTGAGATGCAGTTGACGCTCTGGACCTACGAAGGCCCGCCGCACGTTGGCGCGATGCGCATCGCCACCGCGATGCGCGGCGTGCACTACGTGCTGCACGCACCGCAGGGCGACACCTACGCCGACCTGCTGTTCACGATGATCGAACGGCGCGGCCAGCGCCCGCCCGTCACCTACACCACCTTCCAGGCGCGCGACCTCGGCGGCGACACCGCCCAGCTCTTCAAGACCGCTGCCCAGCAAGCCTTCGAACGCTTCAAGCCGCAGGCGATGCTGGTGGGCTCATCGTGCACCGCCGAACTGATCCAGGACGACCCGGGTGGCCTCGCCAAGGCGCTCGCGCTGCCGATCCCGGTGGTGCCGCTGGAACTGCCGTCGTACCAGCGCAAGGAAAACTACGGCGCGTCGGAGACCTTCTATCAGGTCGTGCGCACGCTCGCCGGCCCGCACGTGCCGCCCCCCGGCACGCAACGCACCCGCGGCGCGGTGCCGCGCTGCAACCTGCTGGGCCCGACGGCGCTGGGCTTCCGCCACCGCGACGACCTGCGCGAAATCCGCGGCCTGGTCGAAGCGCTCGGCATCGAAGTGAACGTCGTCGCGCCGTTCGACGCCACGCCGGCCGACATCGCGCGCCTGGGCGACGCCGATTTCAACGTCGTGCTCTACCCGGAAGTCGCGGCCAGCGCCGCCGGCTGGTTGAAGCGCAGCTTCGGCCAGCCGCACACGAAGACCGTGCCCATCGGCGCCACCGCCACGCGAGAGTTCATCGCCGAGGTGCGCACGCTCGCCGGGCTGGACCCCGCAGCGCCGCTGCCCGACGCGCTGTCGCGCTCCGGCTGGTACGCGCGTTCGGTCGACAGCACCTACCTCACCGGCAAGCGCGTCTTCGTGTTCGGCGACGCCACCCACGCAATCGCTGCGGCGCGCGTCGCGCAGCAGGAATTCGGCTTCACGGTCGTCGGCCTGGGCACCTACAGCCGCGAGTTCGCGCGTGAAGTGCGCGAAGCCGCCAAGCTCTACGGCATCGAGGCGCTCATCACCGACGACTACCTCGAGGTCGAGGCCAAGGTCGCCGAACTGCAGCCCGAGCTGGTGCTGGGCACGCAGATGGAACGCCACATCGCCAAGCGCCTGGGCGTGCCCTGCGCGGTGATCTCGGCGCCGGTGCACGTGCAGGACTTCCCGGCGCGCCACTCGCCGCAGATGGGATTCGAAGGCGCCAACGTGCTCTTCGACACCTGGGTGCACCCGCTGATGATGGGCCTGGAAGAGCACCTGCTCACCATGTTCCGCGGCGACTTCGAGTTCCACGACGCCGCGCCCGCCTCCCACCTGGGCCACGCGCAGCCGAAGGCCGAAGCGCCGGCCGCCGCGGCCGAGAGCGCGCGCGCCGCCGAACCGATCGTCGTGCCAGCGGCGCCGGCCGCGCCCGGCGCCGCCGAGTGGGCGCCCGACGCGCAGAAGGAACTGCTGAAGATCCCGTTCTTCGTGCGCGGCAAGGCCCGCCGCAACACCGAACGCTTCGCCGCCGAGCGCGGCGTCGCCACCATCACCGTGGAAACGCTGTATGACGCCAAAGCGCACTTCGGTCGCTAAGTCACCGGCGGTTCCGCTGCGTGTCGTGGTCGTCACGATGGACACCCATCTGGCGAGCGCGACCGAGCGCGCCCGTGGCGCGCTGCGGCGCGAACTGCCCGGGCTGCAGCTGTCGATGCACGCGGCCAGCGAATGGGCCGCCGACAACTCCGCCTTCGAACGCTGCAAGGCCGCCATCACCGAAGGCGACATCGTCATCGTGACGATGCTCTTCATGGAAGACCACTTCCTGCCGCTGCTGCCGGTGCTGCAGGCGCGCCGCGAGCACTGCGACGCGATGGTCTGCGCGATGTCCTCGGCCGAAGTCGTGCGCCTGACGAAGCTCGGCCACTTCGACATGTCCAAGCCGGCCAGCGGCCCGCTGGCGCTGCTGAAGCGGCTGCGCGGCCAGAAGGGCACGCAGCAGACCGGCGGTGCGCAGCAGATGAAGATGCTGCGCCGCATCCCGCAGCTGCTGCGCTTCATTCCCGGCACCGCGCAGGACGTGCGCGCCTATTTCCTGACGCTGCAGTACTGGCTGGGCGGCAGCGAAGAGAACATGCACAACCTGGTGCGCTTCCTGGTCGACCGCTACGCGGCCGGCGAGCGCGCCGTGCTGCGCGGCCACGTGAAGGCCGCGCCGCCGCAGGACTACCCCGAGGTCGGCGTCTACCACCCGCGCATGAAGGGCCGGCTGTCCGACGACGCCGCCGGGCTGCCCACGGTGGTCAGCCAGCCGCAGGGCCGCGTCGGCCTGCTGATGCTGCGTTCGTACCTGTTGGCCGGCAACACCGGCCACTACGACGGCGTGATCGCCGCGCTCGAGGTGCAGGGCCTGCAGGTGGTGCCGGCGTTCTCGTCGGGCCTGGACGCGCGACCGGCGATCGAGCGCTTCTTCATGAAGGACGGCCAGCCGCTGGTGGACGCGGTGGTGTCGCTCACCGGCTTCTCGCTCGTCGGCGGCCCGGCCTACAACGATTCGCACGCCGCCGAGCAGATCCTCTCCAAGCTGGACGTGCCCTACATGGCCGCCCACCCGGTGGAGTTCCAGACGCTGGACGGCTGGGGCGCTTCCGAACGCGGCCTGATGCCGGTGGAAAGCACCATCATGGTCGCGATCCCCGAGCTCGACGGCGCGACCAGCCCGATGGTCTTCGGCGGCCGCCCCGGCATCGCCGGCAAGGCCTGCACCGGCTGCCAGAAGGCCTGCACCTTCGAGGCCGCCGCCAACGTGCAGGACATGTTCACCTGCAGCGAGCGCACGGCGATGCTGGCCGCGCGCATCGGCAAGATGGTGGCGCTGCGCCGCTCGCGCCGCGCCGAGCGCAAGCTGGCGCTGGTCGTCTTCAACTTCCCGCCGAACGCCGGCAACCTGGGCACCGCCGCCCACCTGGCCGTCTTCGAGAGCGTGTACGAAACGCTCAAGGGCATGAAGGCCCAGGGCTACGGTGTCACGCTGCCGGCCAGCGTCGACGCACTGCGCGACGCCATCCTCGAAGGCAACGCCAAGACCTACGGCGCCGACGCCAACGTGGCCGCCACGATCGCGGTCGACGACCACGTGCGCCGCGAACGCTGGCTGAAGGACATCGAAGCGCAGTGGGGCCCGGCGCCGGGCCGCCAGCTCACCGACGGCCGCTCGCTCTTCGTGCTGGGCGCGATGTTCGGCAACGTGCTCGTCGCCGTGCAACCCGGCATGGGCTACGAAGGCGACCCGATGCGCCTGCTGTTCGAGCGCGGCTTCGCCCCCACGCACGCCTTCAGCGCCTTCTACCGCTGGCTGCGCGAAGACTTCAAGGCCGCCGCCGTGCTGCACTTCGGCACCCACGGCGCGCTCGAGTTCATGCCCGGCAAGCAGACCGGCCTCTCGGGCGCCTGCTGGCCCGACCGCCTGATCGGCGACCTGCCGAACTTCTACCTCTACGCGTCGAACAACCCGAGCGAAGGCGCGATCGCCAAGCGGCGCGCCGCCGCCACGCTGGTGAGCTACCTGACGCCGCCGGTCGGCCAGGCCGGCCTGTACCGCGGCCTCGTCGACCTGAAGGCCAGCGTGCAGCGCTGGCGCGGCCTGGAGCCCGACGCGCACAGCGAGCGCGCCGACCTGGCCGCGCTGGTGCAGCTGCAGGCCGCGCAGCTGGAACTTGTCGCCGCCGAGCCGGCGTGGACGGTGGCCGAAGCCGAAGGTCAGGTCGCACGCCTGACCGACCAGATCCTCGAGCTCGAATACACGCTGATCCCGCACGGCCTGCACGTCGTCGGCCGCGTGCCTTCGCGCCAGCAGCGCGTCGAGATGCTGGCAGCGATGGTCGAAGACACGCCGCGCGCCACCATCGAGGCCATCGCCGACGGCGCCGAACCGGCCGGCTGCGAAACGCTGGTGCGCACCAACCGCCTGCTGCAGACCGACACCGAGATCGACGGCATCCTGCGCGCGCTCGACGCCCGCTTCGTGCCGCCGGCGCCCGGCGGCGACCTGCTGCGCGCGCCCGAGATCCTGCCGACCGGCCGCAACGTGCACGGCTTCGACCCCTTCCGCATTCCGAGCGCCTTCGCGGTGAAGGACGGCGAGCGCATCGCCAACCTGCTGATCGAGCGCCACCGGGTGGACGGCAATCCGCTGCCCGAGTCGGTCGCCCTCGTGCTGTGGGGCACCGACAACCTGAAGACCGAAGGCGGCCCGATCGCGCAGGCGCTGGCGCTGCTGGGCGCGCTGCCGCGCTTCGACAGCTACGGCCGCCTCGCCGGCGCGGTGCTGAAGCCGCTGGCCGAACTGGGCCGGCCGCGCATCGACGTTGTCATCACCCTGTCGGGCATCTTCCGCGACCTGCTGCCGCTGCAGATCAAGCTGCTCGCCGAGGCCGCCTACCTGGCTGCTGCCGCCGACGAGCCGGTCGAGATGAACTTCGTGCGCAAGCACGCGCTGGCCTACCAGGCGCAGCACGGCTGCGATCTCGAGACCGCCGCGCTGCGCGTCTTCGGCAACGCCGAGGGCACCTACGGCGCGAACGTCAACAACCTCATCGACAGCGGCCGCTGGGACGAGGAAGACGAGCTCGCCGAGACCTACACGCGCCGCAAGGGCTTCGCCTACGGCCGCGGCGGCCGCCCGGTGCAGCAGGCGGCGCTGTTGCAGAGCGTGCTGGCCGACGTGGACCTGGCGTACCAAAACCTCGATTCGGTCGAACTGGGCGTCACCACCATCGACACCTACTTCGACACGCTGGGCGGCATCAGCCGCGCGGTGCGCCGCGCCAAGGGTGGCGAAGGCGCGCCGGTCTACATCGGCGACCAGACGCGCGGCAGCGGCACCGTGCGCACGCTCACCGAACAGGTGGCGCTCGAAACCCGCACCCGCATGCTGAACCCGAAGTGGTACGAAGGCATGCTGGAACACGGCTACGAGGGCGTGCGCCAGATCGAGGTCCACCTCACCAACACGATGGGCTGGTCGGCCACCACGGGGCAGGTCCAGCCCTGGGTGTACCAGCAGCTCACCGAAACCTTCATGCTCGACCCGGCGATGCGAGATCGCCTGGCGCGCCTGAACCCGACCGCGTCCGCCAAGGTCGCGAGCCGCCTGCTCGAAGCATCCGAGCGGCAGTACTGGCAGCCCGACGCCGCCACGCTCGACGCCCTGCGTCGCGCAGGCGAAGAGCTGGAAGACCGCCTCGAGGGCGTTTACGAAGGAGCTCCCGCATGAACACCGCCACGATCTCACCGGGGCAGATCCGCCGCGGCCCGAAGCCGCCCGACGGCGAGGGCAGCGTGCAGGTCTCCATGGAGACCGGCGAGAAGATCGGCAATGCCAAGGTCTTCGCCATCTACGGCAAGGGCGGCATCGGCAAGAGCACCACCAGCTCGAACCTGAGCGTGGCCTTCAGCAAGCTCGGCAAGCGCGTGCTGCAGATTGGCTGCGACCCCAAGCACGACAGCACCTTCACGCTCACCAAGCGCATGGTGCCGACCGTCATCGACGTGCTCGAGACGGTGAACTTCCACCCCGAAGAGCTGCGCACCGACGACTTCGTCTTCCCCGGCTACAACGGCGTGATGTGCGTCGAAGCCGGCGGCCCGCCGGCGGGCACCGGCTGCGGCGGCTACGTGGTCGGCCAGACGGTGAAGCTGCTGAAGGAGCACCACCTGCTCGAAGAGACCGACGTCGTCATCTTCGACGTGCTGGGCGACGTGGTGTGCGGCGGCTTCGCCGCCCCGCTGCAGCACGCCGACCGCGCGCTCATCGTCACCGCGAACGACTTCGACAGCATCTTCGCGATGAACCGCATCGTGCAGGCCATCGGCGCGAAGGCGAAGAACTACAACGTGCGGCTCGGCGGCGTGATCGCCAACCGCAGCGAAGAGACCGACCAGATCGACAAGTACAACAGCCGCGTCGGCCTGCAGACGATGGCGCAGTTCCCGCTGCTGGACGTCATCCGCAAGAGCCGGCTGAAGAAGCAGACGCTGTTCGAGATGGACGAGACGCCCGAGCTGAAGGCGGTGCAGGACGAATACCTGCGCCTGGCCGCCAAGCTGTGGGCCGGGGTCGATCCGATGATCTGCGACCCGATGAAGGACCGCGACATCTTCGACCTGCTGGGCTTCGACTGAAGGGAGCGCCACCATGGACATGAAGACTTCCAACTACGCGGTGCGCCGCGGCGAGATCGAGCACTACTTCGATCGCACCGCGATGAAGGCCTGGGAGCAGCTCACCTCCACCGCGCCGGTCGGCCGCATCCGCGCCACCGTGCGCGCCGGCCGCGACCGCATGCGCCAGCAACTGCTCGACTGGCTGCCGCAGGACCTGCACGGACGGCGCATCCTCGACGCCGGCTGCGGCACCGGTGCGTTCGCCACCGAAGCGGCCCGCCGCGGTGCGCAGGTGGTGGCGATCGACCTCTCGCCCGCGCTCGTCGAAGTGGCGGTGCGCCGCGTCGCCCAGAACCTGGACGTGTTCGACCATGCCGGCCGCATCGACTGGCGCAGCGGCGACTTCACCGACCCCGCGCTCGGCGAGTTCGACCACATCGTCGCGATGGACTCGCTGATCCACTACGACGCCGACGACGCGCTGCGCGTGCTGAAGGGCTGGTCGCAGCGCACCCGCCGCTCGATGATCTTCACCTTCGCGCCGAGCACGCCCGTGCTGGCGACGATGCACGCCGTCGGCCGCCTGTTCCCGCGCGGCGACCGCGCCCCGGCCATCGAGCCGGTGGCCGAGAAGCTGCTGCGCCGCAAGCTCGCCCACGACCCCGCGCTCGGCGGCTGGCAGGCCGGCCGCAGCGAGCGTGTGGCGAGCGGCTTCTACACCTCGCAAGCGCTGGAACTGGAACGCGCGTGAAGCTGCCGCAGCTGGCCCACCACTGGAAGCGGCTCGGTCCGCGCTTCCTGCCGTTCGCCGATGCGGCGAGCGAGGGCCTGCCGCTGCCGCGCCTGCTGCGCCTGTCGCTGTTCCAGGTGGCGGTGGGCATGGCCACCGCGCTGCTCGTCGGCACGCTGAACCGCGTGATGATCGTCGAGCTCGGCGTGCACGCCTGGCTGGTGGCGCTGATGGTCGCGCTGCCGATCGCGGCGGCGCCTTTCCGCGCCTTCGTCGGTCACCGCTCCGACACCTTCGCGTCGGCCATCGGCTGGCGCCGCGTGCCCTTCATGGGCCTGGGCGCGATGCTGCAGTTCGGCGGCTTCGCGATCATGCCGTTCGCGCTGCTGCTGCTGTCCGACGGCGGCCAGCACGGCCTGGTGTGGGTCGGCCAGGTGGCCGCCGCCCTCGCCTTCCTGCTCACCGGCGCCGGCCTGCAGATCGCGCAGACCGCCGGCCTGGCGCTCGCCACCGACCTGGCGACGACCGAATCGCGGCCGCGCGTGGTCTCGCTGATGTACGTGATGCTGCTCGTCGGCATGGTCGGCGGCGGCGCGTTCTTCAGCACCGCGCTGGCCGACTTCAGCCCGACGCGGCTGGTGCAGGTGGTGCAAGGCGCCGCGCTGCTGGCGGTGCTGCTGAACGGCATCTCCGCCTGGAAGCAGGAAGCGCGCGACCCGACCCGCCGCCGCCACAAGGCCGAGCCGGCCGAGGCCTTCGGCCCCCGCTGGCGCGCCTTCATCGCGCAGCCGGGCGCGCGCCGCTTCCTCTGGGCCGTGGGCCTGGGGACCGCCGCCTTCAACATGCAGGACGTCGTGCTCGAACCCTACGGCGGCGAGATCCTCGGCCTGGGCGTCGGCGCGACGAGCGCGCTCACCGCGCTGATGGCCGCCGGCGCGCTGGCCGCCTTCGCTCTCGCCGCGCACCGCCTGTCGCGCGGCGCCGACCCGCACCGCCTGGCCGCGCTGGGCCTCGTCGCCGGCCTGCCCGCGTTCGCCGCCGTGGTCTTCGCGGCACCGCTCGAAGCGCCGTGGATGTTCCGCGCCGGCACCGTGCTGATCGGCTTCGGCAGCGGGCTCTTCGCCGTCGGCACGCTGACGGCGGCGATGTCGCTCGAACGGCCGGGCCAGGCCGGCCTGGCGCTCGGCGCCTGGGGTGCCGTGCAGGCCACCGCGGGCGGTGCGGCCCTCGCCGCCGGCGGCGCGGTGCGCGACGTGGTGTCGACGCTGGCCACCCAGGGTGCCCTGGGCGAAGCGCTGCAGAGCGCGGTCACCGGCTACAGCTTCGTCTACCACATCGAGATCTACCTGCTGTTCGCGGCCCTGGTCGCGATCGGTCCGCTCGTTCGTTCAATCGCCTCGCCCGCCCACCCGGCGGGCGCCAAGTTCGGCCTGGCCGATCTTCCAGGCTAGCCCCATCGTCAGAAGGAGACCCGCATGGGAACCGGAGCCATCACGCAAAGCATCGACGTCGCGCAACTCGTGCTGTATCTCTTCTGGATCTTCTTCGCCGGGTTGATCTACTACCTCGTGCGCGAGAACCACCGCGAGGGCTACCCGATGAAGACCGAGAGCGGTCGCGGTGTCATCGGCGGCTGGCCGGTGCCGGAGCCGAAGACCTTCAAGACGGTGCACGGCGACGTCGTCGTGCCGCAGGCCGACAAGGACGACGTGCCACTGGCCGCCGCGCCGGCGCACCGCTGGGCCGGCGCTCCGCTGGTGCCCACCGGCGACCCGATGCGCGACGGCGTCGGCGCCGGCGCCTGGACGCCGCGCGCCGACCACCCCGACACCGACTACGAAGGGCTGCCGAAGATCCAGCCGGTGCGCGTGGCGACCGACTTCGGCGTCGAGCGCGGCAGCATCGACCCGCGCGGCCTGCCGGTGATGGGCGCCGATGGCGTCAGCGGCGGCACCGTGGTCGACCTCTGGATCGACATCTCGGAAAACCTGTTCCGCTACCTCGAGGTGAAGCTCGCCGACGGTTCGCGCAACGTGCTGGTGCCGATGAACTTCACGAAGGTGCGGCGCAACGGCGTCGAGGTGAAGGCCATCCTCGGCGGCCAGTTCGCGGGCGTGCCGGGCACGCGCGAGCGCGACACCGTCACGATGCTCGAGGAAGAGAAGATCCAGGCCTACTACGGCGGCGGCACGCTGTACGCCGAGGCCTCGCGCTCGGAGCCGCTGCTGTGAGCGCACTGCGCGCCGTGCGCCAGGGCCCCGCCGTGCAGGAGCACGAGTTCGAGCCCGAGCGCGGCCTGCCGCAGGCGCTGCCGGCGGGCGAACACCTGCTCTGGCAGGGCAGCCCCGACTGGCGCGCGCTGTCGGTGCGCGCCTTCCACCTGCGCAAGATCGCGGTGTACTTCGGCGTGCTCGCGGCGGTGCGCGTCGCGGTGCTGGCCGGCGACGGCGCGAGCGCCGGCGCGATGGCGGTGTCGGCGCTGTGGATGCTGCTGCTGGGCGCGCTGGCCATCGGGCTGCTCGCGGTGGTGGCCTGGCTGTCGGCGCGCACGGCGGTCTACACCATCACCGACAAGCGCATCGTGCTGCGCGTGGGCATCGTGCTCACGCTCACCTTCAACCTGCCGTTCAAGCGCATCGCCGCCGCCGGCCTGCGGCTCGAAGCCGACGGCACCGGCGAGATCCCGCTGACGCTGCGCCCGGGCGACCGCATCGCCTACCTGCACCTGTGGCCGCATGCGCGCCCCTGGCACCTGGCCCGGCCCGAGCCGATGCTGCGCTCGGTGCCCGAAGCGCAGACCGTCGCGCGCCTGCTCGCCGAGGCGTGGTCGCGCGAGACCGGCCTGGTCGCCACGCCGGCCGACGCCGATGCGCAGGCCCACCGCGGCAGCGAACCCGCCCTCGCAGGCCGCTAGAGAGCCCCCATGAGCGCCACCCACCACCACCAAGAAACCATCCCCAACGGCCTGCTGTTCGCGATGGCCGGCCTGGTGCTCGCCTCGCTGCTGGCGGTGGCGGCGGTGCGCTGGTCCGGCGTCTCGATCCACGCGCCCGATGCCAGTGCTGCCGTCACGCGCAGCCTGCGCTTCGAGGACCGCGCCGACGGCAGCGTGGCCGTGATCGACGCCCGCAGCGGCCACGAAGTCGAGCGCGTGCAGGGCGAAGCCGGCTTCCTGCGCGGCGCACTGCGCGCCCTGACGCGCGAACGCCGCATGCGCGACCTCGGCCCCGAGACGGCCTTCGAGCTCATCGGGCGCGCCGACGGCCGCCTGACGCTGCACGACCCCGCCACCGGCGTGCGCATCGACCTCGAATCGTTCGGACCCACGAATGCCGCCACGTTCGCGCGGCTGCTCACCTTGAACCGCAGCGCCGCCCCGCAGGGCGCGGCGCGCTGACCCGCCAGGAGACAAACGTCATGCTCGCGACCACCACGATCGACAGCCCCGACGCCGCCGCCGCCAAGGCGAAGGAACAGACGCTGCTGACGCCGCGCTTCTACACGACGGACTTCAAGGCGATGGACCGCATCGACGTCGGCCCGATCCGCGCCGAGTGGGACGCGATGATGGCCGAGTACGAAGGCGACAACAACCACGACCACTTCCAGCGCACGCCGGACTTCGCCGACGAGGCGCGCGCGCAGATGCAGGCCATGACGCCCGAACTGCGGCAGGAGTTCCTCGACTTCCTGGTGAGCTCGGTGACCTCGGAGTTCTCCGGCTGCATCCTCTACAACGAGATCCAGAAGAACATCGAGAACCCGGACATCAAGGCGCTGATGCGCTACATGGCGCGCGACGAATCGCGCCACGCCGGCTTCATCAACCAGAGCCTGCGCGACTTCGGCCTCGGCCTGGACCTGGGCGACCTGAAGCGCACGAAGAAGTACACCTACTTCAAGCCGAAGTACATCTTCTACGCGACCTACCTGTCCGAGAAGATCGGCTACGCGCGCTACATCACGATCTTCCGCCAGCTCGAGCGCCACCCCGAGAAGCGCTTCCACCCGATCTTCAAGTGGTTCGAGCGCTGGTGCAACGACGAATTCCGCCACGGCGAAAGCTTCGCGCTGATGATGCGCGCGCACCCGCACCTGCTGCGCGGCCCGAACACGCTGTGGATCCGCTTCTTCCTGCTGGCGGTGTACGCCACGATGTACGTGCGGGACCACACGCGGCCGATGCTGAAGCAGGCGATGGGCCTGGACGCCACCGCCTACGACTACCGCGTCTTCGACATCACGACCGAGATCTCCAAGCAGGTCTTCCCGATCTCGCTGGACACCGACGCGCCGGCCTTCCGCGCCGGCATGGACCGCCTGTTCCAGCTGGCCCAGCGCATGGAAGCGGCCAAGGCGCGCGGCGGCCTCGTCGGCAAGCTGCGCCAGGCCGGCCTCGCGGCGGCCGGCGCCGCCACGTTCGCCCGCCTGTACCTGCTGCCGGTGAAGCGCCACGCACTGCCCGAGCAGGTGCGCGTGGCCCCGGCCTGGTAACCCGAACGCGACGCCCGGCACGCCCATGCTCGAGTACGCACTCCCGATCGCCTTCGCGATCTTCGTCTGGTGGTTCTCCACCGGCATCGTGCTGCTGCTCGACGGCCTGCCCCGCACCACCTTCCGCTGGAGCCACCTGATCTCGACGCTGCTTGCGCTGGGGGCCTACGTCGGCCTCGTGCACACCGCGCCGCAGACCAGCGTGGCCGGCGCGTACTGTGCCTTCACCTGCGCGCTGCTGGTGTGGGGCTGGCACGAGCTGTCGTTCCTCACCGGCTGGGTCACCGGCCCGCGCCGGCGCGCCGCCGACGAGGGCGTGCGCGGCTGGACTCGCTTCAACCAGGCCTTCGGGGCCGTGCTGTGGCACGAGCTCGCGATCCTGGCGTCCGGCGCCGCCATCGTCGCCGCCACCTGGGGCGAAGCCAACCAGGTCGGCACCGCCACCTTCGCGGTGCTGTGGGTGATGCGCATCAGCGCCAAGCTCAACGTCTTCCTCGGCGTGCGCAACCTCAGCATCGAGCTGCTGCCGCCGCATCTGGCGTACCTGGGCAGCTACTTCCGCCGGCGGCCGATGAACCGGCTGTTCCCGCTGGCCGTGACGCTGGCCACCGCGGTGGCGGCGCTCGTCATCGCCGAGGCGGTGGCCGCGCCACCCGGCAGCGCGCGCTTCGCCGGCGCACTGCTCGTCGCCACGCTGCTGGTGCTGGCGATCGTCGAGCACTGGCTGCTCGTGCTGCCGCTGGATGCCACGGCGCTGTGGCGCTGGGCGCTCCGCGCCGCCGCGCGCGTGCGGCACGGTGCCGGGCGCGAGAACGTCCTGAAGAGCGAAACCCCCAACGGAGGCGACCATGTCGACGCACTGGCCTGACACCGCCTCACTGCCGCCCTACGACCTGGCGGCCTGCCGCCGGCTCATGCGCGGCGGCTCGAAGACCTTCTTCGCCGCGTCGCTGCTGCTGCCCGCACGCGTGCGCGCGCCGGCCAGTGCGCTGTACGCCTTCTGCCGCCTGGCCGACGACGAGATCGACCTCGGCACCGACGCCACCGCCGCGATGCACGGCCTGCGCCAGCGCCTCGACGCCGTCTACGACGGCCGGCCGCGCGAGGTGGACGTCGACCGCGCGCTCGCCTGCGTGGTGCACCGCCACCGCATCCCGCGCGAACTGCTCGACGCGCTGCTCGAAGGCTTCCTCTGGGACGCTGCCGGCCGCTGCTACGAGACGCTGTCCGACGTGTACGCCTACGGCGCCCGCGTCGCCGGCACCGTGGGCGCGATGATGGCGCTGGTGATGGGCGCGCGCGGCGAGGCCGCACTGGCACGCGCCTGTGACCTGGGCGTCGCGATGCAGCTCACCAACATCGCCCGCGACGTCGGCGAGGACGCCCGCAACGGCCGCCTCTACCTGCCGCGCCGCTGGCTCGCCGAAGCCGGCATCGACGCCGACGCCTGGCTCGCGGCGCCGCGCTTCGACGCCGCCATCGCCGGTGTCGTGCAGCGCCTGCTCGCCGCGGCCGACTCGCTCTATGCACGCGCCGAGCACGGCGTGGCGCTGCTGCCCCGCGACTGCCGCCCGGCCATCCACGCCGCCCGGTTGGTCTACGCGGAGATCGGCCGCGAGCTCGAACGGCGCGGCTGCGACAGCATCACGCAGCGCGCGGTGGTGGGCAAAGGTCGCAAGCTGGCGTTGATCGCGCGCGCCGGCACCGCCGCCCTGGTGGCGCCCGCCGACGCCGGCGCCACGCTGCCGGTGCTGCCGGCGGTGCGTTTCCTCGTCGACGCCGCGGTCGACACGCCGGCGCCCGAGGCGCCCGCCAGCCGCAGCTTCGACGACCGCGTGGGCTGGATGATCGAGCTCACGGAGCGCCGCGCCACGCAGCAACGCGCCTTCCGATGACGCGCCATGGACCACGGCCACTGGCCCTTCATCCTCGTCGAGCTGGTGCTCGTGTTCGGCGTCGTGCTGGGGTTTGCGGTCTGGCAATTGCGCGACCTGGCACGCGAGAGGCGCCGGCGCGAATCACAACGCGAGCGCGGACGGAATTCGCAATGAATGCGCGCTGCCGTTTGGGCTCGGAATATTCGTCTGGAATATGTCGTTCCATTGACGAAGACCATATTGAATTCGACCCGACTGATTACAGTCGGTCAAAGAGAATTTCCCTTTCAGATCCGAAGGGAAATAGGTGGCGCAACGTGCCACAAGTAGCCCTCGTGCGGGTTCAGCACGGATTGTCACAGTAGGAGAATACGAGATGGCAAATGATCCCGATCGGGTTTGGCCGTCCGGTTTGACCACGGCGGAAGCCGAAGAATTGCAGCAAGGACTGGTCGACGGCACCCGCACGTTCGGCCTGATCGCCCTGCTCGCGCACTTCTTCGCGTACATCTACTCGCCCTGGCTTCATTAAGGAGAAAACCAAATGAACCAAGGCAAGATTTGGCGCGTGGTGAAGCCGACGGTCGGCGTGCCCCTGTTCCTGACGGCCGTGGCTGTCAGCTCGTTCATGGTGCACTACATGCTGTACACCCACACGACCTGGCTGCCCGCCTACCATGAAGGTGGCATGAAGGCCAAGAAGGCCGCGGCGCTGGACACCAGCACCGTGACCGCACAGGCCGGGACACCCTTGAAGCAGTAGCTTCGACGTCTTCTGGTTCGCCAGAAGCACGGGGCCGGTGATCCGCGAGGATCCCGGCCCCGGTTCGTTTCAGGAGGCGCTGCGCCGAAGCGGCGGGCCCCGTTCGAGGCCGCCCATGAAAAAGGCCGGCAGGTGCCGGCCTTTCAGCGAAGCCTGGAAGTGCCGTTTCAGGGCAACTGCCAGACCGCCACCAGCATCAGCACGAAGGCCGCGATCGACAGCCACAGCGACACCGTGAAGCGCCAGGCGCGCCGGCGGTAGCTGTCCATCGTGAACGAGAACGCCTCGCGCGGGTCGGCGTAGGTTTCGCCGACCTTGCGCGCCCAGCTGAGGCCCAGGTTCGTGAGCAGCAGCACGCACGCCGCCACCGCGAGCCCGAAGGACCAGCGGTTCAGCAGGAGCACGGTGGCGAGCCCGTCGGTCGACGACTTGTAGATGAACAGCAACGCCACGATCGAGAAGACCGCGTCGGCCTGCAGCAGCGCGCCGGATCGCCGCACGACGCGTTCGAGCAGATCGTCGGCCGCGACGGCGGCACTGAACTGGCCGGCGGCGACGGCGGGCGCTCGGTGCAGCAGCGCGGCCTCGAAGGCGTTCATGTCGGTCTCGGTGTGGGGCGTGCCCCAGAAGGTGCGATTCATCATTTCAGGGCCTCTTGCGAAAGGGTGGCGCGCGCATCGGCATGGGCGCTCTGGGGGAATGGGAGGGGCGAGCGGCGCACCAGCGGTGCCATGACGAGCGCGGTGGCGACGAGCAGCAGGATCTCGAGCGCGTAGACGGCGGAATAGCCGGTGGCCCCGGCGTGCAGCGCGCCGTCGGCCACGCCGCCGGCGAAGGTGTTGACGAGGTCGCGCATGACACCGCCGAAGGCGACCGCCACGCCCGCCGCGGTGGCCTGCACGGCACCCCAGGCGCCGAGCGCGAGGCCGACCTGGGACGGCGGCGCGAGCCGCATCGTTGCCGTCAGCGTGCCATGGCCGAAGATGCCGCCGCCGATGCCGATGAGCCAGGCGCCGAACGCGAAGAGCGCCGGCATGCCCAGCGGCGCCGAGGCGATGACGATGGCGAAGGCCGGCACGCCGACCAGCACGCCCGCGATCGACATGCGGAACGCGTCGGCCCCGCGCCCCAGCACGTGCGACGCGAAGCCGAAACCGATCAGGCCCCCGATGGCAAGCGTGGCGGTGAGCTGCGTGGTCGCGCCGACCGACATGCCGAGCACCTGGCCGCCGTAGGGTTCGAGCAGCACGTCCTGCATGCCGAAGGCCATCGTGCCCAGGCCCACGGCCACCAGGCGGCGCATCGCGTGCTCGCCTTCGCGGAAGCGCGCCCAGGCCTCGGCGAAGCTGGGCTGCGGCTGGCCGCGGCGCGTGCGCGCGGGGTTGCGCGTCTCCTGCTTCCACAGCGCGACGATGTTGAGCGCGATCGTGACGACCGCCGAGCCCTGGATCACGCGCACCAGGCGGCCGGGACTGAAGTCCTCGAGCAGCCAGCCGAACACCAGCGCCGCCACGCCCATGCCGAGCAGCTGGGAGACGTACATCAGGCCGACCACCTTGGGCTGCGCCTCCGGCTTCGTGAGGTCGGTGGCGAGCGCGAGGCCGGCCGTCTGCGTGATGTGCAGGCCGGCGCCGACGAGCAGGAACGCGAGCCCGGCGCCGAGCTGGCCGATCCACACCGGCCACTGGTTCGCGTTGCCGCCGCCCGACAGCACGAGCAGCGCGAACGGCATGATGGCCAGGCCGCCGAACTGGATCATCGTGCCCTTCCAGATGAAGGGCACGCGGCGCCAGCCGAGCGCCGACTGGTGGGTGTCGGAACGGAAGCCGATCAGCGCCCGCACCGGCGCGAACAGCACCGGCAGCGCGATCATCACCGCCACCAGCGACGCCGGCACGCCGAGCTCGACGATCATCACGCGGTTCAGCGTGCCCACCAGCAGCACCAGCGCCATGCCGACCGACACCTGGAACAGCGACAGGCGCAGCAGCCGGTGCAGCGGCATCTCGGGCGACGCGGCGTCCGCGAACGGCAACCAGCGCGGCGCCAGGCGGGCAACGCGTTGCAGCATTTCGCGGTTCAGGTTCATGGCCTTCGGCTTTCCGGTCGTCAACGCACCCGCGGCATGCGCCACGGCAACATGAAGCGCGTGCTGCGCGACACCACGCGCGGCACGCTCAGCGTCTCGTGCACGGATGTGACTCGCTCGCCGAGCAGGCTGGACTCGAGCACCGAGCGCACGTAGAACGGCGTGTCCTCCAGCGTCTGCGCCACGCGCGCGGGCGGCGCGCCGGCGTCGCTGCGCATCGTGCGCGGCATGCGCCAGAAGGTGCGCGGCAACGCCTGGCGCGGCGGCGGCACGAAGGCTTCCGAGCTGCCGTCGGGGCGGAAGCGGCGGGCGATCACGCGGTCTTCGCCGAGCTTGGCGCGCACGTCGTAGATGACGGCGGTGCTGCCGTCCTTCAGCGCGGCACGCGACCAGTCCCATTCGACGAAGGGGGTGTGGATCGGCTCGTCGCCCTCGTTCGAGTCGAGGTAGGCCTCGCCGCTCCAGCGGGCGTTCGGCTGCTTGAGTTCGACCTCGACGCGCGCGCACGGCGCGATCGGGCCCCAGCGGTGGTGGCCAGCGGCGTCGAGCGCGGTGTTGAAGGTGGACAAGCCGCGCGGCGACACGCGCACGCGACCGCGCACGCGCTGCGGGATCGGGACGCCGATCTCGTCGAGGTCGATGACGAGCGAGCGGCCGTCCCAGCGCACGCGGCTGGGGCCGATGACGAGTTCGCGCGCGCTGCGCTGCAGGTGGCGGCGGCTGCGCTCGGTCATGGTCCAGCGGCGGCCGCTGTCGCCGTACAGCGCGACGTTGACCGCGCAGTGGTTCTCCGCGGCGGTGGCCGGGTTCCGGCCGAGCGCCCAGGCGTAGTAGGGGGAGAAGCAGCTGCCCACGAACGCGATGATGGTCAAGGCGTGGCGACCGTCGTCGCTGATCGCGTCGACGTACCACCAGAGATAGCCGCCCGCCGCGACCGGCTGGTCGAATCGAGGTGCGCCATCAGCGTCACGGCCGCCCGCTGGCCCGACAGCGCCGCCATCGGCACGCCCGGCCCCGGGTGCACGCCCCCGCCCGCCAGCAGCAGGCCCGGCACCCGGCAGATCGCGGCCGGCCGCCGGAACGGCGCCATCCAGCCATGCGTCGCCTGCCCGTACAAGGCCCCCCCGGTGGCCGGGAAGAGGCGGTTGAAGTCCGCCGGCGTCGTGCGCTGCACCGCCTGCGGCGTCGGGTCGATCTGCAAGCCGCAGCCACGCAGGAGCGCCAGGCTCTGTCGTTCGCATGGGTCGGTCTCCTGGGCGTCGAAGGGGCGGCGGTCGCCGTCGGCCGGCGCATTCACCAGGCACAGCAGGCGTTCGGGGGCGCCGGCGGCAGGCTCGGCGGCGGCGCCGCGGTCCTGTGCGCAGACGTAGACGGTGCCGGCCTGCGGCAGGCGCCGGCGGCGGAAGATGTCGTCGAACTCGGACTTGTAGTCGTCGTCGAAGAAGACGTTGTGGCGTGCGAGCTCGAAGCCCGCCGTCGGGGCGTGCATCGACCAGGTCAGCGCCGACAGCGAGCGCCGCGCCGGCGGCACCGGCGGCACCGCGTGCGTGACCTGCGGCCCCAGCAGCCCCTGCACCAGCGCCTGCGGATCGCCGTTGAACACCACCGAGTCGGCCGCGAGTTCCTCGCCGCCGGCCAGCCGCACGCCGCGCACGCGGCCGCCCTGCACGAGGATGCGTTCGACCGGGCTCGAGCAGCGCAGCACCGCGCCGCGCCGCACGGCCAGGTCGGCGAAGCAGCGCGCCACGGCGTGCATGCCGCCGTCGACCGACCAGACGCCGTCCATCTCGACCTGCGCCACCAGCATCAGCGTCGCCGGTGCCTGCCAGGGCGACGCGCCGCAGTAGGTGGCGTAGCGCGCGAACAGCTGGCGCAGGCGGGGGTCGTGGAAGTGGCGGCCGAGCGAGCGCCACAGGCTCGCGAACGGCCCCAGCGACATCAATGCGGCCATGCCGCGCAGGCCGAGGTCGCCGGCCATCGCGTACGGCTGCGGCCGCGGCGCGCGGATGTACGGGCCTTCGAGCGCCTGGTAGACGCGGCGCGCCTGCTCGCAGAAGGTGACGAAGCGGCGCGCCTCGGCGGCGCCGGCGAAGGCACCGATGGCCTCGGTGCTCTTCTCCTGGCTGGCGTGCAGGTCGAGCGTGGCGGCCTGGCCGCGCCAGGCGTGGCGCGCCAGCGTGTCCAGCGGCGTCAGCCGCGGCAGGTCGGCGAGCGAGAAGTCGGCGGCACCGAGGATCTGCTCGAACACCCAGCGCATCGTGAAGACGGTGGGGCCGGCGTCGATGGCCGCACCGCCCACGTGCAGCTGGCGCATCTTGCCGCCCGGCGTGGCCGCGGCCTCCACCAGCGTGACGTCGAGCCCGCGGTGGGCGAGCAGCAGCGCGCTGACGAGCCCGCCGATGCCGGCGCCGACGACGACGACGCGGTGCTCGCGCGCGGCCTCAGCCATGGTGCACGCCCTTCCAGGTGCCGCGCACTTCGAGCGGCACGAAGCGCACGAACATCGTCTCGGAGAAGAAGCCGCCGCCGTAGGCGCTGCGGATCGCCTCGGCGTGGGCGCCGCTGCGGGCGTAGGCGTCCATCGCGCGCGCATCGCGCCACAGGCTGAAGGTGGCCTGGCGCAGGAACGGTGCCTCGCCGAGGCCGGCGGCCAGCAGGCAGCCCGGCGCCGCTTCGAGCGCACGCTCGGTCGCCGGCGACAGGCGCCAGAACGCGCGCGCGTGGCGCGGCCGGATCGACGCACGCGTCAGCGCCGCGATCGGGCCCTGCGCAGGGGCTTCGGCGGTCGGCAGCATCGACGCGCCGGACCAGGTGCCCTTGCTGGCGCTGGCACGCAGGATCGCGACGCAGCACTCGCGCGCATGGGCGCGGTAGCCGGCCAGCACGGGCGAGCGTTCGACGAACTCGCGCGCCGCCGGCTCACCGTCGAAGACGAGGAAGAGCCCGCCGTGGGTGGCACTCGGCGTGACGCCGAAGCCGCCGTTCGCCCCGCTGCCCAGCACCTTGGAGAAGCCGAGCCCCTTGACGCCTCGCAGCGGCCAGCGGCCGAGCACGAGGCGCGACCAGGCCCACCAGCGTGCGCCGTGGCGAACGTCGACGAGCACCAGCACCGCCACCGTGCCCACGGTGCGCCCGGCCAGCGCGCCGCCGCGCCCGCCGGGCGCCGGCTGGGCCGGCGGCTCGGGTGGCGGCGCCGGGGTCCGGTGCACCGGCGACAGCGGGGCCTGCAGGGCTTGGGGCTTCATGCGGCACGCCGGGCGTGTGGGTGGGGTTGCGCGGCGCGGCTAGCGGACCGTCACCTCGACGCGGCGCGCCGTCGGGTCTTCGCCGGCGACGTTGGCCTCGGTCTGCTGCGGCTTGGCGAGCGCGACACGCGTCGCCGGGATGCCGGCCGCGACGAGGGCGTCGCGCACGTTGAAGGCGCGCTGCTTGGCCAGGTCCTGGTTCTGCGCCAGCGTGCCGGCCGCCGAATGGAAGCCCGAGATCGTGGCCATCACCTTGGGCGACGACTTCAGCAGCTCGATCAGCGCCCCCAGGCCGGCGGACTGCGCCGCGTCCAGCACCGGTGAGCCGACACCGAAGTACAGCACCGAGCGCGTCGGTTCGGCCACCGGCGGCGGCAGCGCGGCAGTGGCCGCGGCCTTCGTCGGGGCGCCCAGCAGCGCCGGATAGTCCTTCGCCATCTGCGCGCCGTAGACCGGCTTGTACGCGCCCTGGTGGCAGGTCGCGCAGGACACCTTCGGGATGTCGCCCTCGGGGCCCAGGCGCGTGGCCGGCACGGTCTTGGTCAGCGGCTCGAGGTAGGCATTGTTGAGGTCGCCCACCATGCGGATGCCGTGCCAGGCGATGCCGCGCTTCGGCGAGCTCTCCGGCCAGTTGTTGAAGCTGCGCGAGTTGTGGCAGTAGGTGCAGTTCACCCCGAGCGCATACGACATGTGGAACATCAGCGCATAGGTGCCCTCGGTGGCCTGGATCGACGCCACGTGGCCCTGCGGCAGCGCGCTCGTCGCCTGCACCGCGATCTTCTCGCCCTTCAGCAGGTAGGGCGTGAAGGGGTCGTAGGGCAGCGACGCGAGGCCGACGCTCATCGCCGGCTGGTTCTGGCCGTCGAGGTTGCCGATGAAGTCGGACCGCTTGTCCTGCGACTTCGCCGTCACCCAGGCCTGCGCCGGCACCGGCTCGCCGCGGTGGCAGGTGTAGCAGGTGACGCCGGTACCGGCCACGTGCGGCTTCCAGTCGGCGTTGACGTGCTGCGTCATCTGGATCATGCGGCGCGCCACGACCTTGGCGTACTTGGAGTCGTCCGCCATGTCCTGCAGGTTGTGGCAGTACGCGCAGCCTTCCTTCGGCGACACCCACGCGGTGATGGCCGTCATCAGGTTCGTGAACTCCGCGACACCGGTGTCGCCGAGCACCTGCACGTTCTTCAGAACGTCCTTGGCGCGCGGGCCGTCGGGCGAGGCCGGCACAGGCGGCGTGCCCGGCGGCTGGTGGTTCGGAATCTGCTCGTTGAGGATGCGCGGGTTGTAGACCTGCAGCATGCCGGTGCCGCGATAGCCGGTCTGCACCGACTGGATCGGCGGGCGTTCGCAGCCGGCCAGCAGCGCCGCGACGCCGAGCGCCGCGAGCGGCAGGAAGCGGGTGAAGATCGACTTCATGGCTTGACTCCCGGCAGGGCCGCGGCGGCGGGATCGACGACGGTGCCGAACACCGGCGGGTACGGCGGCGCCACGCCGTGCTGAACCGACCACAGGTACCAGTTGTCCACCACGGTGCCCGACAGCAGGATGCCGATGCCGCCGGTCAGCGGGCACAGCACCGCGAACCACCAGGCCCAGCGGTGGATGGATTCGGTGGTGGCGTTGAAGCCCATCGTCCAGCGCCAGAACAGCGCCGCACGTTCGCTGGCCGTGCCGCGGTCGACGATCTGCTCGAGCTCACGTTCGCCGCCGTAGCGGCTGACCGCCAGGATGGTGGCGCCGTGCATCGCGAACAGCAGCGTCGAGCCGTAGAGGAAGGCGATCGACAGCGCGTGGAACGGGTTGTAGAAGAGGTTGCCATAGCGGATGGAGAACGCCGCGGTCCAGTCCAGGTGCGAGAAGATGCCGAACGGCACCGCCTCGCTCCAGCTGCCCATCAGCACCGGGCGGATGAAGCCCAGCACCAGGAACAGCCAGATCGCCGCCGCGAAGGCCCAGGCCACGTGCGTGCCCATGCCGAGCGAGCGGGCCCGGGTGTACATGCGCGTCCACCACAACAGGATGGACACGGTGATGAAGCAGCCGGACATCAGCCACCAGCCGCCTTCGTTGAGCGGCGGCAGGTGCAGGCCGTACTTCGGCGACGGCGGGTCCAGCGACAACCAGAACAGCTGTCGCACGAACTGCACCGGGTCCCAGTGGACCTGGGCCAGCATGTTGAAGCCGATGATGACGAAGCCCAGCGCGCCGAAGATCAGCGAGCAGATGCCCAGCGCCCCCAGGTAGACCGGGCCCACCTGGGCCATGCCCAGGCGGCCGAGGATCGGGATGTTCAGCGGCGTCTTGCCGGTGCGCGGGCTGTCGCGCCGCGGCAGCGGCACGCCCATGTGGGCCGGCCCGGAGGCCTGCACCGCGGTGAACAGGTTTTGATATTCAGGCATGTCGTGTCCTCCCGCTCACTTCAGGGGCCAATGCGACCAGATCGGCATGTTCAGCCACCAGCCCCACCATTCCGGCCAGCCGCGCGTCCAGAACGGGCCGCTGATGACGATGCAGACGGCGCTGAAGAACACCGCCGCGAGCGCCAGGAACAGGCCCAGCCGGTGGATGCCCAGCGAGCCGATCGAGTAGCCCACCGCGTCGCGGAAGAACGTGTCCTCCGAGTCCGTGGTCTTCACCAGCTCGCCCTTGGCCGGGTTGCTGGCCGACAGGATCAGGCCACCGTGCATCGAGAGCGCCAGCGTCGTCGTGAAGAAGAAGCTGATCGCGATCATGTGCGCGGGGTTGTAGTGGAAGTGCAGGTACTGGTAGCCGACGTTGGACACCCAGTCCAGGTGGCTGTAGATGCCGTACGGGAAGCCGTGCCCCCAGGCGCCCAGCAGCAGCGGCCGGATCACGACCAGCGTGACGTAGGCGCCGATGGCGAAGGCGAAGGCGATCGGCACGTGGTACTGCATGCCCAGCTTTCGGCAGATCTCCACCTCGCGCAGCGCCCAGGAACCGAAGGCCCCGATCGCGCAGACGGTGATGAGCTGCCACAGCCCGCCTTCGAGCAGCGGCGCGATGCGCAGGCCGTACGAAAGATCGGGCGGTGCAATGCTGATCTGCCACAGATTCCAGGTCGGCCCCATCGCCGCGCCCCAGAGAATGAGTGCGATGCCGACGAAACTGAAGAAGGCCGTCGTCACGCCGAAGAATCCGACGTAGAACGGGCCCATCCAGAAATCGAACAGGTCGCCGCCGACGAGGGTGCCACCGCGCACGCGGTATTTCCGCTCGAAACTCAGCATTGCCATTTTGATTCCTCCGACTGCGAGGCGAATTCAGTGGGCCTCGACAGCAGCGAATGTCTGTGGGTGGTCGGGCGAAGCCGGCTGGACTGACCAGCCCCGCCCGTGACCCGGTGCGGGACGCGGCCTACTTCGCCGTGAGCGAAGCGACAGCCGTCGGCGTCGGCGAATTCGCCGAAGCGACCGCCTTTTTCGCCGGACCATCCATCCAGTTGTACTTGTTCGTGCTCAGCAGGATGAGGTGAATCATCACCGCGATGCCGAACAGGAAAACACCTTGCACGACCAGAGCGCGCAACGGGTCGATGAGACGCCAGATTCTCCACATGATTCCAAGCTCCTAGAGCAAATGCGACATGAAGGTATAAACACTCGCCTTGACACCGCCCAGAACGGTTTTGCCGCCCTCGGCGCCGGGCAATGCGGAACGCCAGTCCCAACCGATCAATTGCCCGAACAGGGCGATTGCGAGAAACACCACGAAGCTGATGGCAAAGATGATCCCGAAACCCCGGGATGCATTCGCCGCCATCGATTGCGGCATCACTTTTTCGACTCGGGCCATGAAATTCCCCTTGTTGCCAGGTCAGGCAGTGCGTCGTTCGTTCAGAGCCAGGGGCGCCAGATCCACACCAGCATGTGGGCCACGAGCGCGACGGCGGTGAAGCCGACGAAACCCTGAACCCAGTAGCGGTGGAACTCCTGGGCCTCGTCGTCCGTCAGGCCCGAGATCGAGCCCTTGTTCTCAGCCATAGGAAATCTCCTTGAGCTTGGCCTTTCGGCCAGCCGCGCGCGATGCCCGCGCGGCGGTGGCAGTCGCGGCGGAGCGCCGTGACGTCGGGTACGCCCGCTGCACCGGGCAGCGGGTCGAGGTGGGTGCGGTCAGGCGGCGCGTCATGCAGCCACCCCCGGTGCGGCCACGCCGCCGGCCGCGGCGACGCGTGCCGCGGTGACCGTGTCTTCGCCGTGGCGGCGCGCTTCGCTCTCGGCCTGGTCGCGCAGACGCTTGGCCGCCGAGATGCGCACCAGCACAGGCTGCGCCTCGACCAGTCGGTCGAAGAGCGCCTTGGCGTCGTCGGCCCACGGCAGTTCCTGGCGCTGGCGCGCCGGCGTGGCGTCGACGCGGTCGAGATCGGAACCCAGCGGCAGGATGTTGAACAGCGCGTCGAACAGCGCGTTGCAGAACTCCTGCACCACGTAGGTGGCGCCGGCGTAGCCCATGAACGGCGTGCCGGTGTGGCGGCGGATGATGGCGCCGGGGAAGCTGGCCGGGATGTAGGTCGGCTTCGGCCCGTGGCCCCCTGACCTTTCGGACAGGTACATGCGTTCGTTGTAGCTGCCGAACAGCACGAGCGGCGGCTTCGTGTGCACGAGCTGGCGCACCGTCTCGTTGTCGGTCTTGCTGCCGGCCTTGCGCGACACCGCGAAGTTGCACGGCAGGCCGAGTTCGTCTTCGAGGAAATGGCGCAGGCCGCGCGCGTAGGTTTCGCCGGCGACGACGCCGAAGCTCGCGGTGGCGAAGAAGTCCTGCGTGACCGAACGCCAGAGGTCCCAGATCGGCTTGATCGTGGTGTGCTTCTCGCGCTCGATGAAGGGCTCGGGGTCCAGGTGCAGCAGTTCGCCCAGCTGGCGCAGGAACGCGGTGGTGCTGTGCAGCCCGATGGGCGCCTGCAGGTACGGGCGCTCAAGCGCCTCGCAGAGCATGCGGCCGTACTCGCGGTACAGGCAGATGTTCGCGTCGGCGTCGACGAGCTTGGCGACGTCGGCGAGGTGGCTGCCAAGCGGGAACACCATGTTCACTTCGGCGCCCAGGCCTTCGACGAGGCGGCGGATCTCCGCCAGGTCGCTCGGCATGTTGAAGCTGCCGTAGCAGGGGCCGATGATGTTGACGCGCGGCTTCTCGCCCGGCTCGCGCTGGTCGAAAGGCTTGCGCGCCGGGACCTTGCGCAGGCCGTACTCCGTCCAGAGCCAGAACATCGCGCGGTTCGCGCACTGCCACTGGTCTTCGTCGATGGTGCGCGGCAGGAAGCGCGCGATCGTCGTGCCCTCGGGCGTGACGCCGCCGCCGATCATCTCGGCGATCGAGCCGGTGACCACCACGCTGGGCAGGTCGGGGTCGAGCGCGGCGTGCGCGCGCTTCATCGAGCCTTCGGTGCCTTCGCGGCCGAGCTGCTCTTCGGCGAGGCCGGTGACGACGATCGGCAGCTCGTGCGGCGGCAGCGCGTCGGTGTAGTGCAGCACGCTCGTGACGGGCAGGTTCTCGCAGCCCACAGGGCCGTCGATCACGACCTGCAGGCCCTTGATCGCCGTGAAGACGTAGACCGCACCCCAGTAGCCGCCGGCGCGGTCGTGGTCGATGACGTAGTTCATCGGTGCGCCGGCCATCAGATCATCTCCTCGGCCTTGCGGCGCTTCTGGATCTTGATGACCTGGCGCTTCGTCTCGGCGCGGAACTCCGGGCGCAGCACGGGCGTGTCTTCCCAGACGCCGGCGCGGTCGCCCTGCCCGGTCTCGCCGAAGAACTCGCGCATGGTCTCGAAGCGCGCCTTGTTGGCGATGGCGGCGTTGACCACCTGCGCCAGCGAGCCGGCGCCGGCCGGGCCCATCAGCGGGCGGGCGGAGATCAGGTTGGTGAAATACAGCGCCGGCACGGTCGCTTCCTTCGCGGCCTGCACGACCGGCGTGGTGCCGATCGCGAGGTCGGGCTTGCATTCGCGCATCGCCGCGATGTCCTGCTCGAGCGAGGCGCGGTACTGCACGTGCACGCCGCGCGCATGCAGCCATTCGAGGTCGGGCGCGCTCCAGGGCGTCTTCGGGCAGGCGGTGCCCACGTACGGCACCTCGGCACCGCTCTCGATGAGCAGGCGGGCGACGAGCAGTTCGCTGCCTTCGTAGCCGCTCACGGTGACGCGGCCCTTCACGGGCTGCTTTGCGAGCGCGCCCTTCACCGCCGGCAGCCACTTGTTCTTGGCGGCGTCGATCAGCGCCTGCGGCACGTTGGCGGCCGTGCCCACGGCCTGCAGCCAGGCTTCGGTGCCGTCATGGCCGACCGGCGCCGACGGCACGATGGCCCGGCCGGCGGCCTGGAACTCGCGCACGCTGGCGGTGTAGAACGGGTGGATCGCGGCGACCGCGGCGCAATCGAGCGCGGCGTAGAGCTCGCGCCATTCCCGCGTCGGCACCACCGGGCCGGCGGCCAGGCCCATCGGTTCGAGCAGCATGCCGATGCCCACCGGGTCGGCCGGGAACATCTCGCCCAGCAGCGTGATCGTGGGCTTGTCGCTGAGGCCGGTGCGCGGCGCCATCACGGGGCCGGCCTCGGCCTCGCCGCGAGCGAACTTCAGCATCGCGCCGGCGAGCACGTCCTTCGCCTCGGCATGCGTCGGCACGCCGAAGCCCGGCACGTCGATGCCGATGACGCGCACGCCGTTGATTTCCTTCGGCAGCAGCTGCAGCGGCACGCCGCTGGCGGTGGGCACGCACAGGTTGATGATGACGATGGCGTCGTACTGCGCCGGGTCGGCCTGCTTGTAGACGGCCTCGCGGATGTCCTCGAACAGCTTGCCGGTGACCAGGGTCTCGCTGTTGAACGGCACGTAGCCGACGCTGCGGCGCGCGCCGTAGAAGTGGCTCGTGAACGTCAGGCCATAGACGCAGCAGGCGCTGCCCGACAGGATGGTCGCGGTGCGCCGCATGCGCAGCCCCACGCGCAGCGATCCGAAGGCCGGGCACATGCTCTGCGGCTGGTCGTGCGGGCCCTTCGGGTAGTCCGCGGCGTAGCGGTCCAGCGTCTCGCGCGTGGCTTCGCCCGCGGCGCGGGCCTTCTCGAGATCGGCGTGGCAGCTGCTCATGGCGTCAGGCCGCGTCGTAGACCACTTCGAGGGTCGGCTTCACGATCTCGTGCTTGCCCACCATGTCGAACACGGTGGCCGGCTCCATCTGGAAGTCGCGGCCCGTGACCTCGGCGCTGAAGAGGCCCAGCAACTGGTCCTGCGTCTGCGGCTTCGGGCGCACCGGCGGCGCCTCGGCGACGTTGGTCGCGAGTTCCTCGAACAGCGGCGCCCACTGCGTGCCGGGGCGGCCGATGATTTCGTAGCTGGCGCTCTTGCGGCGGATGTCGTCGTTGGCGGGAATGGTGGCCAGCACCGGGATGCCGGCGTGTTCGGCGAACACCTTCGCCTCGCCGGTGCCATCGTCGCGGTTGATCACCATGCCGGCCACGCCGACGTTGCCGCCGAGCTTGCGGAAGTACTCGACCGCGCTGCACACGTTGTTGGCCACGTACAGGCTCTGCAGGTCGTTGCTGGCGACGACGATGACCTTCTGGCACATGTCGCGCGCGATCGGCAGGCCGAAGCCGCCGCAGACCACGTCGCCCAGGAAGTCGAGCAGCACGTAGTCGAAGCCCCAGTCGTGGAAGCCGAGCTTCTCCAGCGTCTCGAAGCCGTGGATGATCCCGCGCCCGCCGCAGCCGCGGCCGACCTCAGGGCCGCCGAGTTCCATCGCGTAGACGCCATCGCGCTTGAAGCAGACGTCGCCGATGGCCACCGCCTCGCCGGCGAGCTTCTTCTTGCTGCTGGTCTCGATGATGGTCGGGCAGGCCTTGCCGCCGAACAGCAGGCTGGTGGTGTCGCTCTTCGGGTCGCAACCGATCAGCAGCACCTTCTTGCCCTGCTGGGCCATCATGTAGCTGAGGTTGGCGAGCGTGAAGCTCTTGCCGATGCCGCCCTTGCCGTAGATGGCGATGATCTGCGTCGTCTTCGCCGCCGGCGAGGTGGACACAGGATCGGGTTCGATCGCGGCCTCGGCCTTCAGGCGCTCGTCGCGCATGAAGATGACTGGAGAGGCGGTGGATGTCATTGGCAATGTCTCCAGTCGAGGACCATCTTCAGACAGTCGGAATCGCCGAACGCGGTGCGGTAGGCCGTGTCGGCCTGCATCGGTTCGCCGTGGTGCGTGATCAGCCCGTCGAGCGAGAGGCGGCCGGTCTCGGCCAGTTCGGCCACCGCCAGCAGGTCGGGCCGTTGCCATTCGGCGGCGCAGCGGATGCGCGCCTCGCGCATGAAGGCAGGCGCGAACGCGAAGTTCAGCGGGTCGGTGTAGAAGCCGGCCAGCACGACCTCGCCGCCCGGCGCCAGGCGCGCGATGAGCTTGTCGAGGATCTGCGAATCGCCGCTGACGTCGAACACCGCGCGGTAGTCGCGGCGCGGGTCGTCTTCGGGCGCGCGCACGTCGTAGCCGTCGGCGCCGGCGGCGCGCGAGCGGTTGGTTTCCCAGACGGTGGGCGGCGGGTAGCCGGCAACGACCGTCATGCGCGCCAGCAGGCGGCCGAGCACGCCGTGGCCGACGATGAGGTCGGGCGGCACGATCTCGGTGCGCTTGCCGCCGCCGGCCACCGCGTGGTACGCCGTGGCGGCCAGCGCCAGCAGGACGGCGCGCTCGCCGAGGGCGTCGGAGACCGGCACCACGCGCGAGCCGCCGACGACGACGCGCGAAGAGGCACCGCCGAACAGGCCACGCACCTCGCCATAGCAACGCGCACCCGGCACGAACACGCGCTCGCCGACTTCGCGGTGCGAATCGGCACCGGCCTGCACGACGCGGCCCACCGATTCGTAGCCCGGCACCAGCGGGTAGCCCATGCCCGGGAACGACGGCATGCGGCCGTTCCAGAGCAGCTTCTCGGTGCCGGTGCTGATGCCGCTGTACTCGATGTCGACGACGACGTCCTCGGGGCCCGGCGGCGTGAGGTCGAGGCGGCTGAACGCGATGTGCTCAGGGCTCTCGAGCACGATGGCCATGGTCTTCATGCGGCGCTCCTCTGCGGCACCGCCGGCCAGGCGGCGGGCGCTGCCGACGGCTGGTCCGGCGAGGTGAAGGCAGTGCTGAATGTCACGGTGTCATCTTATGCTGACGCTTGAATGTGTCAAGCTTTCTAGACAGTATGTGTCTCAGGGATTACACGCGACGGCAGCGCGCCACAAGAACGCTCGCCTGCAGCGGCAGGCGCGTGGGCAGCGGGCGTGCGGCGCTGAAGCCGGCCTCGACCATCAGCGCCGACAACTCGGTGGCGCTGCGCGGCCGGCCCCGGCCCATCGCGAGCAGGTAGAAGCCGAAGTAGGCGTCGCCCATGGCCTCGGCGCCGGCAACGCCGGCCATCGGCTCGGCCAGCAGCACGGTGCCGTCGTCCGGCAGCGCGCGGCGCACGTTGCGCAGCAGCGCGAGCACGCGGTCGTCCGGGTGGTCGAACGCCACCCGGACGAGCGACACGATGTCGGCGCCCGGTGGCAGCGGGTCACCGAAGAAGTCGCCGCCGTGCGCGCTGGCGCGGTCCTGCAGGCCGGAGGCGGCGAATCGCGCCTGGGCACGGTCGGCCACCGCGGGCAGATCGAAGAGCATCAGCTTCAGGCGCGGCGCCTGCTGCGCCACCGCCTGCAGGAATGTGCCCTCGCCGCCGCCGACGTCGAGCAGCACGCGGTGGCGGCCGAAGTCGTAGGCATCCAGCACCTCGCGTGCCACCAGCGGCTGCGACGCCGACATCAGCGCGCTGTACTCGGCCACGCGCTCGGGCGCGAGTTCGGCGGCGCCTTCGTGCACGGCGTAGGGCCAGTAGCCGGCCATCGCCGGCCGGCCTTCGCGGCGCAGCAGCGCCAGCGGGTCCTGCAGGTCGGCGTACAGCGTGGCGTGGTGTTCGATCATCGCCCCCAGCGCGCGGTTGCCGACGAGCGGCGCACCCAGGCGGCCAAGCGCCACGCGCTCGCCGCGCCGGCGTTCGACGAGCTCGAGCGCCGCCGCAGCGGCCACCAGGCGGTCGGTGCCTTCGCGGCCGAGGCCGATGCGATCGGCCAGCGCGGCCTGCGTCAACGGGCCGTCGGCCAGCACGTCGAAGAGGCGTACCCGCACGGCGGCCAGCAGCACCTGCGTGTAGACGAAGCCGGCGACGAGGTCGAACAGCTCGCCGGCCTGGCGCCGCGCCACCGGCCGCGTCAGCGGGAAGGCGGCGGCCCAGCGCTGGAACGACGGGCGCGCCACCGTGCGGTTGCGCCAGTCGCGCCAGCGTTCCAGCAGCGTCGGCGGCGGGTCGGCCGCCATCGACCGGGCGAGGCCTTCGTCGCGCGCCATTCAGGTGGCCGCGGACGGCGTGTGGGCACGGCGCGCGGCCGCGGTGCGCTCGGCGTGCTGGCGCTCGACGCGCTGGCACCAGGCGCGCGGCACCAGCCGCTCGGCCTCGGTGCGCACGAGCTCGCGCAGCATCGACGAGCCGCGGCAAGGCGGCACCGCCTCGATGGCGCAGGCGACGAGACGGTCGAAGTGCTCGATGGCGCCGAGCAGGCCCTGCTCGCGCGCCGAACTCGGGCGGCCGAGGGCGACGTCGCGCCCGGTCGGTTTGCCCAGCGTTTCGGGGTCGGCGAGCACGTCGCGCAGGTCGTCGGCCACCTGATAGGCCTCGCCGAGCCACTCGCCGAGCGCGCGCCAGGTCTCGCCGTCGACGCCGGCCGATTCGGCGCCGGCGGCGGTGGCCGCCGCGAACAGGGCGCCGGTCTTGGCACGCTGGTAGTCGGACAAGGCGACCCGCGGCTCGCACTCCCAGGCCTGGCCGGCGACGATGCCGAACGGCATGCCGACGCCGCGCGAGACGGTGCTGATGGTGCGGCACAGGCGCGCCGGCGAACGCGAGCCGCCGAGGCCCAGCGTCTGGTAGGCCAGCACGATGAGCGCGTCGCCGGCCAGCACCGCCAGTCGCTCGCCGTACGCGCAGTGGACCGAGGCGCGGCCACGCCGCGTGGGGGCGTCGTCGAAGCACGGCAGGTCGTCGTGGACCAGCGAGGCGCAGTGCAGCAGCTCGATCGCCACCGCGGCGGCATCGGCCAGTGCGGGATCGCTGTCGCCGCAGGCGCGGGCGACGGCGATGCACAGCTGCGGCCGGATGCGCGCGCCGCCGGGAAAGACGGCGTGCCGCATGGCCGCCGCCAGCTTGGGCGGGCAGCCGGACGTCTCGCCGCTGGCGAGAGCCGCCTGAAGCGCTTGTTCGATGCGGGTCATGGTCTCCATCGCAAGTCCTCCAGGCGTCGCCGATCAGGGACGGTTGACCGAAGGTGTCAACTTCGCCGATCACAATGAACTGTCAATTCATTCTGACATACGATGTTGCTGTGTCAAGGAGAGCAGACGATGAGTGATTCGACGAAAGCGCTGCAGGCGCTTGCCGTGCTGGCCGTTCTGGCCTGCGCCGGCGGTGTGCAGGCCTCCGAGGCGCTGGCGAAGAAGGGCAGTTGCATCGCCTGCCATGCCACCGACAAGAAGCTCGTCGGCCCGAGCTACCGCGAGATCGCTGCGCGCTACAAGGGCCAGGCCGCGGCGCCGGCCCAACTGGCCGAGCGGGTGCGCAAGGGCAGCAAGGACGTCTGGGGCACGGTGCCGATGCCGGCGACCGACCGCGCGCGCCTGAGCGACGCCGAACTGAAGGCGCTGATCGCCTGGGTGCTGAAAGGCGGCGCCTGACCGGCTCAGCCGCGCGCCGGCACGCCGAACTCGGCGCACAGGTGGTCGAGCGCGGCGCGGCCCTTGTCGGTGACGATGATGCGGTCGTCGAGCGCCCGCACCATGCCCTCGGCGGCCCGCCGCGCGAGCTGCGCGTAGGCCTCCTCGAGCCCGCCGCGCGCGTGTTCGACCGGCAATTCGAGCGCGCACATCAGTTGCTCGATGGCGCGCCGGCGGCGCCGTTCGACTTCGCTCGGGCATCGCGCGTGCACGATCGGCAGGTCGCCGCCGCGCACGCCGGCGCGCCAGTTCGGCAGCAGCGGCTCGTTCCAGTAGAGGTCGCCGTCGATGTCCGACACGGCCCCGGCGCCGAAGCCCAGCACCGGCGACGGCGGCTGTCCGGTGTAGCCGACGAGGTTGCGCCGCAGCCGGCCGGCATCGAGCGCCTGCGAGAGCTCATCGCCCTCGAGCACGAAGTGGTCGGCGCCGATCCAGCGGTAGCCGGCCGCGCGCAGCATCGAGCCGGCGCACTGGGCGAGCGCGTGGATGGTCGCCGTGTCGGGCAGGTCGTCGACGTCGATCAGCTGCTGGACCGGCGCCTGCCACGGGCGGTGGCGGTAGCGCGCGAGCGTGATGCGGTCGGGCGCCATCGCGAGCACGCGCTCGAGGGTGCGGCGCCAGCCGTGTTCGGTCTGCCGCGGCAGGCCGATCATGAGGTCGAGGTTGACGATGGCGATGCCGCTGGCGCGCGCGAGGTCGCAAACGTCGTCGATCAGCGCACCCGACTGGCAGCGCCCGATGGCGCATTGCACCTCGGTGTCCAGGTCGAGCACGCCGAAGGTCACGGCGCGGAAGCCCAGGCCGCGCAGCAGCGCGAGCCGCGCGCCGTCGGCACGCCGCGGATCGCACTCGGCGACGAACACGGCATCGGCCGGCAGGCGCCATTGGCGCTGCAGCGTGGTCATCAGGCGCGCGAGTTGCGAGTCGTCGAGTTCGGTCGCGCTGCCGCCGCCCAGCACGAGTTGCAGCACGTCGCGGCCGCGACCCGCGACCTCGGCGACGGTCTCGATCTCGGCGCAGAGATCGTCGACGTACGTGTCGATGACGTGCGACGGCTCGCCGGCATGCACGGGCCGTTCGCAGCACAGGCAATGCACCGCGCAGAACGGCAGGCGCAGCGACAGCGCGAGCGCCTCGTCGCGCCGCTGCGCCAGGCGCTCGAGCGCCGACCGGTAGTGCTCACCGGCACGGCCGTCGTCGCCTTCGATGGCGGTCGACACGCGCGGCGCCACGGCATCGAGCCACACCGATTGCGCCAGGTTCAGCGGGCGGGCCAGGGCCTCGGCATCGAGTCTGGTCGGTGCGATCGGAAAGATGCTTGGCGTTCTCATGGCCCACTCCTCTCGGTCCCTCTCTCCGTCGCCACGGGTGACGACAGCTGGCACGTTAGGCGCAGGTGCGCGGCATGCCATTGATCGCCGTCAATCGCAAAGCCAACGACACTTGTCGCCTGGGTTGACGACACCGGCTGCCTCGGCCTAACCTGCCAACAACAAGCGTGCCCTCGAGATGTCTGTAGAAAACGCCGCTCACACTTCAGAAGTCATCCGCTTTCGCTCCCTGCAAGCCTGGGCGATTGCGATCCGTCCCAAGACCTTGCTGGTCGCGATCAGCCCGGTGCTCGTCGGCGCCACGCTCGGCTTCCAGCGCGGCGGCGTCATCGACGTCGTTGCCGCGATGCTGGTGCTCGGCGCCGCCCTGCTGATGCAGGTGGTGACGAACATGCAGAACGACGTCGGCTACACGGTGCGCGGCGGGGAGGCCAAGGCCGGCCGCACCGGCCTGCCGCGCGCCACCTCCAACGGCTGGCTTGGCGTGCGCGACGTGCGGCTGGCCATCGTCGTCGCCGCGATCGTCGCCACCGCCCTCGGCGTCGCGCTGGTGGCCTACCGCGGCTGGCCGGTGCTGGCGATCGGCGTCGCGTCACTGCTGGCGGCGCTGGCCTACATGGGCGGCCCGAAGCCGATCGCCTACACGCCGTTCGGCGAGTTGACGGTGTTCGCCTTCTTCGGCCTCGTCGCCGTCATCGGCACCGACTGGGTGCTCACGGGCAACGTCGGTGCCGCCACGGTGCTGGCCTCGGTGGCCATCGGTGCACTGGCGGCAGCGGCGCTGGCGGTGAACAACCACCGCGACATCGCGCACGACCGGCTCGTCGGCCGGCGCACCTTCGCCGTCACCTTCGGCGACGCCGGCTCGCGGCATCTGTTCAGCGCACTCGTCGCGTTGCCGTTCGTGCTGCTGCCGGCGATGGCCTGGTTCACCGGTTCGCCGGCGCTGATGCTGCCGGTGCTGTTGACGCCGATGGCGCTGGACCTGCGGCACCGCTTCCTGCGCTGCCCGCCCGGCACCGCCTTCAACGACGTGCTCTTCCGAACCTTCCGCCTCGAGCTCTGGTTCGCCGCGCTGCTGTCCGCGGGCGCGGTGCTGGCGCGCTGGGTCGGATGACGCGCCGCGCCTTCGTCGCCGGCATCGGCGCGCTGCTCGCGGCGCCGCTCGCCGCGCGCGCCCAGGACTGGCCGATGCACGCGGTGCGCATCGTCGTGCCCTACTCGGTGGGCATCGGGCCCGACGTCGTCGCGCGGGCCGTCGCCGAGGCGTTGTCGGCGCGATGGCGCCAGCCCGTCATCGTCGACAACAAGCCGGGCGCGTCGGGCATCGTCGCGTTCGGCGAGGTGCGGCGCACGCCGGCCGACGGCCACACGCTGTTCCTGGCCGACACCGCCACGCTCGCCGTCAACCCGCTGCTGCACGCCACCCTGCCCTACGACCCGCAGCGCGACCTGGTGCCGGTGTCGCTGCTGTTCCGCGCCACATTCCTGCTGTGGACCGGCGGCGCGAACCGCCTGCGCACGCTCGCCGATCTGCTCGACGAGGCGCGCCGCGCGCCCGAGCGCGTGAGCTACGCGTCGCTCGGCAACGGCCATGCGAGCCACGTCGCCGTCGAGAGCTTCGCGCGCGCCGCCGGTCTTCGGCTGCTGCACGTGCCCTTCAAGGACACCGGCACGCTGCTCACCGCGGTCGCGGCCGGCGAGGTGGACTTCACCGCGATCGGCATGAACACCGTCGCCGGGCTCGCCGCGCGCGGCAAGCTGCGGGCGCTGGCCGTCGCGGCACGCCAGCGCCTGCCCGAGCACCCGGCGATCCCGACCCTCGCCGAAGCGGGTGGCCCGCCGCTGGAGATGCACCCCTGGGCCGCGCTGGTGGCCGTGGCCGGCACGCCGGCGCCGGTGCTCGACCAACTGCAGCGCGATCTCGCCGACGCGCTGCAGTCGCCCGCGGTGAAGGCGCGCGCCGAGCAGGCCGGCTTCGAGCTCACGCCTTCGACGCCGCAGGCGCTGCGCGAGCGCGTCGCGAGCGACGTCGCGCTGTACCGCCCGCTGGTCGAAGAAGGCCGCGTCGCGCGCTTCTGAGGCGGACCATGCGCGTACGCCGATCCGCCCTCGTCGCGAGGCCTGCCGATGCGATGTTCGACCTCATCGAAGGGGCCGAGCACTACCCGGCGTTCCTGCCCTGGTGCTCCGGCGCGACCATCGTGCAGCGCGACGACGCCATCGTCTCGGCCGACCTGCGCGTGCGCTGGAAGGGCCTGAATTTCGAGATGCGCACGCGCAACCCGAAGCGGCGCCCCGAGTACATGGCGATCCACCTCGAGCGCGGCCCGTTCCGCCACTTCGAAGGCGAATGGCGGCTGAGCGCGCTGGCAGCGGCGGCCTGCAAGGTGGAATTCGCGCTCGACTACGAGTTCGAGAGCGCGCTGATGACGTCGATCGCCGGCGCCGTGTTCGAGCGCATCGCCGACACGATGGTCGACGCCTTCGTCGAGCGCGCGATCGCCGAAGCCGGCGGCTGACGCCGCTTCAGGCCGACGCCACCGCCAGCCGCCCGCGCTGCGCCGACAGCGTGCGCGACAGCAGCGACGTGGCGGCGTACACCGCCTCGATCGTCGGCGTCGGCACGGCGGCGATGCGGCCGAGCTCGACCACCGAACCCACCAGCGCTTCGAGTTCGAGCGCGCGGCCGTGCTCCACGTCCTGCAGCATCGAGGTCTTGTGCGCGCCCACCGCCTCGGCACCGGCGATGCGCTGCTCGAGCGTGATCTTGAACTTCACGCCCAGCGCCTCGGCGACGCTGCGCGCTTCGGTCATCATCGCCGCCGCGAGCGCGCGCGTCGGCGGGAAGCGGCAGATGTCTTCCAGCGTGGCGTGCGTCAGCGCGCTGATCGGGTTGAAGCTCAGGTTGCCCCACAGCTTGATCCAGATCTCGCTGCGGATGTCCTTGGACACCGGGGCCTTGAAGCCGGCCTTCATCAGCGCCTGCGACAGCGCCTCGATGCGCTCGCTGCGCGAGCCATCGGGTTCGCCGATCGTGAAGCGGTTGCCCTCGATGACCTTCACCACGCCGGGCTGCAGCAGCTCGGCGGCGGGGTAGACGACGCTGCCGATGACGCGCTCGGGCTCGATCGCCGCGGCGATGCGGCCGTCGGGGTCCACGCTCGTCAGGCCGCGCCCTTCGTGCGCACCGGCAAGCTTGTGGAAGTACCACCACGGAATGCCGTTGATCATCGTCACCACGGCGGTCTGCGGGCCGAACAGCGCGCGCAGCTCGGGCAGCAGGTCGACGACCTGGTGCGCCTTCACGGTCAGCAGCACGGCGTCCTGCGGGCCGGCGTCGGCCATGCGCTGCACGGCGCGCACGTTCGCGGCGTGCTCTTCGCGGCCGTCTTCCAGCACCAGGCGGAAGCCATTCGCGTTGATCGCCTCGAGGTTGCGGTTGCGCGCGATGAAGGTGACCTCTTCGCCCGCGATGGCGAGCTTGGCGCCGAGGTAGCCGCCGATCGCGCCGGCGCCGACGATGGCGATCTTCACGGCTGCACCCCGCCTTCGATGCGTGCCGCGCGCACGCGCAGCCAAGTGCGGAAGCGGCCCCACAGCGGCCACACCAGCAGCAGCAGCGCGAGCCCGGTGATCGTGCTCACGAGCCCGTTGGCCCAGAAGATCGACAGGCTGCCCTCGGACAGCAGCATCGCCTGGCGGAAGCTCGCCTCGGCCATGTCGCCGAGCACCAGCGCCAGCACCAGCGGCGCCAGCGGGTAGCGCAGCTTCTTGAACAGGTAGCCCATCACCCCGAACACCATCATCATCACCACGTCGAACATCGAGCTGTGCACCGTGTACGCGCCGATCGCGCAGATGACGATGATCACCGGCGCGATCACCGAGAACGGGATGCGCAGGATCGCCGCCCACCACGGCACGGTGGTCAGCACGACGATCAGGCCGACGATGTTGCCGAGGTACATCGACGCGATCAGGCCCCAGACGAAGTCCTTCTGCTCGACGAACAGCATCGGCCCCGGCTGCAGGCCCCAGATCAGCAGGCCGCCGAGCAGCACCGCCGCCGTCGGCGAGCCGGGAATGCCCAGCGTCAGCATCGGCAGCAGCGCGCTGGTGCCGGCGGCATGGGCCGCGGTCTCGGGCGCGACGACGCCTTCGATCTGCCCCTTGCCGAAGTTCTGCGGCGTCTTGCTGAAGCGCCGCGCCATGCCGTAGCTCATGAACGAGGCCGGTGTCGCGCCACCCGGCGTGATGCCCATCCAGCAGCCGATGGCGGTGGAACGCAGGAAGGTCTTCCAGTGCTGGAGCAGTTCGCGCCAGGTCTTCAGCACCACCTGCAGGCGGATCTTCGCGCTCTGGCCCTTGAAGGCCAGGCCCTCTTCCATCGTGAGCAGGATCTCGCCGATGCCGAACAGGCCGATCACCGCGATCAGGAAGTCGAAGCCCTTCAGCAGCTCGGGGACGCCGTAGGTCATGCGCAGCTGCCCGGTGACGGTGTCCATGCCGACGGCGGCGAGCGCGAAGCCGAGCATCATCGCCGCCAGCGTCTTCGCCGGCGGCTCCTTGCTCATGCCGACGAAACTGCAGAAGGTGAGCAGCTGCACGGCGAAGAATTCCGCCGGCCCGAACTTGAGCGCGAACTTCGCGAGCAGCGGCGCCAGGAAGGTGATGAGCAGCACCGCGAACAGCGCGCCGACGAAGGACGACGTGAACGCCGCCGTCAGCGCCTCGGCGGCCTTGCCCTGCTGCGCCATCGGGTGGCCGTCGAAGGTGGTCGCCACGCTCCACGGCTCGCCGGGGATGTTGAACAGGATCGACGTGATCGCCCCGCCGAACAGCGCGCCCCAGTAGATGCAGCTCAGCATGATGATCGCCGACGTCGGGTTCATGCTGAACGTCAGCGGCAGCAGGATGGCCACGCCGTTGGCGCCGCCCAGCCCGGGCAGCACGCCGATCAGCACGCCCAGCGTGATGCCGACGAACATGTACAGCAGGTTCGGCAGCGTGGCGGCGACGGCGAAGCCGTGCGCCAGGTTGTTCAGCTCTTCCATCGCGTCAGAACCCGATCAGCCGTTCGATCGGACCCTTGGGCAACGGCACCAGGAACCAGCGTTCGAACACGAGGAAAAAGACCAGCGGCACGCCCAGCGCCACCGCCGCGGTCAGCGGGATGCCGTAGGCGCCGTAGCGCTTCATGAAGTAGGCGATCAGGAGCGCCGACGCCAGGTAGATACCCAGCGGGTAGATCAGCGCCACGTACACCGTCATCGGCACCAGCACCGCGACGACCTGCGCCAGCTGCGAGCGCTCGGCGAACACCGCGCTCGTGCGCGACCAGGTCACCAGCTGCTGCACCAGCACCCAGCCGCTGGACGCGACCAGCGCGCAGCCGATGAAGAACGGAAAGTAGCCCGAGCGCGGGCCATCCTCGCCCCAGCCGGTGCCCACGCGCATGGCGTCGGCGATGACCAGCACGCCGATGGCCATCAGGAAACCGGCCACCGCGAGCTCTGGCCAGCGAATGCTGACCTTGGCGGCGTCGCCGCCCGCGCCGGGCGGGGTCATTGCGCCAGGAATCCGGCGTCGCGCATCAGCACGCGGTGCATCTGCTCGTTCTTGCCGAGCCAGTCGACGAAGGCGTCGCCGCTGAGCGCCGTCTCGTTGAAGGCGCCCTTCTGCATGAAGTCCTTCCAGTCGGGCAGCGCACGCACCTTCTTGAAGAGGTCGAGGTAGAACGCGACCTGGTCGGGCGCCACGCCGGGCGGCATGAAGATGCCGCGCAGCATCAGGTAGTCGACCGGCAGGCCGGAACTGGCGCAGGGCGCGATGTCGCTCCAGGCCATCGTCGCCGTGACCTTGGTCTTGTAGGGCATCGGCGCCTTGTCCATCACGCACAGCGGGCGCAGCTTGCCGGCGCGCCAGTGGCTCTCGGCCTCGATCGGGTTGTTCACGGTGGAATCGATGTGCTTGCCGACGAGCTGCACCGCGACGTCACCGCCGCCCTTGAACGGCACGTAGGTGATCTTCTTGCCGGCGGCCTTCTCGATCATCACGGTGATGATCTGGTCTTCCTGCTTGGAGCCGGTGCCGCCCATCTTCGTGCCGCGGTCGGCGCCGGCCTTCACGGCGTCGAGGTAGGCCTTGGCGGTCTTGTGCGGCGACTCCTCGTTCACCCACAGCACGAACTGGTCGAGCGCCAGCATCTGCACCGGCGTGAGGTCACGCCAGTTGAACGGCACGCCGGTCGCCAGCGGCGTGGTGAAGAGGTTCGACAGCGTGATGACGATCTTGTGCGGGTTGCCCTTGTCGCCCTTCACGTCCAGGAAGCCTTCGGCGCCCGCGCCGCCGCTCTTGTTGACGACGACGATCGGCTGCTTCATCAGGCTGTGCTTGGCGATCACGCCCTGGAGGAAGCGCGCCATCTGGTCCGCACCGCCGCCGGTGCCGGCGGGCACCACGAACTCGACCGGCTTGGTGGGCTCCCAGGCCAGCGCCGGCAGGGCGGCCAGCGCAACGGTCACGGCCAACAGGCGACGTCCGAACGACTTCATGGGTTCTCCTTGTGATGGGCAAAGCGCCGCGCACTGTAGAGGGGCAAGCCCCTTGAGTAAATTCAGAACTTTCAGATGCTGTCGTTAAGCAATGGCTTAACGAGGGTTCACCCGAGGCCCAGCTTGGCCGCGAGGCCGATGCGCTGCAGCTTGCCGGTGGCGCCCTTCGGGATCTCGTCGAGGATGAGGATCTTCTTGGGCACCTTGTAGTCGGCCGCCCGGCTGCTGACGAAGGTCTGCAGGTCGCGCTCGGTCGCGCTCTGTCCTTCGCGCAGCACCACCGCCGCGGCGACCTCCTCGCCGAGCTTCGGGTGCGGCATGCCGAAGCACACCACCTGCGCGACCGCCGGGTGGTCCATCAGGATCTCGTCGACCTCGCGCGGGCTGACCTTCTCGCCGCCGCGGTTGATGATCTCCTTCAGCCGCCCGGTGATGCTGACGTAGCCGTCGGCATCCATCACGCCCTGGTCGCCGGTGCGGAACCAGCCGTTGGTGAAGGCCTCGGCGTTGGCCTTCGGGTTGTTCTCGTAGCCGGCGGTGACGTTGGGGCCGCGGATGACGATCTCGCCGGTATCGCCGCGCGCCAGCAGCGTGCCGCCCTCGGCCATGATCGCGATCTCCGGGCCGGCGGCGATGCCCACCGTGCCCGGCTTGCGCACCGCCGGCGGCAGCGGGTTGCTCGCCATCTGGTGCGTCGCCTCGGTCATGCCGTAGGCCTCGATCAGCGGCGCCTTGAAGATCTCTTCGAGTTCCTTGATGACCTGCGGCGGCATCGAAGACGACGAGCTGCGCATGAAGCGCAGCGGGTGGCGCGCGATGACGTCGAGGTTCTTCGACGCGCGCGAGATGATGGTCTGGTGCATCGTCGGCACCGCCGTGTACCAGGTGGGCTTTGCCTCGTCCATCCAGCCAAAGAACTTCAAGGCGTTGAAGCCCGGCGTGCAGAACACCTGCGAGCCGGCCGACAGCGGCGCCAGCACGCCGGCGATGAGGCCGTGGATGTGGAACAGCGGCATGATGTTCAGGCCGCAGTCCTTCGCCGTGAACTGCAGCGTGCGCGCGATGTGCTGCGCCGACGCCGCCAGGTTGGCCTGCGACAGCGGCACGATCTTCGGCCGCGAGGTGGTGCCCGAGGTGTGCAGCACCATCGACACGTCGTCCGGCATCGCGAAGCCGCCGTTGGCCGCCGGCGTGCCGGCGGCGCCGTCGCGCGGCTCCAGCGTGAACTGGCCGGCCGCCATCTCGGGCGTCGTCACCAGCTCGATCAGGCGCACGCCGAGCTTGGCCGCCACGTCCACCGCGGGCGAGCTGCTGCCGCGCTCGACGATCAGCGCCTTGGCGTTGAGGTCGTTCAGGTAGAACTCGAATTCGTCGGCGCGGTAGGCCGGGTTCAGCGGCGCACTCGTCACGCCGCTGGCGCAGGCGACGAAGCAGGTCGCCATCTCGGGGCCATTGGGCACGACGATGGCCACGCGTTCGTTGCGGCCGATGCCCAGGCCGTTGAGGCGCTTGACGGTGGCCTCGATCAGCGCGCGCAGGCCGCCGAAAGTGAGGGGTGCGCGAGCGGGCGCAGACAGGGCGTGGGCGGTGTCGGCGCCGGCGGCCAGCAATTCCTTGAGCGAGCGGTGCATCGGGATCCTCGAAAGACGTCTCGGAGCTTTATAACCGACGCCCCTGCGCGAAACCAAGACGCTGCGCCAGCGCGTGCAGTGTCTGCGCGACACGCTCGGGATCCTCTTCTTGCGCCAGGTGACCCAGGCCTTCCAGGCGCATCACGGTGGCCTGTGCACATCGCACCGCCACGCGCTCGGCCTGGCGCGGCGCCACCGCGCGGTCGCGCGCACCGACCACCAGCGTCAGCGGCACCGGCAGCTGCGGCAGTTCGCGTTCGAGGGCGCGCAGGTCCCAGTGGGCCATCATGCCGAGCGCCGCCTCGGCGTGCGACGGCTGGCGCATCAGCTGCTGGTAGGCGGCGATGCCGGCGTCGTCGAGCCGCGAGCCGGTGCCTTCGACGAGGCGGCGGATCACCGCCACGTCCGCGGCGCGGCGCGCGAACAGCCGCGGCACCCAGCGCTGCGCGTACAGCGCGCGCGCCAGCGGCGAGAACAGCGGCGCCGCGACGCCGCCGAACGGCAGGAAGGCGCCGTTCACCGCCACCAGCGCGCGCGGCGCGGCCAGGCCGTCGAGCACCAGCCGCGCCGCGACCGCGGCACCGGCCGAGTGGCCGGCGATGAGGTCGGGCGTGCAGCCGATCGCCCGCAGCAGCGCGGCGACCGCCTGCGCCATGCCCGGCAGCGTCAGCTGGGCCGGCGTGGCGAGTGCCGTGAACGCGTGTCCCGGCAGGTCGGGCACGACGACGGTGGCGTGCGCGGCCAGCCGCTCGGCCACCGCGCGCCAGCTGTGCAGCGACGCCCCGGTGCCGTGCAGCAGCAACCAGCACGGTGCGCCGTGACCCCGTTCGAGCACGCGCCAGCGCTGGCCGGCGACGTCGACGAGCCGCGTGCCGTCAGGCGCTGTCACCGGCGCGCACCGCCTGGCGCACCGCCTGCGACATCGCCTGCGCGCCGGCGTGCGGCAGCGGCAGGTAGCGCGCCGCCATCGCGTCGGCCAGGCGGGCGGCCTGCGGCGTCGGCTGCGGCGCCGTGTCGATCAGCAGCACGGTGCAGCCGGCGCCGCGCAGGCGGCGCGCCGCCGCCACCGCGTCGGCCTCGGCCTGCGCGCGGCCGCCCTGGCCATCGAGGCCGACGTTGGCGCGGCCGTCGGTCAGCAGCACGACGAGCGGCGTGTCGCCGCGCCGGCGCACGGCTTCGGCCAATGCCGCCGCCGCTTCGAGCGCCGCCGCCAGCGGCGTGCCGCCGCCGCCCGGCAGGCCGGCGAGGCCACGCTTGGCGCGCACGAGCGATCGTGTCGGCGGCAGCAGCAGTTCGGCCGCCCGACCGCGGAACGCGATCACCGCGACCTTGTCGCGCCGCACGTAGCAGTCGGCGAGCAGCAGTTCGACCGCACCCTTGGCCTCCGCCAGGCGGTGCAGCGCCGCCGAGCCGGACGCATCGACGACGAAGATCGCGGTGGTCTCGCGCCTTTCGCGGTAGCGCGTCAGGTGGAAGTCCTCGGCGCGCACCTTCACGCGCGGGCGCACGGCGCCACGCACGCGTTGCCAGGGCGCGGCCGCGCGCAAGGTCTCGACGAGGTTCAGCCGTTCGCCGGCGCGCGGCTCGCCGCGCCGCACGCCCGACGGGCGGCCGCGCCGGCCCGACTTCTGGAACGCGCCCTGTCCGCCGCCGCGTGCGCGCTGGCGCATCAGTTCCTCCACGCGCAGGCGCGCCAGCAGATCGGGCGGCAGCGCGGCGAGCGCGGCTTCGAGCACGACGTCGTCCATCGTGCCCTGCTCGGCGGCCGGTTTGTCGTCGTCGGGCTGCGCGGCGTCGTCCTGCGGCGGTTCGGGCGGCGGTGGCGCGGCCTCGTCGTCGTCCTGCGCGACCGGCCGCTGCGTCGCGCGCGGCGCGAGCACCAGGCGCGCGGCGATGCCGGCGTCCTCGGCCGTGACCTCGCCGCGCCCCGCCAGCGCCGCCGAGGCACGCGCGGCGCGCAACGCGAGCAACGGTGCCCGCAGCGACGCGATGCCGAGGGCCGACGCGGCCTGGCACAGCGCTTCGAGGATCTCGTCAGGGCACGCCACGCCGGGCAGGCGGGCGCGCGCCGCGACGACGTCTTCCTCGTCGGGCGGCAGCGCGTCGCGCGGCGCGATGGTGCGCAGGTCGACGATGAAGGCGAGCCGGTCGGTCAGCGCCGGCGCGATGGCTTCGTCGTCGGACACGCCTTCGTCGAGCGCGACGAGGCCGAAGCGCGTGGCCTCGACGCTGGCGATGCCGTCGCGTTCGACGCGCACCTCGTGCTGGTCGAGCGTGGCCACCAGCCGCGCCACCAGCTCGGGCGGCGCGCGTTCGGCCATTGGCAGCACGAGCACGCCGCCGTTCGCTTCGGCGAGCAGGCCGCGCTGGGCCACCGGCCGGCCGGCACGCAGCGTGGCCGGCAGGTCCAGGCCGCCGAGCAGGCGGTCGTCGCGGATCGCGATCGGCACCCGGCGCGGCGGCGCCGGCAGCGTGCGCGCCACCGCCGCGAGCCAGCTGTCGCGCACCGAGCCGGCGGGCGCGCGCACCAGGGCGCCGGTGCCGGCGGGGTCGACCGCGAACAGCGCCGCCGCGAGGGTGGCGTCGGCCCAGGCGTCCATCTCAGGCGGCCAGCGGCTCGGCGAAGACCTCGTCGATGGCGCGCTCGACGCGCGTCGTCGAACCCGCGTCGTCGAGCGGGTTGCGGCGCAGGCGGTGGCGCAGCGACGGCGGCGCCACGCGCTTGAGGTGCTCGTCGCCGACGACCTTGTCGCCCTGCAACGCCGCCAGCGCGCGCGCCGCGCGCATCAGCGTGAGCTCGCCACGCAGGCCGTCGGTGCCCAGCTTCAGGCACAGCGTGGCCGCGCGCTCGAGCACGCCGTCGGGCACCTGCACGCCGTCCAGGCGCTTGCGGCCGGCGACGATCTGCTTGCGGATGCGCTCGTCCTCGGCGGCCCACTTCGCGGTGAAGCCCGCGGGGTCGCGCTCGAAGGCGTCGCGCCGGCGCACGACCTCGATGCGGGTCTTGATGTCGGTCGGCGTCTTCACTTCCACGCTGAGGCCGAAGCGGTCCAGCAGCTGAGGCCGCAGCTCGCCTTCCTCGGGGTTGCCGCTGCCCACCAGCACGAAGCGCGCGGGGTGGCGGATCGACAGCCCTTCGCGTTCGACGACGTTCTCGCCCGACGCGGCGACGTCGATCAGCAGGTCGACCAGGTGGTCCTCGAGCAGGTTCACCTCGTCGATGTAGAGGAAGCCGCGGTTCGCGCGCGCGAGCAGGCCGGGCTCGAAGGCCTTCACGCCCTGCGACAGCGCACGTTCGAGATCGAGCGCACCGACCACGCGGTCCTCGGTGGCGCCCAGCGGCAGGTCGACCACCGGCACCGGGATGAGGTGCGTCTTCGGCTTCGGCGCGCCGGCCGGTTCGAGCGCGGGGTCGCGGTGGTAGGGGCAGCCGACGACGGCGCGCATCGGCGGCAGCAGGGCCGCAAGCGCGCGCACCGCGGTGCTCTTGCCGGTGCCGCGGTCGCCGAACACGAGCACGCCGCCGATGCCGGCGTCGACCGCAGCGATCAGGATCGCGAGCTTCATTTCGTCCTGGCCGACGATCGCGGAAAACGGGAAGGTGAGAGCCATCGGCGGAAAAGGATTCGTGGGTCAGCCGCGATCCGCGGCGGAGATGTGGCGGCGCGCGCGCCGGATGACGAAGACGGCGCCGAGCGCGATCAGCGGGATCGAGATGCCGACCGCGAGTTCGGGGTCGAGCTTCAGCCCGGCCGCCTTAGCGCCCTTCGCGAGATAGCCGACGAGGCCGGCCACGTAGTAGACGATGGCGGCCACCGAGAGGCCTTCCACCGTCTGCTGCAGGCGCAGCTGCAGCTTGGCGCGCCGGTCCATGGAGGCCAGCAGCGCCTGGTTCTGGCGCTCGCGCGCGATGCCCACGCGCGTGGCCAGCAGGCCGCTGGCCTGCGCGACGCGCTCGGACAGGTCGTGCAGGCGCTGCGACACCGTGGCGCAGGTGCTCACGGCGGGCGTGAAGCGGCGCGCCATGAACTCCTCGATCGTCTGGATGCCCGGGATGCGCACTTCGCGCAGTTCGGTGATGCGCGTGCGCACGAGCTCGGCATAGGCGCGTGTTGCGCCGAAGCGGAACTGGCTGGCGGCGAGGCCGCTCTCGACCTCGGCGGCCAGGCGCGTCAGTTCGTGCAGCAGGGCTTCCTCGCGGCCGTCCTCGCGCGCGATGCCGTCGGTGAGCTCGGCGAGCGAGCGCTCGATGGCGACGATGCGCGGTGACTGCCGGCGCGCGATCGGCAGCGCCATCAGTGCCAGCATGCGGTAGGCCTCGATCTCGAACAGGCGCTGCATCATGCGGCCCGCCTGGCGCTGCGTGAGACCGCGGTCGAGCAGCAGGAAGCGCGTCGCTCCATCCTCGTGCAGGCGGAAGTCGGTGAACGCGTAGCCGACGCCTTCGCCGATGCCGGCGCCGACGACGATGTTGCCCTCGAAGTGGTCCGCCACCCAGCCGAGGTCGGGCGCGCCCTCGCCCGTGGACAGCAGCTTGGCGTGCGCTGCCGCCATCGTGCGGCCGGGCACGCCTTCGAGCCAGCCTTCGGGCAGCAACGACGACGGTGGCTCGGCGAACGGCTGCGCACTGAGGCCGCGGGCGATGAAGGTGTAGCTGGAGAACTCGCCGTGCCGCTCCCACTTCAGGCGCACGGCGCCCAGCGCGGCACTGAACTGCGTGACGCCGGCGGCGGGGCCGGCGGCGCCGGCGAGTTCGCACAGGCGTTCGATGTGCTGGCGCTCGCGCTCGCGCTGGTCGGCGTCGACCAGCACCGCCACGTAGCTGGCGCGCGACGGCGCTTCGAGCGGTTCCGGGGGGCGGGCATGGACCTCATCGGCGAGGACGAGGCGTTCCGGGTGATCGGGCGGCAGTCGGACCATGTACGGCTTGAGTCTCGGTGCGAGTATGGCATCCGCCGATGGGGAGTTCGTCGCGGGTTCGCGCGGCGTGCCCGTTTTCAGCGGACAATAGAGGGTTAGCGTTTCTTAGGGGCCCCACAGCCTCCCACACGCGCCATGGCCAATCGCCGACCCGCTGCTCCGCCCGCCCCCGCCACCCCGGCCCCCGGGGCCGCCGCCCCGAAACTGCGCCAGACGCAGGCCGAGTACACGGCCGCACGTCCGAACGCCGAACCCGGCGTGAAGCCGATGATGTCGAGCTCGAAGATGTACGTGTGCATCCGCTGCCACGCCAACTTCAAGACCGGCGACGGCAAGCCCGACCCGCGCCTGCGCGGGCTGGGCAAGTGCAACAACTGCCTCGGCGTCACCACGCCCGCGGCCTGAAGCGGCGCGGCACGCGCCGCGCCCGGCGCCGTGCCGGCGTCACTTGACCAGGCTGGACACCACGCCCTGCGTGGCCTCGGTCAGCTTGCCCTTCGCGAGGGCCTTGCACTGCTCGGGCGACGCGCCGCTCGCGGCGTCGAAGGCGGTCGCGATCTTTTCCGGCCGGAAGAGCACCGCCTTCATCGCCTGCGTCAGCGGCACGAGCATCACGCGTGCCGTGACGACGCAGACGCCGGCCCCGGTGATGCCCCCTTCGACCTGGCTCACGAAGCCCCACTTCGACGGCGGGTAGACCTTCCACACCTTGGCCGGAATGCCGTCACCGACCACCGCCTTCGCCGTCGCGGTGTCGATCAGCGTGTCCTTCGAGAAATCGAGCAGCACCGCCTTCGGCGGCGTGGCAGCGGACACGGGCAGCGCGAGCGCCAGCGCTGCGAGCGCCAGCCAGGGAGTGATCCTCATGAGGTTCCTCTTGACGTTGGTGCCGGCACCGCCGATTGGGCAGCGCGCCGAGCGGCGCAGTGTACCCAGGGGCAGGCCGCGCCAAACGGCGGCGGCCCGCCGACGGGGCGCTCCCCCGACGCGGGCCGTTCGTGTGTGTGGCGTGAGCACGGGCCGGCGCCCGGCCGGTGTTCAGGCGCGGAAGTCGTCGAGCGACTTGCCGGCCGCCAGCGCGGCATTGATCCAGCCCGGGCGGCGGCCACGGCCGGACCAGGTGTTGCCCGCATCGTCGCGGTAGCCCGCACCGCGCGCGGCCTTGGCGGCGCGCTTGGCCTTCGCGCGCTTGGGCGCCGGCGCGGCGGCGCGGCCCGCGAGGCCGAGATCGCGAGCGGTGAGTTGGTAGGTGGCGATGGCCGCCTTGATGCGGTCGATGACGCCGGCCACTTCCTTCTGGCGCAGCGTTTCAGCCGCCTTCTGCAGCGATTCGATTTCCTTCTGGATATCCGCGTAGGTCTTGGCCATGATGGTGATACCTTTCTGAATTGATTTGATTGCCCAACAGATGCGAGCATATCCGCATTCACCCTCAATCATGCCGACCCAGGTTGTTTCCAAATTCAAGCCACGGCAATTGAACGCGCACCGCAACGGCGCGTGGCCGCAATGAGAAAGCCCGGCAGCGCCCCGGCGCCCGAGCGCTGGGCCGTGAAGGTGGCCGATGCGCCGAATGCGCGCCTCGAAATCCCGGCCGACCTGAAACGCGAACGCACTTTCGAGATCAGCATTGCATTCACGGTCAGCGCCGTCGAAGGCGCCGATTCACCGTGGCACGAATTGCGCGTGTTCGCCGACGGCCAGGCGCAATGGAAGCGCCGCATCGCGACCGCGCAGCCCGCCGCCTACGACGGCCTCGAAACGCGTTTCAGGCGCACGCTGGCGCCCGGGCGCCGGCTGTCGCTGCTGGCCGAGACCGAATGCCGCGGCGCGCGCCGGCTGGCGCTGGAAATCGAGGCGGAGGAATGCTGACGCCGACGCGCGCGGCGCGGCGTCAGCGGTGCACGGCAGGAACCAGGCGGTCGGCCGGGTCGAGCGGACCCTCGGCGTCGAGTTCGATCGCCACCTGCGTGCAGACCGCGCGGCACAGCGTGGCCACGCGCTCGCTCTGCAACCGGTAGTACACCTGCGTGCCTTCGCGCCGCTTCGCGAGCACGCCGCTGCGGTAGAGCATGCTCAGGTGCTGCGACATGTTCGGCTGCGTGGTCTCGATTTCCGCGAGCAGTTCGGACACGTTCTTCTCGCCGTTGCACACGGCGCTGATGATCTTCAGGCGGATCGGCGTCGACAGCACCGAGAACAACTCGGCCACCGATTCGAACACCTGGTCTTCGCTGTTCTTCGCATCCATGCCGGACCTGATGCCTCGCAGTTTGGCCACCATTCTATTCGCATTCACCAATATCTCGGCCCGCGCGCCGCAGTGACAATTCGGCCATGACCGCTCCCGACCCCGCTTCGCTGACGACGCTCGTCCTATGGTCCGCCTTCGCGCTGTCGGTCGCCTTCGGCGCGATCGCGCAACGCACGCACTTCTGCACGATGGGCGCGCTGGCCGACATCGTCAGCATGCGCGACTTCACGCGCCTGCGCATGTGGGTGCTGGCGATCGCGGTGGCCATCGCCGGCTTCAACGCGATGGTCGGCCTCGGCTGGGTCGAAGCGGCCAAGAGCGTGTACGCCGCGCCGCGGCTGCTGTGGCTGTCGGCCGTGGTCGGCGGCCTGATGTTCGGCTTCGGCATGGTGCTGGCGTCGGGTTGCGGCAGCAAGAGCCTGGTGCGCGTCGGCGGCGGCAACCTGAAGTCGCTCGTCGTCGTCACGGTGCTGGGGCTGAGCGCCTTCGCCACGCTGAAGGGCATCACCGCGGTGCTGCGCGTGGAGACGATCGACCGCGTCTTCGTCACCCTGTCCAGCGGGCAGGACCTGCCCTCGCTGCTGGCCGCCGCCGTCGGCCGCACGCCGGCGGCGCTGGCGCCGTGGCTGGGCGGCGCGATCGCGCTCGCGCTGCTGGCCTGGGTGCTGGCGCGGCCGGAAGGCCGGCGCGGCGAGGTGTGGCTGGGTGGCGTCGGCGTCGGCGCCGTCATCGTCCTGCTGTGGTGGGTGTCGGGCCGGCTCGGCCACCTGGCGGAAGACCCGAACACGCTGGAGGAGGTGTTCCTCGCCACCAACTCGCGCCGCATGGAGGCGATGAGCATGGTGGCGCCGGTCGGCTTCGCGCTCGACTGGCTGCTGTTCTTCAGCGACAAGAGCAAGGTGCTGACGATCGGCATCGTCAGCGTCGCCGGCGTCATCGCGGGGTCGGCCGTGGTCGCGCTGCTGCAGAAGAGCTTCCGCTGGGAAGGCTTCGGCGGCGTCGAGGACACCGTGAACCACCTCGCCGGCGCGGCGTTGATGGGCGTGGGCGGCGTCGCGGCCCTCGGCTGCACCATCGGCCAGGGCCTGTCGGGCATCTCGACGCTGTCGGTGGGCAGCGCGATCGCGCTGGCGGCCATCGTCGCCGGCGGATTCCTCGGCCTGCGCTGGCAGTTGTGGCGGCTCGAGAAGATGGTCTGATCCGCTACGGCTCGCCCTGCTGCTCCATCAGCAGGTAGGTGTTGTACGCGTTCATGCGGTTGGCCACGCGGAACAGCGGCAGGTGCTCGAAGCGCGACCAGTCGGTCTTCGCGTAGGCCTCGTCGAACGGTTCCATCGCCTTCGCCGCCTCGCCCATGGTCTTGCGCAGGTGCACGAGGTAGTCGCGCGTGAGTTGCAGGTCGGCCAGCGGCTCGCGCGAGACCGGGCCGTGCCCCGGCACCACGAGCGACGGCTTGAAGGCGATCAGGCGGTCGAGCGACGCGATCCAGCGCCGGCTGTCGGCCTGCCCGACGAAGGGCACGCGGCCGCGGAACACGAGGTCGCCGACGAACAACGCGCCCGCCGCCGGCACGTAGACCGCGAGGTCCTCGGCCGTGTGCGCCGGCCCGAGGTGGCGGATGCGGATCTCGGTGCCGCCGACGACGAGCGTGGTCTCGTCGGCGTCGAGCCAGCGGTCGGCCTGCACGAGGCGCGTCTCGGCGTCGATCCACGGCGCGAGCTCGCTGCGGCTGGCCTCGAGCCGGCGCGCCGCGGCATCCGAGTTCAGGTACTCGCGCGCCGCCGCGTGGGCGACGATGCCGGCGCCGGCCGCCTTCAGCGCCTGCAGGCCGTAGATGTGGTCGGCGTGGTAGTGCGTGAGGATCACGTGGCGCACCGGCTGCGGCGTGACGCGGCGCACCTCGGCCAGCAGTTCCTTTGCCAGCGCCGGCGAGCCGAGCGCGTCGACGACGACGACGCCGTCGTCGGTGACGACGAAGCCGGCATTCGAGATGAAGTTGCGGTTCGCCGGCGAGCCCAGCGCGGCCCCGCCCTGGACGAACCACACGCGTTCGGCGACCTGGACCGCCTTCAGTTCGGGCTCGGCGGCGGTGGCCGCGGCCGGCAGCAGGACGAACAGCGCCAGCAGGCGCACGAGTCGGATGATCATGGGGTAAACCGTTAAATCCATATGTACAAATATTAGAGACACTGGCGCCGACACCGATCAGGGTTCACCAGGGGACGGACGGCCGCCGACAGTGGTGCAATCCTGCCCGTTCGCCCCTCTGGAGACCCCATCGATGACCAAGACCTCCGGGCCCGCCGCCCTCGCGGCGCTGCTGCTGGCCGGCGCCGCCCCCGCCGCCTTCGCCCAGGACCCGCTGCTGGCGCGCAACCTCGCCGCCACCTGCGCCAACTGCCACGGCACGAACGGACAGGCGCGCGGCGACATGAAGCCGCTGGCGGGGCTGTCGGCCGAGAAGATCCTTGCCGCCGTCGCCGACTACAAGAGCGGCGCCCAGCCCGCGACCATCATGCACCAGATCGCCAAGGGCTACACCGACGAGCAGATGCGCCTGATCGCCGGCTACTTCGCGGCCCAGAAGGCCAAGTGAACGGACCAAGGAAGCCGACACCATGAACCACGAACTGCAACGCCGCCGCCTGCTGGGCGCCGGCCTCGCCCTCGGCGGCCTGGCGCTCGCCGGCTGCGCGAGCACCGCTTCCGGGCCTTCGATCGGCCGTGTCGTCGTCGTCGGCGGCGGCTTCGGCGGCGCCACCGCGGCGCGCTACCTGCGCCTGTGGGGCGGCAATGTCGACGTCACGCTGATCGAGCGCAACGCGTCGTTCGTCTCCTGCCCGATCTCCAACCTCGTGCTCGGCGGCCACAAGCAGATGGCCGACATCACGCGCGGCTACGAAGGCCTGAAGGCCGCCGGCGTGAAGGTCGTGCAGGGCGAGGTGACGGCGATCGACGTCGCCGCGAAGAAGGTGCGCCTGGCCGGCGGCGGCGAGTTCGCCTACGACCGCGTGGTCGTCTCGCCCGGCATCGATTTCATGTTCGACCAGGTCGGCGGCCTGCAGGCCGCGGTCGACAGCGGCCGCATCGTGCACGGCTGGAAGGCCGGCCCGCAGACGGTCGCGCTGCGCCGCCAGCTCGAGGCCATGCCCGATGGCGGCGTCGTCGCGATGACGATCCCGAAATCGCCCTACCGCTGCCCGCCCGGCCCCTACGAGCGCGCCTGCATGGTGGCCAGCTACCTGAAGGTGGCCAAGCCGAAGTCCAAGCTGCTGGTGCTGGACGCCAACCCCGAGATCCAGTCGAAGAAGGCGCTCTTCGAGCGCGCATTCAAGCAGCACTACGACGGCCTGCTCGAGTACCGCGCCAACGCCGAGTTGAAGGAAGTGGCCGGCAACGTCGCCAAGCTCGAGTTCGAGGACGTCAAGGCCGACGTGCTGAACGTGATCCCGCCGCAGCGCGCCGGCGACATCGCGCGCAGCACCGGCCTCGTGACCATCAACAACCGCTGGGTCGGCGTCAACTGGCTGACGATGGAGGCGACCGCCGCGCCCGGCGTGCACGTGCTCGGCGACGCCACGTTCCCGGGCCCCGGCATGCCGAAGTCCGGCCACATGGCGAACCAGCATGCGAAGGTGGCGGCGGCGGCCATCATCCAGCAGCTGAAGGGCGAGGCCGTCAATGCGACGCCGGTGGTGATGAACACCTGCTACAGCTTCGTGACGGCGAAGGACGTGATTCACGTCGCCTCGGTGCACCAGTACGACGCCGCCGACAAGACCTTCAAGCCGGTGCCCGGCGCCGGCGGCGTCTCGGCCGCGGCGAACCAGGTCGAGGGCCGCAACGCGCTCGGCTGGGCCGACAACATCTGGGCTGACGCGCTAGCCCTCGCCTGACCAGGCCGGCCAATCGAGGCTGGGTACGGATCCGGCTCCGCCGGTCCGTCGCCCAAGCCCCGTGGGGGGCAGCGAGCGCCAGCGAGCGTGGGGGTCTCACTTCAGCCCGCTGATGTAGCTGGCCACGGCCTTCACTTCGAGTTCGGTCAGCTTCGACGCGATGCCGTGCATCACGGCGTTGTCGTTCGTGCGCTCGCGTCGGCTGAAGGCCTTCAGCTGGTTCTCGGTGTACTGCGCGTGCTGGCCGGCCAGCCGCGGCAGCGTCGGCGTGCCGGCGCCGGTGGCGCCGTGGCAGCCGGCGCAGGCGGCGACGCCCGAGTAGGGGTTGCCGCGCTGGAAGACGAAGCGCCCCACCGCCGACAGCTCGGGGTCGTCGACCGGGTGCGCGACGGGCGTGCGCGACTCGAAGTACGCGCCGAGCGCCGCGAAGTCCGCCGCCGACAGGTCTTCCACCATCGGCTGCATCGTGCCGTTCTTGCGGCGCCCGCTCTTGTAGTCGGCCAGCTGGCGCGCCACGTAGGCGGCATGCTGGCCGGCCAGGCGCGGGAACACCGGGCTCGAGCTCTCGCCCTCGGCGCCGTGGCAGATGAAGCACTTGCCCTGCACGATCTCCTCGGCGCGCGCCAGGTCGGCGGCGGCGGCGGGCAGGCCGGCCAGCAACGGCAGCGCGATGGCGAGGCGGCGGAGTCTCATGGCGTTCAGGCGTGCCGGATCGTGCCCGAGATCGGCTGGTCGAGCAGCCCGGCGGGCTTCTGGTCGACCAAGCGGTCGGTCAACGCCGCGGCGGCCCACATCGCGCACAGCGCCACCCACGAGGTGATGGTGAAGATGGCGGCGCCCGACAGGCCGGCGCCGACCGCGCAGCCGCCGGCCGTCATGCCGCCGAAGCCCATCAGCACCGCGCCGGCGATGTAGCGGCGCATGCTGCGGCCGCCCTCGAAACCTTCGAGGCGCAGTTCGCGGAACAGCGCCGCCGCCGCGAACGACCCGAGCACGACGCCGGGCACCAGGCCGAGGTCGAAGGTCGGCGGCTTGCCGCCGGCGAACAGCACGCGGGTCAGCACTTCGGCCGAAGGCCCGGTGAACGAGAGCGCCTGGATCGGGTGCGGATCGAAGGCCACCTTCGACATCGCGTAGGTCGCCCACCACGCGCACGCCACCGCGAGGCCGACGCCGACCGCGCCGCCCACGCCCCAGGCGGGCACGCGCTGGCGCCGTGCCCACACGAGCGCGGCCGCCAGCCAGACGAGCCCGAAGACGAGCGCGCCGCCGTGGCCGACGCCGCTGCGCGCGAGCAGGTCCCGCGCCGTGCCGCCTTCGACGGTCCACCAGCCGCTGATCGCCTCGCGCAGCGGCGCCAGCGCGCCGCTCAGCGCGGCCTGCGCCGCGACGGCGAACACCAGCCCGGACATCACCGAGCGCAGGTTGCCCTGCGCCGCCAGCACCAGCAGCCGGCTCGCGCAGCCGCGCGCCAGCACCATGCCGCAGCCGAACAGCGCGCCACCGACCGCCGCGCCCGACAGGCTGCCGCGGGCGGCGATCTGGCGCGCGTTGCCGGCATCGAAGGCGCCGGCCAGCACCAGCGCCTGTGTCGCGACGACCGCGGTCGCGAACGCGAACAGCCACACCGTCAGCTTGCCGCCGGGCTGGCGGCGCGCGAACTCGATCACCGCGGAGCGCAGGCAGAAGCGCGAGCGCTGCGCGAAGAAGCCGAAGCCGAAGCCGATCGCGAGCCCGAGGCCGGCCAGCGTCCAGGGCTCGCCGAAGCGCTCGACCAGGGCCTCGAGCATCGCCGCGGCCTCAGGGCTTGATGTAGGCCGCGCCCTGCTTCTGCAGCTTGGCGATGCGCACCACGCCGGACGGCGTGAACTCCGCTTCCTGCAGGAACTGATCCTTCTTCAGGTCGCGGTTCTTCAGCGTGATCTCGCAGACCTCGAACTTCACGCCGCGCGCCTTCAACGCCGCCACCGGGCCGGCGTATTCGCCGCCGTTGCGGTCCTTCGCGCCGTCCATCAGGAAGTCGACGCCGTTGGCGTGCGTGACGACGGTGATCTGTGCCGTGGGGTCGACGTCGAGATGGTTGCGCACGTTGCGCAACCCCTTCAGGGCCTGCGCCGCGGCGTCGTCGATGTGGTAGACGACACGGTCCTGCGCCAGCGCTGCCAGCGAGGCGAGGCCGAGCACGGACGCGATCAGTAGGCGGGTCAGGCGGCGCATGCGCTTCTCCTTCGGTGACCGCGCGCTCAGGCGAGGCCGGGGTTGCCCTGCACGCCGATCAGGCGCGGCAGGTTGGGTCGGCGTGGCGCGACGCGACCCTGGCTCTTCAGCCAGGGCTCGACGACGTCCCACACCATCTTGTTGCCGGCGCTCTTCGCCTCTTCGGCCACCGGCGCCCAGCCGGCCACCTTGTAGGTCTTGCCGGCGTCGATGGGCTTGCCGTTCAGGCGCAGGTCCTGGATGCGGCCGCCCATCGCGGCGCCCGGCTCGCAGGCATAGGTGAGCCCGCCGACGCGCACCATGTCGCCGCCCTGCTGGTAGTACGGGTCGGGATTGAAGAGGTTGTCGCAGACGTCCTCGAGCACCGTCTTGATCATCTCGCCGCTCATGTTCGTGACGGTCGCGTACGAGTAGGTCGTGGCCACCTGGTCCATCAGCAGTTCGCGCGTGATGGCGTCGCCGGGCAGCAGCGTGGTGCCCCAGCGGAAGCCGGGCGAGAACGCGATCTCGGCGTCCTGCGCCGCCATCAGCGCGTCGCAGACCAGCTGGTCCCAGCTGCCGTTGAAGTTGCCACGGCGGTACAGCAGGCCGTCGGTCACGGCCAGCTTCTCGGCCAGCTTCGCCTCGTGCGGGGCGCGGATCTTCGTGATCAGCGCGTCCATCGCCGCATCGGGCTTGAGCATGTTGCTGAACACCGGCAGCAGGCGGTAGCGGCAGTCGGCGACGCGGCCGTCCTTGACGTCGAAGTCCATCACGCCGAGGAACTTGCCGTTGCTGCCGGCGTTGGTGACGAGCGTCGTGCCGCCGGCGTTCTTCACCGGCACCGCCACCGGCACGCCGTCGTGCGTGTGGCCGCCGAAGATGGCGTCGACGCCGCGCACGCGGCTGGCCATCTTGAGGTCGACGTCCATGCCGTTGTGGCTGAGCACGACGACGACCTTCGCGCCCTTGGCGCGCGCCTCGTCGACCATCTTCTGCAGGTTTTCGTCCTGGATGCCGAAGGTCCAGTCGGCGACCATGTAGCGCGGGTTCGCGATCGGCGTGTACGGGAAGGCCTGGCCGATGATGGCCACCGGCACGCCGTTCATCTCGCGCATCACGTAGGGCTTGAACACCGCGTCGCCGAAGTCGGCGGTCTTGACGTTCTGCGCCACGAAGTCGACCTTGCCGGCGAGGTCCTTCTCGACGATCTGCTGCACGCGCTGCATGCCGTAGGTGAATTCCCAGTGCCCGGTCATCACGTCCACGCCCAGCAGCAGGCAGGCGTCGACCATGTCCTGCGCCTGCGTCCACAGCGAGGTCGCGCTGCCCTGCCAGGTGTCGCCGCCGTCGAGCAGCAGCGCGCCGGGGCGGCTGGACTTCAGCTGCTTCACCAGCGTGGCCAGGTGGGCGAAGCCGCCGACCTTGCCGTAGCGGCGCGCCGCCCGGTCGAAGTCGAGGAAGGTGTACGCGTGCGCCTCCACGCTGCCCGGCTTCAGCCCGGCGGCCCGCAGCAGGCGGTCGCCCACCAGGTGCGGCAGCCGGCCCTGCATCGCGCCCAGGCCGATGTTGACGCTGGGCTCACGGAACAGGATCGGCTTCAGCTGCGCGTGGCAATCGGTCATGTGCAGGAACGACACGTTGCCGAACGGCTTCAGGTCGTACAGGCCCTGCTGCGCGGTGGCGGCGTCGGCCTCGGCCCAGCGGCCCAGCCCCATGCCGGCCACCGACGCGGCGCCCAGCACCTGGAGGAACTCGCGCTTCGAAAGATTCATGATTCAGCAACCAGTGATCGATGCGGGACGGAAACGCGGGCCCGAAGCCCGCGTGCGTGTCAGCGGTTGACCGGCGACTGGGGGTCGAGGATCAGCGCCATCAGGTCGCGCATCTGCTTCTCGTCGAGCAGGCCGGCGTGGCCGAATCGCGGCATGCCGGAGCAGGCGTTGTACGCCTTGGCGTTGTACAGCTTGGTCCAGGTGTACTCGAGGATCGGCCGCGCGGTGGGCGCGTTGACGTCGGCGACGCCGCGGTTCTTGCCGTACTGGTACAGGCTGGGGCCGATCGTGCCGTAGGAAATCTCCTTCGGGTCGATCTGGTGGCAGTTGTAGCAGTTGCCGCCGTTCGCCGTGGTGGCCGCGGAGGCGTCCGTCCAGGTCATGCCGCGGCCGTTCTGCGCCAGCTTCTCGCCTTCGCGCCAGTCGCCGATGAAGCGGCCGTCGCCGGGCATCTTCACGGTCTTCAGCGCCGCGTCCTGCAGCGCGCGCGCGAGATCGTCGGGCAGCGGCTTGCCCTCGGCCTTCGAGCATTCGGCGTTGGCCGCGTCCTGCTGCAGGCGGTCGACCTTGGCGATGCCCTGGTCGCGGAACGAGGACTTCATCATCTGCGCGGTCAGCGCGTCGTAGTCGGGCCGCGGGGCGAATGCCGCGCAGCCCGCCAGCGCGACCGCGGCCACGGCGAACAGGGCGGCGCGGGTGAGTTGTCGTGTGCTCATGTCAAAACCTCGTCAGCGCTTGATGGCCGGGGCGATCGATTGCGCACCCTTCGCGCCGACGCCCATGTAGACGCCGAGCGCGATCGTCACGTCGGAGGCGTAGCCGGGGAACGGGAACCGCTGCTGGCGGTAGCAGTCGTTGAGGCGGCGCTGCATGCTCCACATCTCGCCGCTGCTCACGCGGTAGGCCGGCCAGGCGGCGAAACCGATGCCGTCGCCCGGGTTCTTCGTCAGGTCGGGCAGGTCCTGCAGGCGGATGCGCTTGCCGGGCTCGCCGTGGCACGAGGCGCACGAGAAGTCGTACGGGCCGCCGCGGTAGAAGAAGGCCCGGCGTCCGAGTTCGTAGAACTTCCGCTCCTCGGCGTGGTCCTGCGGCAGCGCGAAGCGCTGGCCGCGCGACTCGGCCGAGATCCACGCCGCCAGCGCCTCCATGTTCTTCTGCTCGCCACGGCCGAACGGCGTGGCGGCGATCTCGGCGGCGTTCAGGCCCTGCAGCGTCTCCATGCAGGTGAGCAGGCGAGACTCGAGGTCCTGCACGCGGCCGGTGTCGGCGAACCAGCGCGGCAGCTGCACCCAGGCGCCCTTCACGACGCCGGGGCCCTTGCCGAGGTCGCAACCTTCGAGCGAGGCGTTCTTCGGACCCCGCTTCTGCTTCCACAGGCCTTCGCCCTTGGCCTCGAAGAGCTCGGCCGGGTTGCCGTCCTCGAGCATCTTGCGGTACTCGGCAATGCCTTCGGCAGCCGACTTCGTCTGCGCCGCGGCGGCGCCGGCGAGCAGGCCGAGCGCGGCCGCCGCGATGGTGAATCGCTTCATGTGTCTCCCCTCCACGTGGTGGGCGCGGCGGTCAGGAGACCGTCGCCTCGTCGGTGCGCTTGTCGCCCTTGTTGTCCACCCAGGTGACGCTGACCTTGTCGCCGGCCTTCGCGCCCTTCACGGCGAACTGCAGGAACGGGTTCTTCGACACCGAGGGCCCCCATTGGGCCGTCAGCACGGTCTTGCCGTTGAGCTGCGCGGTGACTTCCTGGATGAACCAGGCCGGGATCGTCTTGCCGGCGGCGTCCTTGCGCTGGCCGGTCTCCATCTCGTGACTCATCAGCACGCGCACGGTGGCCTTGTCGCCAGCGGCCTGGGCGCGAATGCGCATCGGGTCTGCCATTTCGAAACTCCTTCTGAATGCCGGGAACCGGGCTCAGCCGCCGCAGCCGCCGAGCGTGACCTTGATTTCCTTCTGCGCGAACAGCACGCGGCCGTCGCCCATCATCGCGACGGCGAAGACGTTGGACGACTGGCCCATCTTCACGCGCGTCGCGAAGTTGGCGTCGACGGCATCGCTGACGTCGAACACCGCCGACAGCACCGACGGGTTCTTCTCGACCAGCACCAGCAACCGCTTGGCACCGGCCGCCGTCGTGGACACGCCCACCGGCACGACGGCGCCGTTCTCGGCGATGTCGGGCCCGGTGATCGCCACGTCCTTGCTCTCGGTGGGTGCACCGGCGCCGAGCGCCTTCAGCGACTCGGCCATCGTCTTGGCGTCGAACGCGGCCTGCGACCACGCGGCCTGGGCGGCGGTCGGCAGAAGGCCGGCGGACGCCAGCAGCGCCGCGACCTTGACGGAACCGGACAACACGTCCCGGCGGGTTTGCATAGCGGACTCCTTCATGCGGATATCGTTTCGGGGAAAGGACGGCAAGGTCCGGGAACTGGCTGTCGAGGGCGGCGGCGCGTCACCGCGCCGCGCCGTTGGCGATCCATTGTGCGATGAGCTTCGCATCGTCGCTCGTTATGGGTTGTGCCGGCATCGGGATCGTTCCCCAGACGCCGGAGCCGCCGGCCGTGATCTTGGCGGCGAGATAGTCCACGGCGTCGGCGCGGCCGGCGTGCCGGCGCGCGACTTCGGTGAAGCCCGGCCCGACGATCTTGCGGTCGGCGCCGTGGCAGACGGCACAGCCCAGCCGCTGCGTCAACGCGACGGCCGGCGACGCCGGCGGCGCAGCCGGCACCGCCGCCGCCACGGCCGCGGCCGCGCCGGCCGGCCGCGAGGTGTCCGCCCCGCGCTGCGCACCGACGAGGCGGTTCTGCTGCGCGAGGTTGCCGTGGGCATTGCGCGCGTGCTCGGGCAGCATCGAGGCCACCCGGGGCTCGGGCGCGCAGTCCTTCATGCACGCGGTGGCGTTCACGTCGGCGCCGCCGCGGCCGAGGCCGGCCCCGGGCCACAGGCCGTGCGCCGTCGTCATGCCGTTGCGGTTCGGCAGGCGCGCCTGCACGTCGGCGATGTTGCGGTCCGTGAGCGTGAACGCCTCGGGCACCACGCCGCCCAGGTTCAGCAGGTAGGCCGTGACGGCGTAGGTCTCGTCGACCGTCAGCGACTTCGGCGCGTTCCACGGCATCGCGCGGCGGATGTAGTCCCACAGCGTGGACACGCTGGACAGCTTCATGAACGTCGTGCGGCCCGGGAACGCGGGGTCGGTCAGGCGGGCGACGCGGCCGCTGGCGATGTCCGCCGCGGTGGTGCCGCCGACGAGCGGGCTGAAGACCTCGTTGCTCTCGCCGAACACGCCGTGGCACGAGGCGCACTTTGCCTCCCAGACGTCCATGCCCTTGGCGACCGAGCCCGCGCCGGCTGGCAGGCCCTTGAAGTCGGGGCGCACGTCGATGTCCCAGGCGGCCACCTCGGCCTCGGTGGCGGCGCGGCCGATGCCGGGGTAGGCACCCTGCGCGTGGGCACCGGCCGCGGCAAGCGACAGCGCCGCGATCAACAGCCTACGCGAGCTGGACATTGCGCACCTCCCCGCTTTCCTGGACCCACCAGGTCTGCACCGAGTTGTTGTGATAGATCGACCGCGTGCCGCGCACCGCGCGCAGCTGGCGGGTGGTCGGCTGCACGTAGCCGGTCTCGTCGGTCGCGCGGCTCTGCACGAGCGCCGGCTTGCCGTCCCACACCCAGTCGAGGTTGAAGCGCGTCAGGCACTTGGACAGCACCGGCGTCTCCAGCCGCGCACGGCGCCAGTTGCGCCCGCCGTCGACGGAGACGTCGACACGCGTCACGCGGCCGCGGCCCGACCAAGCCAGGCCGCTGATGTTGTAGTAGCCCTTGTCGAGCAGCACCTGGCCTCCGGAAGGCGTCGTCACGACGCTCTTGCACTCCTGCGTGCTGCTGTACTGCCGGTGCAGGCCGTCGGGCATGAGGTCGATGTAGTGCAGCGTCTCGTCCTTCGTGCCGTAGGGCTTGTCGCCCACCTCCAGGCGGCGCAGGTACTTGACCCAGCTGACGCCCTGCACGCCCGGCACCACCAAGCGCAGCGGGTAGCCGTTCTCCGGGCGCAGCATCTCGCCGTTCTGACCGTAGGCGACGAAGACCTCGCCGCTCTCGACCAGTTCCATCGGCACCGTGCGCGTCATCGACGACCCGTCGGCCCCTTCGGCCAGCACGTAGCGGCCGCGCTTGTAGTCGACGCCGCACATTTCGAACAGCGTGCGCAGCGGCACGCCGGTGAACTCGCTGCAGCTCAGCATGCCGTGCGTGTACTGGCAGGTCGGCACCGCGGTGTTGCCCCACTCCATGCCGGTGTTCGCGCCGCACTCGATGAAGTGGAAGCGCGACACCGAGGGCAGGCGCATGATCTCGTCGACCGTGAACACGCGCGGCGTCTTCACCAGCGTGCCGTCGCTGCCGTTGACCATCAGCCGGTGCTTCGTCGGGTCGATGTCCCACCAGCCCTGGTGGTGACGCTCGAAGTGCAGGCCGCTCGGCGTGACGATGCCGAACAGCGACTGCAGCGGCGCGAACGACACCGACGACTGCGCCGTCTGCGTGAGGCCCGGGCTCTGCCGGCGCTGCACGTTGGACTCGTGCTTCGACGGCCGGCCGTAGCCGTCGGTCGCCACCGCCTGGCCAAGGCCGCGGCTGTGCTCGGGCAGGTTCAGGATGTTCGGGTCGCCGGCGTCGGCCGGCGCCGGGTTCGCCTGGGCCAGCGCGGCCGGCACGGCCGCCGCAGTGCCGGCGGCCGCGAAGGCCTGCCGCAGGAAGTCGCGCCGGCCCTGCTTCGCCTCGGCGAAGACCTGGCGCACGCCAGCGGCGTCGATGAAACTCTCGGGGGCCTTGACCAGTCGGCCCGACGGGCCACGCTCGGATTGCACGGGGTGTCCTTCCACGCGATCACCTAAATATCACTCATACGCAATATTAGCGATCACTAAAGTAAGAAGGCTCGGGGTTTTCCCGCGCGGCCGCACGAAGCAAGTCACCCGGCGCACCGCATGGCGGTGGGCCGGGCGATCGGGATGCGGGAAGGGAGGGCCGCGCCCGGAAGCCGGCCGGGCGATTCGTCTGGGCGGGCCGGCGGGTTGGATGGAGGACGGCGGCGCAAGGATCCGCGGCCGAAGGTTCGCGTGAGGCGCGCGCCCACGAGCCGCGCCGCGCTGGCCCACGCGACCGCTCGCGGAGGCAGGTCTATCGCTGAAGCAACGCGGCGAAGGCCTCGTTCAGCTTCGCCTCCGACGCCGCCAGCCGGTCCCGCCGCTCGTCGACCCAGCGGCGATCTGCCGCGAGGGCCTTGCGTGACGCTTCCAGCATGCGCCGTGTCTCGGCCGGCTGGGGCCCGCCAACGCCGACGCGGGTGCGCACCATGTCCGCCGGCGACAGCGTGCGCCGGAACCCCGCCTCGTCCAGCGGCAGCCGGGTGCCGGCCTGGCCATCCTGCTTCATCGCCTCGGCATACAGCCGCTGCGCCTCGGCGTACGGGAACTGGCGCGGCAGCAGTTGCTGCTGCCGCGCGAACTTCACCACCTCGCTGGCGAAGTGGTGCCCGACGCGGAACGGCACGCGGTGCTCTCGCTGCAAGGTCTCGGCCAGCTCCATCGAGGTGGTCCACTCGCCCTCCAGTTCCTCCAGTGCCCGCGCCTTGTCGATGCGCAGAGAGGCCAGAACGTCGGTGCTGTCGCGCAGCAACTGCACCCCCTGCACGAAGGTGCCCGCCCCCTGTGGCGCCGCGGTCCAGGAGTACTTGTAGTCGATCATGCCGGGCGTCACGTTGTGGGCCCGCAGCACCACCTGCTGGACCGAGGCCACGACGTCGCTCGCCAGCCGGCGGGCGTTCTGGATGACGCCGGGGTTGGCCTTCTGCGGCATCGCGCTGCTGGTGTAGGTGCGGCCGGGCGCCAGCAGCATCCAGGGCCGCGTCTGGTGGTACTGCACGTGGATGTCCTGCATCAGCGAGCCCAGGCGCAGGGCCGTCGAGCCCGCGATCTGGGCCGCCTCCAGGCCGACGTCGGCCGGGGCGATCTGCGTGGCGTCATAGCCGTTGGCGGTGATGCCGCCGAAGCCCAGCAGCTCGGCCAGCCTCTGCTTGTCCAGCGCCCAGCTCGAGTTGGCGAGCACCGCCGATCCCAGCGTGCTGCGGTCCACCCGCGGCCAGGCCTGCCGCAGGCGCTCGGCGTCGCGCTCGAAGCTGTCGGCGAAGGCCAGCAGGTAGTGCGCCAGGCTGATCGGCTGCGCCTGCACGCCGTTGGTGTAGGCCGGCACGAAGGTCTCGACATGCTGCGCCGCCATGTCCTGCAACTGGGCGCGCAGGGCGTTCAGTGCATCGGCGTGGTCGAGCAGCTCGGTGCGCAGCTGCGCCATCGTGAGCGTGGAGTGGATGTCCTGCCGGCTGCGGCCCGTGTGGATCAGCGTGGCCTCGGGCCCCGCCACGTCGGTGATGATCTTCTCCGTCTGCAGCACGTCGGTCGGGCGCTTCCCGCCGGGCCGTGCAGCCTGGTCGATGCTGAACGCGACGCCGCGGGCGATCGGCCCCGCCAGTTCCTTCGGGATGATGCCCAGCTCCACGTTGGCGACGGTGCTCGCCATGTTGATGCGGCTGAACCAGTAGAACAGGTCCTGCTCGCGGGCGAGCGCGCTGGTGGCGCCGGGGGACGGCCTGGCCAGGAGCTTGTCGACCCCGGCCCGGCAGTCGGCCGCCGTGCGGCAATGCCGGGCGACCACGCCATCGGCCGCCAGCGAAGGAGCGCCGGCCGCGATCTGCGCGAGCGCCGGGGCCGGCAGCAGCGCCAGTCCGATCCAGATTCCGGTGATGGTGTTCATGGCTTGTCTCCTGTCGTTCAGTCCAGCACGTACACGGTCACACGGACCGCCGGGCGCTCCGGCCGCAGGCTTTCCAGCGTTCCCACGAGCACGCGCCGCGTGATCCAGGCGTGCGGTCCGACTGCGACCTCGGCACGCACCACCGAACGCGCATACCGCGTGCGGGGGTCGTCGCCCTCCACCAGCACGCGGTTGCGCACGGTGATGACGGTGCCGTCGTCGACCCGCATCTCGTAGAGCGCATCGAACTCGCGGACGCCGTCGGCGCGCAGGAGTTGCCGGTCTGCGCCGCCGGCCAGCACGCGGCCGCGCAGCCGCGGGCCCGCGAAGGTGCCGCCCAGGATGGGCACGATGAAGCAGCGCCCGAGCGGGCCATTGCCCAGATCCTGCTTCTCGCCGATCTCGACCTCCGCCGTCCAGGCCAACGTCAGTGCCGGCGTCATGGTGGCAGGCCGTGCCGCGCCAGGAAGTCCCGCACCAGCGCATTGAAGAGCGCCGGCTGGTCACGGGCCACGCCATGCCCGGCGCCGGGCACCTTGCGGCTGTCGGCGCGCGGCAAGGCCTGCACCAGCGCCTGGAACACGACGTCGTGGATGGGCGGCGTGCGCTCGCCCGACAGCAGCAGCGTCGGCACGTCCAGGTTCGCGAGGCGCTTCATGTCGAGCACCGGGAACTCATCGGTCGACAGCGTCACGCGGCGCAGTGACTCCGCGTTCTCCAGCCGCCGCCCCATTGCAGCGGCGCTCTGCTGGCCCAGGTCCGTCCCGCCCAGGATGCCTTCGGTCAGCAGCCAGACGGCGCGCGCATCGTCGCCCGCCTCGAAGGCCTGCCGCGCCGGCAGGCGGATGCGGCGGTCGAAGTCTTCGCGGGTGGCCCGCCCCTCGGCAGTGCCGTCGGCCAGCCGCATCAGCGGCGGCTCCACGAGCACGAGCGCACGCACCTGGTCCGGCCGCCGCGCGGCGAGTGCCAGCGCGGTGTAGGCCCCGTAGCTCGCACCGACCAGCACCGCCGGTGCGGCCTGCCAGCGCGCCAGCAGCGCCTCGAGGTCGTCCGCCTCGGCCAGCGCGGAGTGATCGGGCGACGCCTGTCGGTTGCCGTTGGGCACGCTGTAGCGCCGGCTGTAGCTGATGCAGCGGAAGTGCGGCACGAACGCCGCCCATTGCGGCGCCCAGGTCCGCCAGTCGCCGAGCACGCCATGCAGGAAGACCAGCGGCACACCCGCACCCGCCTCGGCGTGGTGGAACACCAGGCCGTTGCCGAGCACGGTGCGCTGCAGCGCCGATGCTTCGAGCGTCGGCCCGGAGCGAGCGATGTCCGCCAGCGGCATGCCGTTCACTCCAGCTTCATGCCGGTGGCCAACGCACGGAACTTGTCCACCTCGGCGGCGAGAAACCGACCGAACTCCGCTGCCGAGATCGGCGTGACCGGCAGGTCGCCGTTGCGGATGCGGCGCTCGTTGAAGTCCTTGTCGAGCAGGATGTCGCGCACCGTGGCGTTCAGCGTTTCGACCACCGGCGCGGGCAGCCCGGGCGGCCCGCCGATGCCCGCCCAGATCTGCATCGTCACGCCCTTGACGGCCGAGCCTTCGTTGACGGTCGGCAGTTCGGGCGCCGATGGCAGGCGCTTGTCCACCAGCAGGCCCAGCAGCGTCAGCTTGCCGGCGCGCACGTGCGGCATCGCGCCCGGCATCGCCATCACGGCCAGGTCGATCTGGCCGCCCAGCAGGTCGGTGGCCAGCGGGGCGCCGCCCTTGTACGGCACGGCCAGCAGGTCGATGCCGCCGGCCTTCTGCAGTGCCACGGTCGAGAAGGCCTGGAACGACGATGCGCCCGTGGTGCCGACCGTCAGACCGTTGGGCCGGGCCTTGGCCTGCGCGACCAGCTGGTCGACGTGGGTGATGCCCAGGCCCGGGCGGGCCACCAGCGCCATCGGCGTGAGACCCACCAGCGCGACCGGCGTGAAGTCGCGCGTCGCATAGCCGGCGCTGGGGTTGGCGATCGGCGTCACGACCATGTCGCTCGTGTTGCCGAAGATCAGCGTGTAGCCGTCGGCCGACGCGCGCAACACCTTCTGCGCGCCGAGAGCGCCCGAGGCGCCGCCGACGTTCTCGACGACCACGGTCTGCTTCAGCCGCTTGGACATCTCCTCGGCGAAGCCGCGTGCCAGGTTGTCGGCCGCGCCACCGGCCGGATTGGGCACCACCAGGGTGATCGGCTTGTCGGGCCAGGCGTGGGCCGCCGGGGCCAGTGCGACGGCAAAGGCCATCAGCACGCCGCGCACCAGCGCGCGGGCATCCATGAGCGTGGGCATGCGCTTGTCTCCTGTCGGTTTTGCGCAGACGGCGGGGTCGGCGCCTGTGCGTGCAGTGTCATCAGGCCAGCGATCCGCTTCCAATACATTTCATCCCGTTCCGATATCCAGATCGAATCGCATGAAACCCACGGCCGACACCCTGCGCCAGCGGCTGCTGACCCGCGGCCGCCTGCGTCACTGGCTGGGCTTTGCCCGCGTGGCCGAACTCGGCAGCGTGCGCAAGGCGGCCGAGGCGATCGGCATCGCGCAGCCGGCGCTGACGGGGCTGCTGGCCGACCTGGAGACGCTGATCGGCGCGCCGCTGTTCGAACGCCACGCCCGGGGCATGCACCTCACGGCACTGGGGCGCGAACTGCTGCCCACCGCGCGCCGCGTGCTCGGCGCCATCGACGACGCGGCACAGCAGGCCGCCGCTCTGCAGTCCAACGCCCAGCACGTGGTGCGCGTCGGCGCCATCGGCGGCGCGGTGGGCGGGTTGCTGGCGCCCGCGCTGCCGGCGCTGTCCAGGCGGCACCCCGAGCTGCTGGTCCAACTGGTCGAGGCGGATGCGCCGCAACTGGACCAGCTGGTGGCGTGGGACGAGATCGACGTCGCGCTGTGCCGCGAGCCGGCCCAGATCCCCCAGGGATGGCACTTCGAGCCGCTGCTGCCGGATCGCTTCGTCGTCGTGGCCGGACCGGAGCACCCATTGGGCAAGCGGCGCAGGTTGACGGTCGAACAGCTCAGGAGCCAGACCTGGCTGGCCATGCCGAACGGCTCCGCCGCGCGAGCGATGTTCGACGCCCTGTTCGCCGACGGCGTCGCGCCGCCGCTGTGCCAGGTCAGCAGCCGCATCCCGACCGTGCTCTGGGCAATGCTGCGCGCACAGCCCCTGCTGGCGCTGATTCCAGCCAGCGTGGTGCGCCCGTTGATTGCCGCCGGCGAACTGGTGCAGCTGCATGTCGAACGCAGCCTGGACATGCGCCCGATCGGTGCGCTGTGCCGTCAGGGTGACGAGCGAGCTGGCGTGTTGCGGTTGATGGGCGCACTGAAGCCGGCCTGACCTGCCGAGAACGACGGTGGACGGAAGCGGCGCCTTGCGCCCGCGACGCGACCCGACGGGATCTGGACCACGAGGATGCGGCACGCGCCGATCGCCTGGTTGCCCAGCGCCCGCTTTCGCAGGGCTCATCAGTCCCCAACGACAACGGCCCCTCACCTTGCGATGAGGGGCCGTTGGAGGGGCGCTGCCCGGTGTTACTTGGGGTGGCTGATGGGATACGAAACGGCGACCTAAGCTGTTGATCTCATTGGGGAAACTTCCGAGAGAATCTGCGCCGTTCCCCTGTCTGTTCCCCCAGTCCGCGCGGGACGTCTTGAGACCACCAACAGCGCTCATTCTGGTGCGATCTTGCGGCCGTCGCAATGGCTCCTGCCCACCATAACGACGCCAGTGAGACCTGGTAGATGCAAGCTCAGTCAACTGCCCCAAAGCCGCTGCGAACCAGATCCGCGATCCGAACCGCCATGCTGCGGCCAGGATCGAACGGAAGATCCTCGAATCCGAAGGCCGCATAGAGCGCCCGCACATCGTCATCCAGCGGATGGGTCAGCACGCAAAAGCAGCCGACCTGGTCGGACAGGCGCACCGCCGTTGTGAGCGCATAGAACATCAGTGATCGCGCAATGCCCTGCCCCTGCCACCGCAAGTCGACCGCCAACTGGCCTAGCAGGATGGCGGGCAACGGGTCAGGGCGGTTGCGCTGCTGCGCCTTGGGCAACCAGGCTCGCTCGATCTGCGCCGTCGACAGGCTCACGTAGCCGGCGATGCTGCCGGGTTCCGCATCGCAGATCACGGTTGTCCGCGAGACCCCCAGTTCCTGGTTGCGCCAGGCGTGGCGGCGGAACCAGTGGTTCAACGCGTCGCGCCCGCAGTCGAACGTTGCCGTGTCGTCATCGGCCGCCAAGGGTCGCGGCGATGTGAAGGCGGCCGTGGCGCCTGAGGTCACTTCTGCCAGACGGGGCGAGTCTTGGACAGTTTTCGAAGCGCCGGCACTTCCCTCGCCGGCGCAATGGCCCAGGCCTCGAACCTCGCCCAGTCCTTCGCCGGAATCGTCACGATGCGGCGATTGAGCAGGTCGGACTCGGCGGCTTCGAGCGCACGCCGCCTCACGAAGTCGCTGAGACTGGTACTGGCCTGTTCGGCCGCGGCCTCCAGCAAGGCACGTTCGCTGGCATTGACGCGAACACTCAGAACGGCGGCGGGGGCGGTTGGCATGAGGACATCTCCCAACGGATGTATGACAATAGCATACAAGACCACGAAGCGCCATGCCCCTGTCATGCCCCCTGCCTACGACGAGCGCCGTGCCGTGACTTCGTTCGGCAACAGCTCGCCCAGCTTCACCCACCGCACCCGATTTCAGCCATGAAGGTTCACCCCCTGCGCCCGCGCGATCACGAAGACGCGGCCCGCGTGGCCATCTCCTGGCTGACCGAGCGTCATCGCAAAGGCTGGCGCAACGCGTTCGAGGCCCTGCTGGATCTCTGGCGGCCCGAAGGCCCGCGTGACGGCTGGCAGTTGGACGAAGACGGCATGACCATGGTGTCGATCAACGCCGACGAGTGGTTGATCGCCCGCGGGGAGATTCACGCCCGTGGTGGCCCGCGCGAGATCAACGCCTACCTGCTGGGACGTGATGGCCCATTTCTCACTCCCGGCCAGCGCGACTGGATCGCTCAACTGCGCGCACTGCCCCAGCGCCTGTACCGGGTCACCGATGTGCGGCCCGGCGCCGGCATGACCCTGATCGACGAGTTCGACCTGCAGGCCGACCCGCAACCGGTGCGCGAGATCAGCGGCAGCCGCAGTGCGAAGCCGGGCATGCTGATGGGCGCGCGCATCATGGAGGTCGGCAGCGGCACGGGCATGGTCGGGCACCGTGAGCTTTCGGGGGCCATCTATCCCTTCTCCAAACCGGCGGAGGCGGCCGTGCAGGCGCGGGCCCGGCAGGTGCTGGCCGGCTCTGCCGGATTAAAGCTCCACCTCGACAACCGACGCGATCTGCTCGAACTGGAGATCGCCCGCGTCTGGCTGGACCAGTGGTTCGCGCCAGCACCGCTGCCGCAGATCCAGGATACGTCGACCGGCGATCCCCTGCTCCTGGTGACCGACCATTACCTCGTGCTCGATGCACCGGCGCTCGCCGCTTCCTTGGCCGCGCAGCCCGACGTCAGCGGCGATGCGAGGCAGGGATGGAATCGCCTCATAGAGGGCGCTGACGGCGCGCAGCGCAGCCGGTCGACCATCAACCCAGGACGCAGTACCGGCTCGCGTCGAGCTGTTCCACCGCACCCGGCGGCTGGCGGATGATGGCCGCGCCTGGTTCGAAGGCGTGGCCGTGCAGCACCTGACGCGCGAGATCACCGATCCGGCAGGCCATCTCGCCCGGGCGGGCGGCGGCCGGGGTGGCACCAACACAGGCCGAACGCCGCGATCCGCCTCTGCAAGCACACCGGACCTGCCGCCCGAGGTCATGTCACAGGCCATCGAGCAGGTGCTGCATCGCCACTACGCCAACTGGGCTGACGAGGCAATTCCGGCCCTGGGCGGACGAACTCCGCTCCAGGCCATCAGCACCCCGGCGGGCCTGGAGCGCGTGAAGGGCCTGCTGCGCGAGTACGAAGAAGGCGAACGCCAGCAGTCCGCCGCCCATGGGCGGCCCGCCGTGTCCTACCAGTTCTTGTGGGATGCATTGGGGATCTCGAGATGAGCATGGATGACACCCCGCCCGGCCACGGTAGCCATGACGCACGGGTTTTGACCATCGACCTCGAGGAGCTGACCTGGGCATTGAACTCGCGCGACCCTCTCGGGGAGAGCAGCCACTGGCTGAACCTCGAGTCCGGGTCGATCCTGTCCCTGATCGGACCCGATGCCGACAACGAGACCGACGCGGATCCACGGGACGACGACTGTTGGCTATTCATCGAACCCATCGAGTCGTCCGAGGCCTTCCGGATCATGGAGGACTTTGTCGATCAGTGTGGCGATGAGCGACTCGCCCGGGCGCTCGGGCAGTCGCTGCAACGGCGCAAGCCCTTTCGTCGCTTCAAGGACGCGCTCGCTGCGCACCCGGCGCAACGCGAGGCCTGGTTCGCCTTCGAGCGGCAGGCCATGGAGGCGATCGCACAGCGGTGGTGCGAAGAGCATGACATCTCGCCCCGGTGGGCCGTCCGGCCGAACAGGCCTACGCCTTGAGCCGCGTCAGATCGTCGAGATCCGCCCGTCGCTGCGCGACCCTGCGCTCGTAGCTCGCCTGGTTCTTGGTGCACACCAGCACATGCGGACTGCCCTTGCGCTCGGTGCTGATGTCGACGTCGTGCCGGCCCTGACGGATCGAGTCCTCGACGTGACGGCGATCGGCCTCGCGCGCCTTGAAGCGCCAGACCTCCTGGTCGGCACTCTGCAGGAAGCGACCGAGTGCCAGGCAGTGCTCGCAACGGCAGCTCATGCGGCCCTCGCGCCGCCAGTCGGCAGGCGGTGCCAGGTCCAGTGAGCAGCGTGCGCGCAGGTGGTCCAGCGCAGCGGCTCGCAACCGCAGGCAGGCCGGCCGGTTCAGCAGCGCGGGCCGCTCGGCGACACGGCGCAAGGCCGGAACGATGACGGCATCCATGCCATAGGTCTTGGGCCAGGCCAGCCAGTGCGTCACAGCCTGATCGGCCAGCGAAGACAGGCCCGCGTGCCCGGTGGACGCGAGGGCGCGCAGCATGTCGTGGAGCACACCCGCGTCGGCGCGCTCGCGACGCCACGCGTCGGCCGGGGACTGGGGTCGCGCCGGATCGCCCGGCATGGCATCGAGCAGCGCCTGGGCTGCGCCCACCAGTCGTCCCCGCCAGGCTGAAAGGGCAACAGCACTTGCCAGCAGGTCAGCGCAGCCGGCGATGTGGAGGTCAGCATTGCTCTGCACGACGGCCAGCAACAGCGCGCCGACGCGCGAGGCCGGCAGCAGCTTCAGCGCCTGCAGCAAGGCCGCGTTGTCGCCGGCTGTATAGGCACCAACCGCGACGACCTTGGTCAGCATCGATTCGATGTGTTCTTGATCCTGCAGGCGCACCAGTTGCGACAGCATCACGCTCGCCGCGCTCGGGCGATCGTTCGCCCGACGAGCAGCTTGCACGGGCCAGCAGGCCAACATCTCTGCGGCCAAGGCGTAGGCCTCTTGCCAGTGCGCATGACCCGGTTCGGCTCCGTCGTCGATCCAAGCCCCGACCATCCCGCCCAGCGCGGGCAACGAGGCCGCAAGACTAGCCCGCGCGATCAATCGCAGCCTTTGCACATGTGGCCACAACACCAGGGCCGCCCGCTGGTAGCTGCGCTCGAACGAGGCGCCTTCATTGCCGGTGGCCTCGTGGAAGTGCTGTTCGTCCGGCTCCATGTCGGCCAGTGCGTCTGGCGGGCAGACCTCGCCATCGCTGAACGGCAAGGTGCCCAAGGGCATCACGCCGCCGTCAGGCCGTCTCCAGTCCGACAGAGTCAATGAGCGATCGAAGACCTCGGCGACCCTGAACTCGTCATCGTTCTTGTCATCGCCGTCATCCTCGTCATCGTCGTGGTAACGGCCGCGCCAGCGTCGGCCAGCGTAGCCGTTGTACTCCGCCGCACCACTCTCTTCGATGCGCAGAAGCGCCAGGTGCAGCTCGCAGGCGGCATCGCCCGCGGCCGTAGTCAGCACGGTGGCAGCCGCTGCATCTGCGCCCTTGAGCGCAGCAAACGACAGCTCGGCTGGCGTGTAGGCATGCGCCAGCGGGTAGACCAGCTTGAGCGGCTGGTCTTCGTCGGGCTTCGCTGTTTCGCTGCACCACGTGCGCAGCAAGCGTTCCAGCGCAACCGCCTCCTTGTCGTAAGACGGCGGCCGGGGCAAACGCCCGCGGCTTTTGCGCCGCAGGTTGTAAACGAGCACCAGCCGACACCCCGAGGCGATGGGCAGCACCTCGTGCACGCAATCCGCATAGAACGCGGCCCAGGCCAGCTCGGACACATCGCCGCAGCGCAGATCGAGTCGCGCTTCGCGCTCGCGATGACGGATCACCAGTTCACCGCCGCTGTGCAGCGATGGCAGCGCGACGATCAGCGTGCCGAACATCCCGGGCGACTTCTCGGTATCGCGATGCTCGACGAAAAAGCTGCCTTCGTCGTAGATCAGCAGCTTGTACAACTCGGCCTCCACTCCGGCGCCGGCACCGAGACCTGTGGACGCGATTTCGACGACGCCATCCAGCATCACGTTCCAGTGTTTGCCCTTGATGTGGACACGATCGGCGCCGATCTGCCACGTGCGGCGCACGGCGGTGTCGACCAGCGTGTCCGCCCCGCGGCCGAAGGGGGCACGTTCGGCCACCGCAATGAGCTGGGCGGCCTGCGCAGGCAGCACCGGCTGGGCGATTGGGCCGACGCCGTCGACCTCGATCAGCGGAACATGCAAGGCGCACTCGCCGGCGGCAAAGAAGTCGCCCGGCGTCTGCACGGTTTGCAGGACGGCCGCGAGCGCGGCGTTGATCGAATCCATGGTCGTTCCCTCAAGGCCGACAGTGTGCCCGTTGTCTCGCGATTCGCACGCGGTCGGCGCTGCCGCAACAGGTGGTCGGAGGCTCCTGAACCGTTCGCAGGCAAGGCACGTTGTCGAGCCGGACGCGCTTGCCGCGCCTCATGCCAGCAGCTTCAATCGAACCGACATCAGCACAGCAACGGAGGAACGTATGGGCAGGAAAGGCACCGGCGTCGAAGTCCGCGGCAACGCCATCCGTATTCAGTTCAGCCTGAACGGCGAAGTCGTGCGCCGAACGCTCAGGCGTGATGGCATGCCGGTCCCACCGTCCGAAGAGAATCTCAGCGAAGCCAAACGACTCGCTGCCGAGATCCGTAGCCGAATCGCCGCCGGCACCTTTTGCCACTCCGAATACTTCCCCGCGACACGCAACGACGGAAGGCCGCTCACCGTCGGCGAGCACCTCGACGCATGGCTGGCGGTCCAGCGCATAGAGCCGTCCACCGCCGCGGCCTACGCGTCGGCCGTACGCTTCTGGAAGTCCGCGCCTTGCGACGACAAAGGCTCACTCCTCGGCGATCGGGCCTTGCACCGACTGAAGGCCAGCCACGTCATGCGTGCTCTGACCTTTCGTCCAGGCCTCAATGCGAAGACCGTCAACAACTACGTGACCGTTCTTCGCCGCGCCATGGACATGGCCGTCGCGGACCATGCGCTCGAAGACAACCTGGTCAGGCACGTCCGCTATCAGCGGCAGCAGACACCGTTTCCCGATCCGTTCACGCGCGACGACGTGGAGGCCATCATCGAGTACATGACCGAGCGGTACCCGGACGGCGTTGCGAACTACGTGGAGTTCAAGTTCTTCAGCGGCTTGCGCCCATCGGAGACCACAGCACTGCGTTGGGCCGATGTGGATCTGGAGCGCGACCGGGTTCACGTGCACCGCGCCATCGTGCGTGGGCTCGAGAAGAACACGACCAAGACCAGCACGGCGCGCCACGTGCTGCTCAATAGCCGCGCACGCGCTGCGCTGCTGCGGCAGCGCGCGCTGACGCAATTGGCGGGCGACTTCGTTTTCCTCGACCCCCGTTACGGCAAGCCATGGACGGAAGAGCGCGCCTTCAGGCGCAGCTACTGGGCACCGACCTTGAAAGCGCTGGGGCTGCGCTACCGGCGGCCCTACAACACCCGCCACAGCTACGCGACGATGATGCTGATGTCCGGCATGACGCCTGCGTTCTGCGCGTCACAACTGGGGCACTCCGTCGGCATGCTGTTGAGCACCTACGCCCGCTGGCTGGACGGGGAGCACAACGCGATGGAGATGGGCCGACTGGAGGCGTCGCTTCGACGCGATTCATCCCCGGATTTATCCCAGAGCCGGCACCGCCGGCGGGCTATGCAACGCTGACTGCAGAGGGAGGCCGAGGCACATTGCCCTGGCACCGCTCTCGATATGCGCTGCTGATTTATCCCAGGGACTGGGGTCCGACGTGCAAGCTATTGATTTAGCTGCAGTTTTCCGGGATGGCGGATGGGGTGGCTGGGAATCAAAACGGCGACCTAAGCCGTTGATCTCATTGGGAAACGCAGCGGGAACGTTCGGTCTGTTCCCCCACCTGTTCCCCCGGCCTGTCTGGGCCGTCATGAGACCAAGGATCGAGTTCGATTGTGATTCGTTGGAT
>CAUJHQ010000047.1 GCA_963204815.1 Pseudomonadota bacterium | reverse complement strand
CCCAGGTACGACAGGATCACCTCGGCCTTGATGAAGCCCACCACCAGCAGGCCCATGCGCACCAGCACCACGTGGCTCACGTTGGGCAGGATGTGGCGGAACATGCGGCTCGCCTTGCTGGCGCCGATGGCCTCGGCGGCGCGCACGTACTCGCGGCTCGAATGCTTGATGAACTCGGCGCGCACCTGGCGGTACATGCCGGTCCAGCCGGTGAGGCCGAGGATCAGCACCACCGTGCCGATGCCGCGCCCGAACACCGCCGCGAAGGCGAAGATCAGCAGGATGCCGGGGATCGACTCGAAGACGTTGTAGAGCCACTCCAGCGCGTCGCCGACCTTGCCGCCGAGGAAGCCGCCGAAGGCGCCCAGCAGCGTGCCGATGCCGGTGGCCATCAGGGCCGCCATGACGCCGACGAAGACCGAGATCTCGGTGCCCTTCACGGCCTTGGCCAGCACGTCGCGGCCGAGGCGGTCGCCGCCCAGCGGCAGCGTCTCGGCCTTCGGCGTCTCGGTGGTCTTCAGCTTGGCGGCGCGCTCGGCCCATTCGGCATAGCGCGGCGCCAGCGGGTCGACCGCCGAGAGGTCGACGTTCGGGCCCTTGGGCACTGCCACCGTGCCGGTGGCCTCGGGCGGGCGCGGGCCCAGCAGCGTGGGCGGCGCGTTGGCCACGCCGACCTCGGCCTGCCAGTTCTTGGCGACGATGCCGACCGCCGACAGCGCGATCAGCACGATGAACGCCACCACGACAACCAGCGAGGCGAGGCCGACGCGGTCGGCCTTGAAGCGGCGCCAAGCGGCATGCCAGACGCCTTCGGAATGCTGGTGGTCGTCGTCCAGCGGGTTGGCTGCGGTCAGGACGGCGCTCATTTCAGCACCACCCGCGGGTCGGCGACCTTGTACATCACGTCGGTGAGCAGGTTGATCACCATCGTCAGCGCGGCCAGGTACACCGTGACGGCCTGGATCACCGGGTAGTCGCTGCGGTTCACCGCCAGCAGCACCTCGCGGCCGAGGCCGGGGATCGAGAAGAACACCTCGATCAGGAAGCTGCCGACGAAGATGCCCGGCAGCGCCAGCCCGATGTTGGTGAGGATCGGGATCATCGCGTTGCGCAGCACGTGCTTGAACAGCACCGTGCCCTCGGTCATGCCCTTGGCGCGCGCCGTGCGCACGTAGTCCTGGCCGAGTTCGTCGAGCAGGAAGCTGCGGTACAGGCGCGTCTGCGGCGCGATGCCGACCGCCACCGCCAGCAGCACCGGCAGCGGCGCGTAGGTGACGAGGTTCTTCAGCGTCGAGTCGCTCCAGCCCTGCACCGGGAACCAGCCGAGCAGGAAGCCGAACACGTACTGGCCGACGATCACGTAGACCAGGAAGCTGATCGACAGCGCGACCGTGGTCACCACCATGATGGAGCGGTCGGTCAGGCTGCCGCGGCGGTAGGCCACCCACATCGCGATCGGCAGCGCGAGGATGACGTCGAGCACCAGGATCGGCAGCATCACCGTCAGCGTGGCCGGCAGGCGGGTGGCGAAGAGGTTGGACACCGCTTCGTTGGTGGCCCAGCTCTTGCCCCAGTCGAAGGTGGCGATCGACTTCACGAAGATCCAGAGCTGGTACCACCAGGGCTGGTCCAGGCCCAGCTGCTGGCGGATGGCCTCGATCTGTTCCTTCGTGGCATTGAGGCCGCCGAGGATCTCGGCCGGGTCGCCGCCGAAGTACTTGAAGAGCACGAACACCAGCAGCACCACGCCGATCAGCGTGGGGATCATCTGCCACAGGCGCCGCAACAGGTATGCCGCCATGGGAGGGGGAGTCGATTGGACGAAAGCGCGAGTGTAGGTGGCGCCCCCGAGCGTCGCGGCGGGTGATTTCCCCGGCCTCACCCGGGGGATCACCAGCCGTCCGGGCGCGGTCGCGGCACTAGACTCGCGGGCTTCCCGGAGACCCCGTCCACCCCATGATCCGCACCTTCGTGCTGGCGCTCGCCACGAGCGGGCTGCTGGCCCTGGGGGCCGCGTTGCCGGCCCACGCGCAGGCCGCGCCGAAGACGCTGCGCTACGCGTTCCCGATCGCCGAGACCACCTTCGACCCGGCGCCCATCACCGACCTGTACTCGCGCACGGTGGTGGCCGGCATCTTCGAGGCGCCGCTCGAATTCGCGTTCATGGCGCGGCCGGCGCGCATGCGGCCGAACACGGCCGCCGCGATGCCCGAGGTGTCGGACGACTTCCGCACCTTCACCTTCCGCATCAAGCCGGGCATCCACTTCGCCGACGACCCGGCCTTCAAGGGCCGCAAGCGCGAGCTCGTCGCCGAGGACTACGTCTACTCCGTCAAGCGCCACTACGACCCGCGCTGGAAGAGCGGCAACCTCTACATCCTGGAAGGCGCGAAGATCCTCGGCCTGTCGGAGCTGCGCGCGCGGCTCATCAAGGAGAAGAAGCCCTTCGACTACGACACGCCGGTGGAAGGCCTGCGCGCGCTGGACCGCTACACCTTCCAGGTGAAGCTGGCCGAACCCTCGCCGCGCTTCCTGTACTACTGGACCGACGGTTCGTTCACCGGCGCGCTGGCGCGCGAGGTGGTGGAAGCCTACGGCGACAAGGTCGGCGAGCACCCGGTGGGCACCGGGCCGTTCCGGCTGGCCGAGTGGAAGCGCAGCTCGCGCATCGTGCTCGAGCGCAACCCGGCCTACCGCGAGGTGCTCTACGACGAAGACCCGCCGGCCGACGACGCGCGCCTGCAGGCCATCGCGAAGGCCTTCAAGGGGCGCCGGCTGCCGCTCGTCGACCGCGTGCAGATCTCCATCATCGAAGAACCGCAGCCGCGCTGGCTGTCGTTCCTGAACGAGGAGCAGGACATCGCCGAGAACGTGCCGGCGGAGTTCGCCAACGTCGCGTTCCCGAACAACCAGCTCGCGCCCAACCTGGCCAAGCGCGGCATCGGCATGCTGCGCTACCCGCGGTCCGACGTCGCGGTGTCGTACTTCGGCATGGAGAACCCGGTGGTCGGCGGCTACGAGCCGCACAAGGTGGCGCTGCGGCGCGCGATCTCGCTGGCGGTCGACCTGGAGCGCGAGATCCGCCTCGTGCGGCGCGGCCAGGCGATCCCCGCACAGAGCCCGATCGGCCCCGAGGCCTGGGGCTACGACCCCGCCTTCAAGAGCGAGATGAGCCAGTTCGACGTCGCGCGCGCGAAGGCGCTGCTGGACATGCACGGCTACGTCGACCGCAACGGCGACGGCTGGCGCGAGCAGCCCGACGGCCAGCCGCTGGCGCTGGAGTACGCCACCAGCCCCGACCAGCAGAGCCGTTCGCTGAACGAGCTGTGGCAGAAGAACATGAACGCGATCGGCATCCGCATCGAGTTCAAGACCGCCAAGTGGCCCGAGCAGCTGAAGGCCAGCCGCGCCGGCAAGCTGATGATGTGGGGCGTGGGCTGGAGCGCCGGCCAGCCCGACGGCGACACCTTCCTCGCGCTCGGCTACGGGCCGAACAAGGGGCAGTCCAACCACGCGCGCTTCGACCTGCCGGCCTTCAACGCGCTGTACGAGAAGCAGAAGGTGCTGCCCGACGGCCCGGAGCGGCAGGCCGCGATGGACGAGGCGAAGAAGCTGATGATCGCGTACATGCCCTACAAGGTGCACGTGCACCGCATCTGGACCGACCTGAACCAGCCCTGGGTGAGCGGCTACCACCGCAACATCTACGTGCGCGAGTTCTGGAAGTACGTGGACATCGATGCTGCCGAACTGGCGCGGCGGCAGGGCAAGCGAGGCGATCAATGAACAAGACCGTGTGGCGTTTCCTGCTGGCCGGCGCGCTGGCGCTCGGCGCCGCCGCGGCGCCGGCGGCCGAAGACAAGAAGGTGCTGCGCTACGCCTTCCCGATCGCCGAGACCGGCTTCGACCCGGCGCGCATCGTCGACCTGTACTCGCGCATCGTCACCGGGCACATCTTCGAGAGCCTGTACACCTACGACCACCTCGCGCGGCCGGCGAAGTACCGCGCCCTCATCGCCGACGGCATGCCCGAGGTGTCGGCCGACTTCCGCACCTGGACCGTGCGCCTCAAGCGCGGCATCTACTTCGCCGACGACCCGGCCTTCAACGGCAAGAAGCGCGAGGTGACGGCGGCCGACTTCGTCTACGCCTACAAGCGCCCGGTCGACCCGGCGAACAAGAGCCCCATCGTCGCCGGCGTGCTGGACTACAAGATGGTCGGCCTGGCCGCGCTGCGCGACAAGGCGATCAAGGAGAGGAAGCCCTTCGACTACGACACCGAGATCGAGGGCGTGCGCGCGCTCGACCGCTACACGATCCAGTTCAAGCTCGAAGAGCCGCGGCCGCGCTTCATGGAGAACCTCGCCGCCAACGACCTCTTCGGCGCCCAGGCGCGCGAGGTGGTCGAGAAGTACGGCGACGCGATCCCCGCGCACCCGGTGGGCAGCGGCCCGTTCAAGCTCACGCAGTGGCGCCGTTCGAGCCTGATCGTGCTGGAGCGCAACCCCGACTACCGCGAGGTGCTCTACGACGCCGAGCCCGCCGCCGACGACGCCGAGGGCCAGGCGATCCTGAAGCGCTTCAAGGGCCGCAAGCTGCCGATGATCGACCGCGTGGAGGTCTCCATCATCGAGGAGACGCAGCCTCGCTGGCTCGCCTTCCTGAACCAGCAGCTCGACTTCATCGCGGTGCCCGCCGAGTTCGTCAACACGGCCATGCCCAACGGCCAGGTCGCGCCGAACCTCGCGCGCCAGGGCGTGCAGGGCTTCCGCACGCTGAACGCCGACTCGGCGTTCCTGTACTTCAACATGAACGACCCGGTGGTCGGCGGCTACACGGCCGAGAAGGTGGCGCTGCGGCGCGCGGTCGGGCTGGGCATCGACATGGAGCGCGTGATCGCCATCATCTACCGCGGGCAGGCGCTGCCCGCGCAGTCGATCGTGGTGCCGCACACCTCGGGCTACGACCCCGCCTTCAAGAGCGAGAACGGCGACTTCGACCCGGCACGCGCGAACGCGCTGCTCGACCTGTACGGCTACGTCGACAAGGACGGCGACGGCTGGCGCGACCAGCCCGATGGCAGTCCGCTGGTGCTGGAGTTCGCGACGCAGCCGTCGCAGCAGGACCGCCAGCGTGACGAGCTGATGCGCAAGGACATGCAGCGCCTGCGGCTGAAGGTCGACTTCAAGACCGCCAAGTGGCCCGAGAACCTGAAGGCCGCGCGTGCCGGCAAGCTGCAGATCTGGTCGCTCGGTTCCAGCGCGGCCGGCGCCGACGGGCAAGGCTCGCTGGCGCGCCTGTACGGTCCGCAGGGCGGCAGCCAGAACCTCGCATTCTTCAAGAACAAGGACTTCGACGAGATCTACGCGCGCATGCAGAACATGCCCGACGGCCCCGAGCGCGAGGCGCTCTTCCACCAGGCCAAGCTGATCGCGACCGCGTACATGCCGTACAAGAACTGGGTGCACCGCATCGCCAACGACCTGGCCCAGCCCTGGCTGCTGGGCTACCGCCGCGCGCTGTTCTGGCAGGAGTGGTGGCACATGGTCGACATCGACAACACGAAGCGCCCGGCCGTGAAGTAGCGCCGTCGATGGACCGGCGCGCGCTGTTGCAGGCCGGGGCCGCGGCGCCGCTGCTGCCGGCGGCGCGCGCGGCGGCCGCGCCCGGCACGCTGCGCGTGGCCTTCAACGCCGCCGAGGCGGGATTCGACCCGCCGCGCGTGAGCGACCAGAGCTCGGTCCGCGTCCACTCGCACATCTTCGAGTCGCCGCTCACCTACGACCCGCTGGCGCAGCCCGCGACGCTGGTGCCGCTGACGGCGGCGGCGCTGCCCGAGGTGTCGGCCGACTTCCGGCACTTCGTCTTCACGCTGCGGCCCGGCATCCTGTTCGCCGACGACCCCGTGTTCGGCGGCCGGCCGCGCGAGCTGGTGGCCGCCGACGTCGTCTACACGATCAAGCGCTACTACGACCCCGCGCTGCGCAGCGAGCACCTGTACCAGTTCGAGAACGCGAAGATCCTCGGCCTGTCGGAACTGCGCCGGCGCGCGATCGCGTCGCGCACGCCGTTCCCGTACGACACCGAGGTCGCCGGCCTGCGCGCGCTCGACCGCTACCGCTTCGAGCTGCGGCTGGCCGAGCCGGCGCCGCGCTTCGTGCACGTGTTCGCGAACCCGCAGCTCACCGGCACGGTGGCGCGCGAGGTGATCGAGGCCTACGCCGCCGATCCGATGGCGCACCCGGTGGGCACCGGGCCGTTCCGGCTGGCGCAATGGCGGCGCGCCTCGCGCATCGTGCTCGAACGCAACCCGCGCTACCGCGAGCATCGTTATGCCGCCGCGCCGGCCGAAGGCGACGCCGAAGGCCGCGCGATCGCCGAGCGCCTGCACGGCCGGCGCCTGCCGCTGCTGCAGCGGCTGGAGTTCGACATCGTCGAAGAAGCGCAGCCGCGCTGGCTGGCCTTCGTCGGCGGCGAGCACGATGCGCTGCTGCCGGTGCCGCCCGAGTACGGCCACCTCGCGGTGCCCGGCGGCACGCTGGCGCCCTTCCTCGCGCGCCGCGGCGTGCGCCTGCAGCGCTGGCTGCAGGCCGCGGTGACGCACACCTACTTCAACTTCGACGACCCGCTGGTCGGCGGCTACACGCCGCCGCAGGTGGCGCTGCGGCGTGCGATGGCGCTCGCCTTCGACAGCGCCGAGGAGGTGCGCCTGGTCTACCAGGGCCAGGGCGAGCCGGCGCAGCAGATGATCCCACCCGGCTGCTACGGCCACGAGCCCGACCTGAAGAGCGAGATGACCGAGGCGAGCCTGGCGCGCGCGAAGGCGCTGCTCGACCTGCACGGCTATGCCGACCGCAACGGCGACGGCTGGCGCGAGCGGCCCGACGGCAGCCCGCTCGTGCTGCGCATGGGCTTCGTCGCCAACCTGCGCGCGCGCCGCAGCAGCGAGCTGTGGCTCAAGCGCATGACGCAGGCCGGGCTGCGCATCGAGTTCGAGGTGGCGCCGTTCGCCGAACTGATCAAGCGCTCGCTCGCCGGCCGCCTGATGAGCTGGGGCTACACCTGGTCGGCCGGCAGCCCCGACGGCGAGTTCTTCCTCGGCCTCGCCTACGGGCCGAACGCCGAACAGAGCAACGACGCGCGCTTCCGCCTGCCCGCCTTCGACCGCCTGTACGAGCGCCAGCGCGTGCTGCCCGACGGGCCCGAGCGGCTGGCGCTGATGCAGCAGTGCACGCGCCTGATGCTGGCCTACGTGCCCTACATCGCCCACCAGCACCCCTACGCGAACGACCTGCTGCAGCCGCACGTGCAGGCGTTCCGGCGCCACCCGTTCCTGTCGGACTGGGGGCGCTACGCGCTGGTCGGCGACGCCGTCAGTTCAGCGTGAGCGCGCTGCGGCGTTCGCTGCAGATCGTGTCCAGCTGCTCGTCGACGGCGCAGGCCTTGGCGATCACGGTGTAGCTGCCGGCCGGCAGCGTGAGCGCGGCGCCCACCGGGCAGGCGAGCACGCGCGCGCTGCTGTAGCTGCAGGCCAGCGTCATCGGGTTCGTGCACGGCGCCGCGCCGCTGCAGGTGCGCGCGAGGAAGCGGTTCTGGTCGGTCGCCGCGGCGCTGCTGCCGGCCGGCACCGCGTGCGCCGTCACGTAGTGCACGGTCGACGCCAGGCCGCCGGTGGTGGTGGACCAGGTGGCGCTGAAGTCGGTGCTGCCGCTGCCCGGGGCGCTGAGCGTGCCGGCGCTGAGCGCGAAGGCGTCGAGCGTGATGTGGGTGCCATCGGCGTCGCTGCCGCCGCCGCAGGCGGCGAGCAGGGCGAGGGCGGCCGCGCCGGCGGCCAGCGTGCCGCGGCGCAGGAAGGGACGTGTCGTCATGGAGTCGGTTTCGGGTGCGTGGAGAAAGGCCGGCGCCTCGCGCGGCCGGCCACCGATCCATCGGCACGCCGCGGCCGGACTTGAGCCCTGATCGGCCGGCTACGATGGCCGCGTCCGACCTGACCGGAGACCCCCGATGGCGCCGATTCCCCGCCTCACGCTCTACCGCCGCTGGCTGCACGAGCAGCGCGGCCTGTCGTTCGACAGCTACGACGAGCTCTGGCGCTGGAGCACGACCGACCTGCGCGCGTTCTGGCGCTCGATCTGGGACCACTTCGGCGTCGAATCGCCGACGCCCTTCAGCACCGAGCTCGTCGAGCCGGTGATGCCCGGCGCGGTCTGGTTCCCCGGCGCGCAGGTCAACTACGCGCGCCAGGCCCTGCGCCATGCCGACGCGGCCCACGCCGCCGGCCACCCGGCGATCGTGTTCCAGAGCGAGCGGCTGGCCGCACCGGTCGAGATCTCGTGGCCCGAACTGCGGCGCCAGGTCGCGAACGTCGCCGCCGCGCTGCGCGCGATGGGCGTGGTGCCGGGCGACCGCGTCGGCGCCTTCCTGCCGAACACGCCGCACGCCATCGTCGCCTGCATGGCCTGCGCGAGCGTCGGCGCGGTGTGGTCGGTCTGCTCGCCCGACATGGGGCCGGTGGCGGTGCTGGACCGCTTCCGCCAGATCGCGCCGAAGGTCTTCATCGCCGTCGACGGCCAGTTCTACGGCGGCGTCGCGCACGACCGCCGACCGGTGGTGCGCGAGGTGCTGGCGCAGCTGCCGTCGGTGCAGCACCTGGTGCTGCTGGCCGACCTGGACCCGCGGGCCGACGCCGCCGAGTTCGCCGCGCCGGCGCGGCGCGCGCACGCGTTCGCGGACCTCACCGAAGGCGAGGCCGCGTTCGACCCCGCGTGGCTGCCCTTCGACCACCCGCTGTGGATCGTCTATTCCAGCGGCACCACCGGCCTGCCCAAGCCCATCGTGCACGGCCATGGCGGCATCGTGCTCGAGATGCTGAAGGGCGGGCTGCACAACGACGTCGGCCCGAGCGTCGAGACGGGCGACCGCTTCCACTGGTACAGCAGCACCGGCTGGATCATGTGGAACGCGCAGCTCGCGGCGCTGCTGGGCGGCACCACGGTGTGCGTGTACGACGGCAACCCCGGCGGCAAGGCGGGTGCGCCCGACTGGGGCACGCTGTGGCGCTTTGCCGGCGCCGCCGGCGTCACGCTGTTCGGCGCCGGCGCCGCCTTCTATGCCAGCTGCCTGAAGGCCGGCGTCGAGCCGATGAAGGAGGCGGACCTGTCGCGCGTGCGCGCCGTCGGCTCCACCGGCAGCCCGCTGTCGGACGAGTGCTACCAGTGGATCTGGGACCACCTGCCGAAGGTGGACGGCGCGCCGGTGTGGATCAACTGCATCAGCGGCGGCACCGACTTCGCCGGCGCTTTCGTCGCCGGCAACCGCGAGCTGCCGGTCGTGAAGGGCGAGATGCAGTGCCGCTGCCTGGGTGCGGCGGTCGAGGCCTGGAACGAGCAGGGGCAGCCGCTGGTCGACGAGGTCGGCGAGCTCGTCTGCGTGGAGCCGCTGCCGTCGATGCCGCTGTACTTCTGGGGCGACGCCGACGGCACGCGCTACCACGACAGCTACTTCGACATGTTCGCCGGCGTCTGGCGCCACGGCGACTGGATCCGCATCACGCCCCACCCCGAGTCGGGCTCGAGCGGCGCCATCATCTACGGCCGCAGCGACGCCACCATCAACCGCCACGGCATCCGGATGGGCACCGCCGAGCTGTACCGCGCGGTGGAGGCCTTGCCCGAGGTGCTGGACAGCCTGGTCGTCGACCTCGAGTACCTCGGCCGCGAGAGCTGGATGCCGCTCTTCGTGGTGCTGCGCGAAGGCCTCGTGCTCGACGGCGCGCTCGACCGCCGCCTGCGCACCGCCATCAAGGAAGCGCTGTCGGCGCGCCACGTGCCCAACGACATCTACCAGGTGCGCGCGGTGCCGCGCACGCTGTCGGGCAAGAAGATGGAGCTGCCGGTGAAGAAGCTGCTGCTCGGCGCCGCGCCGGAAAAGGTGCTGAACCGCGACGCGATGGCGAACGCCGACAGCATCGACTGGTTCGTCGACTTCGCGCGCCGGCGCCAGGCGTGACTTGAGACCTCAAGCCGCGCCGGACCCCGGCGGCGCTGTCACGGGTTCTCACAGCTGATGACGGAAATGGCGCTTTCGTCGCTCAAGGCGGCGGGGCGCGGCGACGAAACCCTGTCATCGCCCACCCCCCGAGCCCGAACCCCATGGACGCCGTCACCTCCTCTGTTGCCTTCCGCGCCGGCGATGCGGCGCGCGCCCACTTCCACGGGCGCTCCGACGCTGCCGACCGCCCGCGCCGCCGCGAGCACGACGAGCACGACCGCGGTTGCCACCGCGGCCGCGGCTGCGGCGAAGACGACACGTCCAGCTCGCTGAAGGTGTCGCTGAAGGCCGAGATCGAAGGCACCTTCGCCGCACTCGCCGGCGGCGACGGCGCCACCGAGGCGCCAGCCGCCGAGTTCGACGCCGAGCTGAAGGCGCGCATCCGCTTCGACGGCCCGGAAGGCCGCATCGACTTCAAGATGAAGCTCGAGCTCGACGACGTCGACCGCGACACCTTCAACACCGCGCTGCAGAGCTTCACCGAGACGCTCTACGCTGCGCTGCGCACCATGTTCGGCCGCGAGCCGCAGGCCCCGGCGGCCGTGCCGGGCGACGCGGCGGCGGTCACGCAGGCCGCACTCGCGGCCGGCGCCGCGCCGGCCCCGGCGGCGGCCCCCGCAGTCGCCGCCCCCGCCGTCGCCGCCGCGCCGGCGACCGAGGCCCAGGCGGCCGCTGCCGAGGTTGCCGATGCCGACGTCGTGGCCTCGCCCGCGCCGCAACCGGTGGCCACGCCAGCGGCCGACAGCGCCGCGCCCGCGCCGCAGGCCGCCGCCGGGAATGGGTCGATCGACCTGCGCATCCGCCTCAGCTACACGAGCTTCGGCGACAGCCTGGGGTCGCTGCTGCAGCGCCTGGCGCAGCCGGCCGGCGGCGACGACGCCAACCCGCTCGCTGCGGACCTGGCCACCAGCTTCGACCGCCTGACGGCGGCGGCGGGCGGCGACGCGCCGCAGCGCCTGTCGCTCGGCAGCTTCCTGTCGGCACTGGCACAGCGCTTCACGGCGCCGCCGGCCCCGGCCCCGGCCGCTGCCGCCGAAGACGCCAGCGAAGCGCCGGCCGACGAACCGGCGCCGGCCCCGGCCGCTTCGACGTCCAGCTACAGCGTGCTGCGCTTCACCGCCGAGTACCGGCAGGTGTTCTCCAGCACGACGCCGGCGCCGCAGCCGCTCGCGCTGGCCGCCTGATCAGGCTTTCGCGAACGCGACGATCGTGCCGGCCGGCACCGCGCCGGACTGGCGTGCCGTCTCGCGGCCGCCTTCCAGCCGCACCAGCGTCGGGATGCTGCGGATGCCGTAGCGCGCCGACAGCTGCGGGTTCGCGTCGCTGTCGACCTTGACGAAGAGCGCGCGGCCGGCGAGCGACTTGCCGGCCTGCTCGAACGCCGGCGCCATCATCCGGCACGGCCCGCACCATGCGGCCCAGAAGTCCACCAGCACCGGCACCGGGCTGGCGGCGACCACGGCGTCGAAGTCGGCGTCGGTCAGCTCGATCGGCCGGCCGTCCAGCAGCGGCTGGCCGCAGCGGCCGCAGTTCGGCTGCTCGCTCAAGCGGGCGGCGGGCAGGCGGTTGGTGGCGCCGCAGTGCGGGCAGGCCACGTGCAGGGGCTTGGTTTCCATTTGAAGGATCTGGGGACGCTTCGCGCGCCCGCAAGGGGTGTTCGGGCGCCTGCCCCGCCGCGTGCGCGCTCAGCGCACGAACTTGCCGCCGTGGCTGACCTGCACGAGGTCGACGAAACGCGACGCCGTGTGGCCACCGGCGGTGAAGTCCACGTTCATGCCGGCCAGCCGCATCTTCAGCGAGCGGATCGCCGCGTGCAGCCGGGCGCGCGTGAGGTCGCGGCCGCAGCGCTTGAGCGCTTCCACCAGCACCAGCGCGTTCAGGTAGCCCTCGAAGCTGTAGTAGCCGACCGGCACCTTCGCCGCCTCGGCCAACTGGCGGTAACCGCTGACGAGCGGGTCCGCCTGGCCCCAGGGATAAGGCACGACCTGCGAGATCGCCAGCCCGCGCGCACGCTCGCCCGCCACCTTGGCGGTGACCTCGCCGGCGACGATCGACATGCCGTAGAACGACGGGCTGGCGCCGATCGCCCAGGTCGCCTTCATCAGTTCGCCCGGCAACACGCCGCCCAGGTACATCAGCACCGCCTGCGGGTTGCGGTCGGCGAGCTTGCGCGCCGCCTCCGCGGCGTTGCTGGCGTCGTTCTTCACGGCGGTCACGGCCACCGGCTCCAGCTTGAATTGCGACAGCGCGGCGGTGATGAGCGCCTGCGCCTCCTGGCCGCCCGGGTTGTCGAGCACCGCGGCCCCGATGCGCTGGACGCCGATGGTGGTCAGGTGCTGCACCAGCGCCTCGGCCTCGCGGCCGGACGTGGTGCGCACGAAGTAGGCGGCCCCCTTGACGCGCTCTCGCGCCGAGTCGGCCACCGCGTAGCCGCCGAGCAGCGGCGCGCCGGCCTGCTTGAGCAGCGGCGCGGTCGCCGCCGTCGTCGCCGAGCCGACGTTGCCGAAGAAGCCGAACACATGCTCCTGTTCGAGCAGGCGCTTCACGTTGGCCACCGCCAGGTCGGGCTTCAACTCGTCGTCGAGCGAGCGGATGCGCACGCGGCGACCGCCGAGTTCGCCGTTGCGCGCAGCCTCGGCGAAGGCGAGGTCGGCGCCGGCGAGCATGGTGTTGATCTGCGCGCCCAGCGGGCCGCTCAGGATGCCGGTCTGGCCGAAGACCACCTCCTGGTCCGTCACACCCGGTTCTGCCGCATGCACGGCCGGCGCCGCGACCACCGCGCCAGCGGCCCCCAGGAACATCCTTCGCCTCATCGAATCACTCCCCGCGTTAGCCCGCGGCGCATGTTCACGGCGCGGCTCGGGCCGGGCATCGGGGTTTGCCCCTGGGCGCAGCAGGGTCGTTCAGGGAGCGCGCAATCGTTCCGCCATCGCGTCGCCCACGTGCTGCATGAAGGCGCGCACGCGCGCCGTCTGGCGCAGGTCCGGGTGGGTCAGCATCCAGACCGGCACCGACAGCTCGGGCACCACGTCGGAAACCGCCACCAGCTCGGGGTGGCGCGCCTCCATGAAGGTGGGCAGCAGGCCGACGCCGATGCCGGTGCGCAGCATCGCCGCCTTGGCGTTGAAGATGTCGACGCGCACGCGCACGTTCGCCTGCGCCAGGTGCTGGCGCATCCAGCGGTCGTAGACGCGGCTGGTGGCGTCGCGCTCGAAGGCGACCCAGGGCGCGTCGCGCAGCAGCACCGGCAGCGGGGTCACGGTCTGCGGCAGGTCGGGCGCGCCGCGCTGCGCGTAGACGCGGCAGTGCGTCATCCCGAGCTGGCGCCCGACCAGGTGCTCGGCCACGTTGGCCGACAGGCGCACCGCCACGTCGGCTTCCAGCCTTGCCCAGGTCTGCGCGCTGTCGGCGCTGCGCCGCGAGAGGTCGACGAGGAAGGCGTTCTCAACCACTTCCACCTCGATGCCCGGGTAGGCGCGCGCGAAGCCTGCCAGCGGTGCCGGCAGCAGGTGCTCCATGACGACGAAGGCCGTGGTCACGCGCAGCGGGCCGGTGAGCTCGCGGTCGCGGCCGAGCACGCGGCGCTCGATCTCGTCGGCCTGGTCGGCCATGCGGCGCGCCTGGTCGATGACGACGTGGCCGGCGTCCGTGGGCAGGTAGCCGGTGCGCGCGCGGTCGAACAGGCGCGCGCCGAGGCGCTTTTCCAGCGCGTCCAGGCGGCGCTGCACGGTGGTCGCGTTCACGCCGAGCTGGCGCGCCGCCGCCGCCACCGAGCCGAGGCGGCCGATGGCCAGCGCGTAACGCAGGTCGCTCCAATCCATGTCGGCCATCGGCGGGTGTCCTTGCTACTGCAGAAATGCAGACTCTAGCTGCGATAGCCGACCTTGCCTGCATCGATGCCACCCGTCTACAGTGATCGGCACAGGTTTACCCGCCCATGAGCGAATTCAACGCCTCCCACCCGACGACCTCGCCGCCGCTGCGCCTGCTCGAGCGTCCGGTGCGGTCGCCGCGCACGCCGCCGCCGGCCGAGCCGCCGCTGCTGGAGCGGCTGCTGCGCCTGGCGCACCGCTGGCGCCTGGGCGGCTGAGCCCGCCGGCAGCGCCGGCCGTCCATAATCGCCCGACCGAATCTCCCGGTCGTGCCGTGGAAGCCCCCGCCGCCTTTCGCCGCCAACTGCTCGACGCGATCCCCCGCCTGCGGCGCTATGCCCGTTCGCTGGTGTTCGACCTCGGCGAAGCCGACGACCTGACGCAGAGCACGCTCGAACGCGCGCTCGCCCGCTGGCACCAGTTCGACCCCACGCGCGACATGCTCGTCTGGCTGCTGTCGATCGCCCACAACGCCCACCTCGACGCGCGCCGCCGCAGCGGCCGCATGACCGTGACCGACCCCGACGAGCTGAGCCGCGCGCAGGACCAGCAGGGCGGCGACCCCGGCACCGACGTCGGCCTGCGGCTGGACCTGCTGGCGGCGCTGCGCCGGCTCGGCCCCGACCAGCGCGAGGCGCTGCTGCTCGTCTGCGTCGAGCAGCTCACCTACGCCGAGGTGGCCGAGGTGATGCAGGTGCCGGTGGGCACCGTGATGTCGCGCGTGTGCCGCGCCCGCGCCGCATTGCGCCAGTTCCTGGATGGCGGCGCGGCGCGCACCGGCGCGCATGCGCCGGCGCTGCGGCGGGTGGTGTGAGGTGGCCATGAACACGCACACGCTGGACGAAGAACTGCTGAGCGCCTGGGTCGACGGCGAGCTCGACGGCAGCGGCCCCGAGCGCCAACGGCTGCAGGCGCTGCTGGACGCCGATGCCGGCGCGGGCGCGCGCGCCCGCCTCTGGGCCGACGACGCGCAGGCGCTGCGCGCGGCCTTCGCACCGATGCTCGAAGACCCGGTGCCGCCGGCGCTGCAGCGCGCCGTGTGGCGCCGCCGCGCCGCGCCGCGCTGGGCGATGGCGGCGGCGGTGGCCGGGCTGCTGCTCGTCGGCGGTGGGGTCGGCGCCCTCATCGGCTGGCAGGCGCGTGCGCCGCAGGCGGTGGTGGCCGGCGGCTGGGTGTCGCGCGCGGTCTATGCGCACGCCGTCTACACCGCCGAGCGCCGCCACCCGGTGGAGGTCGGCGCCACCGAAGAGCACCTGTCGCGCTGGCTCACCGCGCGCACCGAGGTGCCGGTGCGGCTGGTCGACCTGTCGCCCACCGGCTTCCAGCTGATGGGCGGGCGGCTGCTGCCCGACGGCCTGGGCAAGAGCGCGCAGCTGATGTACCAGAACGCCGCCGGCGCGCGCGTCACGGTCTACCTGCGCAAGCCCGAGGCGGGGTCCGACCACAAGCTGCGCTTCGAACAGCACGGCGACCTCGGCGTGCTGCACTGGGTGGACGACGGCATCGGCTGCGCGCTCGTCGGCGCGCTGCCGCGCGCCGAGCTCGAGCGCCTGGCCGACGAGGTCTACCGCCAGCAGGAGGCGGCCGCCGCCTCGGGCACGACCTCGTAAGGGCGGGCGCCACCGATGCCGCAGCGCGCCGCCGCGCTCCACCGTTTCATCGTCACCGCGCTGCTCGGCTTCGCCTCCGGCCTGCCGCTGGCGCTGACCGGGCAGGCCATGCAGGCCTGGCTGACGACCGAAGGCGTGGACATCGCGACGATCGGCTTCCTCAGCCTCGTCGGCCTGCCCTACACCTTCAAGTTCCTGTGGGCGCCGCTGATGGACCGCTTCGAGCTGCCCTGGCTGGGCCGCCGGCGCGGCTGGCTGGTGCTGACGCAGCTGCTGCTGGCGGGTACGCTGTTCCTGCTGGCCGGCACCTCGCCTTCGGCGTCGATCCGCGCCTTCGCGCTGCTGGCGGTGGCGGTGGCCTTCGTGTCGGCCTCGCAGGACGTCGTCATCGACGCCTACCGCACCGACCTGCTGCCGGCCGCCGAGCGCGGCCTCGGCGCGTCGCTCAACGTCATGGGCTACCGCTTCGCGATGATCGTCTCCGGCGGCATCGCGCTCATCTGGACCGACCCCGGCCAGGGCGGCGGCTGGACCTGGCCCGAGGTCTACCGCTTCATGGCCGGGCTGATGGTGGCCGCCGCCGCCGTCTCGGCCTTCGCGCTGCCGAAGCTGGCGCACGCCGCCGCGCCGGCCACGGTGGCGCGCCACGACGTGATCGGCTTCGTCGCCGTGGCGGCGGCGGTGGCGGTGGGCGCCTGGCTGTCCGACCGCTACGCCGGCGGCGTCGCGCGGGCGCTGCTCGGCGGCTGGCTCGCCGGCACCGCGCTGCCGGCCACGCTGCAGCAGCGCTGGGTGGAGCTGGCGGCACTGCTGCTGGGCATCGGCTTCACGCTGCCGCTGGCGGCCTGGGCGGCGCGGCGGGCGAAGTTCGAGACGCTGCTCGGCGGCCTGGCGAGCTACTTCGCGCAGCCTGGCGCGGCCGCGTTCCTCGTCTTCATCGTGCTCTACAAGCTGGGCGACGCCTTCGCCGGCTCGCTAATGACGCCCTTCCTGCTGAAGAGCATGGCCTACGGCTCGGCCGAGGTCGGCGTCGTCAACAAGGTGATCGGGCTGTGGCTGACGATCCTGGGTGCGCTCGTCGGCGGCGCGCTGATGCTGCGGCTGGGGCTGTGGCGCTCGCTGATGCTGTTCGGCGTGCTGCAGCTGCTGAGCAACCTGGGCTTCTGGTGGCTGGCCGTCAACGGCAAGGGCGCGCTGCCGGGGCTGACGATCCCGGCCTTCGACTGGGGCTTCGTGAAGCTGGCGCACGCGACGCCGGTCGACGGCGGCCTGCTGATGGTGATCGCCTTCGAGAACCTGTCCGGCGGCATGGGCACGGCGGCCTTCGTCGCCTTCCTGATGAGCCTGACCAACCAGCGCTTCACGGCCACGCAATACGCGCTGCTGTCGGCCTTTGCGTCGGTCGGCCGGGTGTGGGTGGGGCCGCTCGCCGGCGTGCTGGCCGAGAGCATCGGCTGGCCGGCCTTCTTCGTCACCAGCACGGTGCTGGCGGCGCCGGCGCTGGTGATGCTGTGGTGGCTGCGCGCGAGCCTGCGCGCCCTGGAAACCGGGTCCGGCGCCCCCAGCTAGGACCTTCCTAGAATCGTCCGGCCGCGACCATGCACGACGACCGCTTCCAGACCGACGCCGACGTGGCCCTGCCCGCGCTGGTGCGCCACCGCGCCGGCTGCGGCTGCGCGCTGCACGCGCGCCGCCGCTTCGGCGCCGTGCTGGCGGCGGCCGGCGCCGGCGTGGCGCTGCCCGCCCTGGCGCAGGACGGGCTGCAGCGCGACGTCGGCCAGACCTCGCGCTTCGCGAAGTTCGTGCCGGCCGACCAGCTGGAATCCACGGCAGGGCAGCAGTACCAGCAGATGCTGTCCGAGGCCTCGCAGCAGAAGGCGCTCGCCCCGATCGACCATCCGCAGGTGGTGCGGCTGCGCGCCATCGCCGACCGCATCGTCCCGTTCACGCCGCCGTGGAACCCGCGCGCGAAGCAGTGGAAGTGGGAGGTCAACCTGATCGGCAGCAAGCAGATCAATGCCTTCTGCATGCCGGGCGGCAAGATCGCCTTCTACTTCGGCATCCTGCAGCAGCTGCAGCTGTCCGACGACGAGGTCGCCACGATCATGGGCCACGAGATGGCGCATGCGCTGCGCGAGCACGCGCGCGAACGCATCGGCAAGACGGTGGCCACGCGCGCCGGCGCCGGCCTGCTGAGCTCGCTGCTCGGGCTGGGCAGCCTGGGCAACGCCGTGCTCGACGCGTCCAGCCAGCTGCTGACGCTGAAGTTCAGCCGCGACGACGAGACCGAGGCCGACATCGTCGGCATGGACCTCGCGGCGCGCGCCGGCTACGACCCGCGCGCCGGCGTCTCGCTGTGGGAGAAGATGATGGCGGCGAACAAGGGCGCGCCGCCGCAGTTCTTCTCCACCCACCCGGCCGGGCCGACGCGCATTGCCGACATCCAGGCCAAGCTGCCGAAGGTGGAGCCGCTGTACGCCGTCGCGGCGCGGCCGCCCAAGCGCTTCGCGCCGCCGGCCGCCGAGGCCGCGCCGAAGAAGGCGGGCTGAGCGCGGCGCTACCAGCGCTGCGGCAGGTGCTGCCAGCTCAGCCGGTGGTCGGGCTCGACGCGCACGTAGGCGCCCTGCTCCAGGTCCTTCAGCAGCCGGCTCACCATTTCGCGCGAGCTGCCCACCAGGTGCGCCAGCTGCAGGTGCGTGAGCCGCTCGGCGGTGCGCCAGCGGCCGTCGCCGTCGGCCACGGCGTGCTGTTCGAGCGCGAACTTCAGGCGCCCGTAGACGTCGTTCAGCGCCAGCTGCTTGGCCGACAGCGTGGCCGCGCGTGCGCGCCGGATCACCTTGGCCAGCAGGTCGAACGCGAACGCCGGCCGCTCGGCGAGGAAGGCCTCCAGCGTGGGCCGCGTGACGACGGCGCAGGTGCTCGGCTCGACGGCCTCGACGCTGGCCGAGCGCGGGCCGCCGTCCAGCCCCATCTCGCCGACGTACTCGCCGGCGCGGTAGGTGCCGAAGGTGATCTCGCGGCCATTGCGCGCGTCGCTGCCGAAGACGCGCAGGCGGCCGCCGAGGATGATGTAGAGCGTGTCGCCGAGCTCGCCTTCCTCGATCAGCAGCGCGCCCTTGCGGCAGTGGCGCAGCGTGCCGCGGCGCGCCAGCGCGCGCACGGCCTCGGAGAGCTCGGGGGCATCGAACGGATCGCGCGGGGCGGCCTTCGGGCTCGGCATGCCCGCATCGTAGCGGGCGCCGGCGGCCTCAGGCGTGGCGCAGTGAGCTCACGATCGGCGGCAGCACCGCCACCTGGCAGACGAGGTCGCGGATGTTCTCGGCGCCGGTCTTGGCGCGGATGCTCGCCACCTGCGTGCGCACGGTGGCCAGCCCGACCTGGTGCTGCTCGGCCACCGCGCGCGGGTCCAGGCCTTCGCACAGGCCGTTCAGCACGCGCATCTCCGCCGGCGTCAGGCCGTGCTGGCGGGCGAACAGCTGGACCGAGATGCGCTCGGACAGCTGGCGCTTGCCCAGCACCACCAGCGTGGCCGCGCGGCCGAGCGGGATGACGGCGATGCTGACGCGCGCATCGCCCGCGCGCAGCGTCAGCAGGCGGCGCAGGCTGCGGTGGACAGCGTCGGCCAGCGCGTCCTGCAGGCGTGCCGTGTCGGCGGCGTCGCGCGCCCGCAGCTGGCGCCCCGCCAGTTGCAGCGGATGGCCGGCCGTGAGCTCGCTGCGCGCGGCGTGGTTGGCGTGCAGCAGCTCGGCCGCGTCGCCCAGCAGCAGCATGCCGTAGTCGATCTCGTCGAGCATGGCGGCCAGCCACTGCGCGACCGGCGCCGGGCCGGTGCGGCGCTCGGGTCCACGGTAGGCGGGGCTGAACATCGGCAGCGCGGTGGCAAGCGCGGTGGTCGTGTCGAACATGGCGGGGGGGCTCCTCGGTTGGCCGCCGTCGGCACGCTGCCGGTGGCGGATGGGGGCCACTCTAGGAATTGCGCCTCCGCAAAGGCGGTGAATGCGTCGTGCCGGACTGGTGACTTATTTACCTTCAGCCGCCGCGCTGGCGGTTCACGAAGGTGGCGCCGACCGGTGCCGCGCCGTGGCCCCAGCGGGTGCGCAGGTGGGTGACGACGGCGGCGATCTCCTCGTCCGACAGCACGGTCGCGAACGGCGGCATGCCGAAGGGCTGCGGGTGCGCCTTCGTCACCGGGCCGAAGGCGCCGCCGAGCACCACGCGCGTGAGGTTGGCGGGCGAGGCCAGCGTGACGGCGCGGTTGCCCGCCAGCGCCGGCGCGATGGCGCCCGCGCCTTCGCCCTGCTCGCCGTGGCAGCTTGCGCAGTGGCGCTCGTAGACGCGCGCGCCGAGCTCGCGCACGTCGGCCGGCAGCGCCGGCGCGGGCGTGGCAGCGCTGCGGCGCTCGGGCAGCGCCTGCAGGAAGGTGGCGATCGCCACCAGGTCGTCGCGCCGCAGGTGCTGCGTGCTGCGCGCCACGACCATCGCCATCGGGCCGCTCACGCTGGCGTGCGCGTTGCGGCCGTCGGCGAGCAGCGCGACCACGTCGTCCAGCGGCCAGCGCTGCACGCCGGCGGCGGCGGGGTCGTCGAGCGCGGGCGCCACCCAGCCTTGCATGGGGATCGTGCCGCCGGACATGTCGAGCGCGCCGTCGGTTGCGCCCCAGGCGTTGCGGTGGCCGTGGCAGGCATTGCAGTGGCCGAGGCCGCCGACGAGGTAGGCGCCGCGGTTCCACGCCGGCGACCGCGCCGGGTCCGACGGCGCCGCGCCGGGCCGGAACGACGCCGCGCGCCAGACCGCCAGCGCCGCCTGTGTGCCGTACGGGAAGCGCAGCGCGTGCGGCCGGTTCGGCTGCACCACCGCCGGCAGGCTCTGCAGGTAGGCGAAGAGGTCGTCGGCGTCGTCGCGCGTGACGTTCGTGAAGTTCGGATACGGGCAGGCCGGCACCAGCAGCCGCCCGTCGGCCGAGCGGCCGTTGTGCAGCGCGCGCCAGAACGCGGCGGCGCTCCAGCGGCCGAGGCCGGTGGCCGGGTCGGGCGTCAGGTTGGCCGCGTGCACGGCCCCGAAGGGCGT
>CAUJHQ010000046.1 GCA_963204815.1 Pseudomonadota bacterium | reverse complement strand
AGGCCGATCTCGTCGGTGCCCTCGGCGGCGGCGCGGTGGTGGTCCTTGCCCATCTGCACGTGGCGCACGATGTTCTCGCGCACGACGATGGCGTCGTCGATCAGCAGGCCGATGCACAGGCTCAAGGCCATCATCGTCATGAAGTTCAGCGTGAAGCCGAAGGCGTAGACGGCGATGAAGCTGGAGATGACGGCAATCGGCAGCGTCAGCCCGGTGATGATGGTGCTGCGCCAGCTGTGCAGGAACAGGAAGACGATGGCCACCGTGAGCAGCGCGCCTTCGATCAGCGTGTGCTGCAGGCCGGTGAGCGAGCCCTTGACGAAATCGCTGGCGGCGTAGACGAGCACCATCTCGACGTCCGGCGGCAGCGTCTTCTTCACCTCCTCCATCGCCGCCTTCACCGCTTCGCCGGCGGCGACGATGTTGGCGTCCTGCTGCTTGAACACGTTGAAGGTGATGGCGCGCTGGCCGTTGATGCGCGCGGTGGAGTCGGGTTCGCGCTCGCGCTCGACCAGCTGCCCCAGGTCGCCCAGCAGCAGCGGCAGGCCGTTGCGGCGCGCGACCACCACCTCCTCGAAGCGCTTGGGGTCGCGCACGCGGCCCTCGACGCGCAGGATGGCGTCGCTCACCGAATTGCTCAGCAGGCCCACCGGCTGGTCGGCGTTGGCCTCGCGCAGCGCCGCCGAGATCTCGGCCGGCGTCACGCCGTAGGCACGCAGGCGCACCGGGTCGAGGTCGATGCGCACCTCGCGCACCGCCAGGCCGGCGATGTCCACGCGCGCCACGCCTTCCACGCGCTGCAGCCGGCGGCCCACCACCTGCTCGCCCAGGATCGACAGCTCGCGCGCGCTGCGCGTCTTGCTGATCAGCGCCAGGTTGACGACCGGCTGCGCGTTGTCGTTGTTGAAGCGGCTGACGAGCGGCGCCTTCGCGTCGCGCGGGAACGCCGCCTGCACGGCGGCGAGGCGGTCGCGCACGTCCTGCATCGCGCGGCCCATGTCGGTGCTGAGGCCGAACTCGACGCTGGTCTGGCTGCGCCCCTCGAAGCTGCGCGAGGTGATGCGCTTGACGCCGGCGATGCTGTTCAGGCCCTCTTCGATGATCTTCGTGACCTCGCGCTCCACCGCCTCGGGGCTGGCGCCGGGGTAGTTGACCTCGATGAAGGCGCCGGGGAACGAGATGTCGGGCATCTGCTCGACGCCCAGCTTCGAGTACGAGAACAGGCCCAGCACGCACAGCGCCACCATCACCATGGTGGCGAAGACCGGGTTCCGGATCGAGACGCGCGTGATCCACATGGCGGCCTCCGCTCAGCGCGTGACGGTCGGCGTCGAGGCCGCGGCCGAGGCCACGGTGGCCGCCTTCGCTGCCACCACGCTCGCCTTCGCGCCTTCGCGCAGGTTGTCGAACCGGGCCGCCAGCACCTGGCTGGCCGGCGGCAGGCCGGCGGTCACCTCGACGCGGCCCTCGCGTTCGTCGCGGCGGCCGATCGTCACCGCGCGGCGCGCGAGGACGCCGCTCTCGATGACCCACACGTGGTCCTGGCCGCCGGTGCTGCCGACGGCGGCGGCCGGCAGCGTCAGGCGCTCGGCGTCGTCGGCGAGCGTGGCACGCGCCACCGCGTACTGGCCGGCGCGCAGCGTCTCCTTCGGGTTCGCCAGCTCGATCGTGACGCCGATCGAGCGCGTGCCCGGCTCGGCCGCCGGCGCGATGCGCGCGATGCGGCCCGCCACCGGCAACGCCACGCCCTCCACCGCCACCTGCACCGGCATGCCGGCGGCCAGGCGCGACACCTCGTGCGTGCCGACGCTGCCCGCCAGTTCGAGCCGGGCGAGGTCGACGATCGTCAGCACCGGCTGCTCGGTGGTGAGCTTCTCGCCGGGCACCACCTGGCGCTTGGCGACGATGCCGCCGATCGGCGCCACCAGCGAGGCGTCGCGCAGGCTGACGCGGGTGCTGTCGAGCGCGGCCTGGGCGGCGTTGTAGGCGGCGCGCGCCGTTTCCACCGCCGAACGCGAGTTGTCGAGCGCGATCGACGAGATGAACTGCTGCTGCGCCAGCCGCTCGTTGCTGGCGTGGGTGCGCTCGGCCTGCGCCAGAATGGCGCGCGCCGACTCGACGTTGGCGCCGCGCTCGGCGACGCGGCCGGCCAGTTCGGCGAGGTCGACGCGGCCGAGCGCCTGGCCGGCGCGCACGCGCTGGCCTTCGGCGACGTCCAGCGACAGCAGCGTGCCCGGCGCCTTCGCACGCACGATCGCCGTGCCGGGCGCGACCAGCGGGCCGGAGAACTCCACCGTCGAGGGCATGCGCGCCAGCGCCGGCTGCACCACTTCGCGGGGCGTGAACTCCAGCGGCACGTCGGGCTTGCCGCCCTTGCCGGCCTGCATCGAGCTGCTGGCCTGCGCCTTCGGCTGCAGGAAGCCGCCGAACCAGGCGCCGCCGGCGCCCAGCGCCAGCACGACGACCGCGCCCCCGATCAGCCATTTCTTCTTCATGCGTCGCCCTCTCGCTCGTGACTGGCCCGCCCCGGGTGGTCCAGGGCCGGCGCAGTGTAGGAGCGGGGTCGGGGCCGGTTGACCGGCGTGCGACGAAGCGCACCGGCCGGGCGACGGACTGCGGCGTCCGGCGACGGGCCGGCGTCAGGCCGGCGAGGCGGCGGGCGCCGGCGCGGCGGCCGCCGGGGTTGCCTCGTTCTCGACCCAGGCCGCCAGTTCCTCGGCCAGCAGCGGGCGGCTGAACAGGTAGCCCTGCCCGCGGTCGCAGCGCAGCTGGCGCATCAGCGCCGCCTGGCCGCTGGTCTCGATGCCTTCGGCCACCGTCGTCATGCCCAGCGTGCGCGCGACGCGGATGGTCGCCTCGATCAGCACGCGGTGGTATTCCACCGTCTCGGCGTGCATGACGAACGAGCGGTCGATCTTCACCGTGTCCACCGGCAGCTGGTGCAGGCAGGCGAGCGACGAGTAGCCGGTGCCGAAGTCGTCCAGCGCCAGCCGCACGCCCAGCGTCTTCAGCTCGCGCAGCGTGACCTGCACGCGCTCGTCCTGCGCGGCCAGGCTCTCGGTCACCTCCAGCTGCAGCTCGGCGGGCCGCATGCCGGCCTGCTCGAGCACCCACTTCACCTCGGGCACCAGGCCGGGCAGCTGCAGCTGCGCGCGCGACAGGTTCACCGCCAGCAGGCGCGGCGCCGCCGAGCCGAGCGCACTGCGCCAGGCACCGAACTGGCGGCACGCCGCTTCCAGCACCTGGCGGCCGATGGCATCGATCAGGCCGGCCTCCTCGGCGACGCCGATGAAGCGCGCCGGCGGCACGATGCCCTGCGTGGGGTGGCGCCAGCGCACCAGCGCCTCGACGCCCACCATGCGCTGGTCGGCCAGGTCCACCAGCGGCTGGTAGACGACGAACAGCTCGCCTTCGCGCAGCGCGCGCCGCAGGTCGTTCTCCATCGCCAGCGCCTGGACGACGCGTTCGTGCATCGAACGGTCGAAGAAGACGCAGCGGCCGCGGCCGCCGCGCTTGGCTTCGTACATCGCGGTGTCGGCGTCGCGCAGAACGTCTTCGGCGCTGCGCAGCGCGTGGTCGGCGACGACGATGCCGATGCTGGCGCCCGACTGCAGCACGTGCGAGCCCAGCCGGTACGGCTCGGCCAGCGCCTCCAGCAGTCGCTCGGCGATGGTGCGCGCGTCCTCGGGGTCGCGCACGCCTTCGAGCACGACGACGAACTCGTCGCCGCCGATGCGCGCCGCCAGCTGCAGCTGCGAGGGCACGCGCGCCACCGCGTCGCCCGGGCGCAGCGTGGCCTCGACGCGCTGTGCCACCTGGCGCAGCAGCTCGTCGCCGGCGCTGTGGCCGAGCGTGTCGTTGACCTGCTTGAAGCGGTCGAAGTCCATGAACAGCACCGCGAAGCCGTAGCCGGGATTGCGCGCCGCGTGCTCGATGGCGCGCTGCACGCGTTCGACGACGACGGCGCGGTTCGGCAGGCCGGTCAGCGGGTCGATGCGCGCGCTGCGCGCCAGCTCTTCCTGCAGGCGGCGGCGCTCGGTGACGTCGCTGCCCACCGCCACGTGGCCGCGCACGACGCCGTGCGCGTCGTGCAGCGGCCGCACGTCCACGTCCAGCCAGTACGGGGTGCCGTCCTTGGCCTCGTGCAGCAGCTCGGCGCGCGCGCCCTCGCCGCGCGCGAAGGCCTGGCGCAGGTGGCGCAGCGTGGCGGCGTCGTTCAGGTCGCGCCGCAGCAGCTGTGCCGGGCGCATGCCGCGCGCCTCGTCGAGCGCGTAGCCGCTGCGGCGCGTGAAGGCGTCGTTCGCCCACTCGATGCGGCCGTCGACGCCGGCCAGCAGCACGATGTTGTCGGTGCGCTCGGCCACCAGCGCGAGGCGCTCGAGCTCCATCGTCTGGTCGGCCAGCCGGCGCACCTGGCGGCGCACCGCACGCGCCGCCGGCTCGACGACGAAGACGGCCAGCAGCAGCAGCACGCCGAGCGACATCACGACGCCGCCCTCCAGCAGGCGCACCTGGCCGGCGCTGCGGGCGCGGGCGGCGGCCTGCAGGCGGTCGGTCAGCAGGCTGGCGGCCTCCAGCGCGGGGTCGGCTTCGGCCTCCACCGCCGCAGCGGCACCGGCGACGGCGGCGAACTGGCCGTCGTCCAGGTGGCGCAGCAGCGCTTCGCAGCGGTACCAGAGGCGCTCGCGCGCGGCCTGCCAGCCGGCGAGCGCGTCGGCAACGCCGCCCGACGCGTCCGGCGCCAGCTCGAGCTGGCGCTTCAGCAACGCCTCGACCATCAGCGCGTCGGAACGCGAGCGGTCCAGCGCCTCGGCCAGCGGTTGCACGTGCTCCGGCACGACGCGGTCGTCGGCGGCGGCGAGCGCGGCCAGGCGCCCCATCTGCTGCGTGAACGTGCGCTGCGTGCCGGCGAGGTTGATGATGTCGGCGTCGACGGCGCGGATGGCCTCGAAGCGCTGCGCGTACCCGGCCTGGAACAGCGCCAGCACGGCGAGCGCCGCGAAGGCGAGGTACATCGCCCGCCGCACCCGGCCGTGCGCGGCGGCGGGCGGCGTGGAGGCGGCGGCGTGGGCGGTGCCAGGGGGCATGGCGGTCGGTGTCGGGCGCACGCGGCAGGGCGCCATCCAGGGAGACGAATCCCCGGATATCGGCCCCCCGCCGACCGACTGAAGCGCCGCCGCCTCAGCGCGGCGCGGGTTCGTGCCGTTCGGCCACGCGCACGCAGCCCAGCGCCGCGAGCGACGCCAGCACCGCCGCCCAGAACACCGCGTGGAAGCCCAGCGATGAGCTGAGCCAGCCCCCGCCCACGCCACCCAGCACGCCCGACAGGCCGTAGCCCAGCACCGAGTACAACGCCTGGCCGCGGCCGCGCAGCGGGCCCGCGAAGTAGCGGTTGATGAGCACGATGCAGGCCGCGTGGTGGCCGGCGAAGGTCACCGCGTGCAGCAGCTGGGCGAACACCAGCCAGCCGACGTGGCCGCCCGCCCAGGCCACGACCGCGAAGCGCAGCACCGACAGCCCGGCCGCCCAGGCCAGCCAGCGGTGCGGCGCCAGGCTGCCGAACCAGCGCCCCTGGAACCAGAAGAACACGATCTCCACCGCCACCGACACCGCCCAGAGCAGCCCCACCGTGCCCTTCGCGTAGCCCAGCGAATCGAGGTAGAGCGAGAAGAACGCGTACAGGCTGGTGTGGGCCAGCACCGTGAAGAAGATCGACGCGAAGAACCACGCCACCTCGGGCCGGCGCAGCACGGTCGTCACCGCCGGCGCGTCGGCATGGCGCGTCACGTCCTCGCGTGCGGCGGGCAGGCGCAGGGCCGCCACGAGCAGCAGGCCGAACATGCCCGTGACCAGCAGCGGGAAGAGGTCGATGCCCACCGCCTGCAGCACGCCGCCGGCGGCCACCACGGTGACGATGAAGCCGATCGAGCCCCACACGCGCACGCGGCCGTAGCGCGCGGTGTCCATCTCGCCGCCGCGGTTCAGGTGGGCGGCGAGCGTGGCTTCGGACAGCGGCACGATCGCGCCGTTCACCAGGAACAGCAGCGCCGTGAAGAACGCGACCCAGGCGTACTCGCGCGCGAAGATCAGGCCCGAGGCCGCCGCCACGCACAGCAGCGCCGCCACGCGCACGATGACCACGCGCTGGCCGCTGCGGTCGCCGAGCCAGCCCCAGGCATAGGGCGACAGGATGCGCGTCCAGCTCTGCAGCGACGCGATGGCGCCGATGGCCAGCGTCGAGAAGCCGAGTTCCTTGAACCACAGCGGCGCGTACGGGTTGAACATCCCGATCGCCGCGAAGTACATGAACCACACGGCCGCGAAGGCCGCGAACGGCGGCGAAGGCGCCGGGTTCATCCGCCGGGAATCGGCGGCACGGGCAGGCTGACGTCCGCGTTCTGCGCGCGCTGGCGCAGCACGTGGTCCATGACGACCAGCGCCAGCAGCGCCTCGGCGATGGGCGTGGCGCGGATGCCGACGCAGGGGTCGTGACGGCCGTGCGTTTCCACCGTGGTCGGCGCGCCGGCGCGGTCGACGCTGCGGCGCGGCGTGCGGATCGAGCTCGTCGGCTTGATGGCGATCGACACCACCAGGTCCTGCCCGGTGGAGATGCCGCCCAGCACGCCGCCGGCGTGGTTGCTCGCGAAGCCTTCGGGCGTGAGCTCGTCGCCGTGCTCGCTGCCACGCTGCGTGACGCAGCCGAAGCCGGCGCCGATCTCGACGCCCTTGACGGCATTCAGGCCCATCATCGCATAGGCGATGTCGGCGTCGAGGCGGTCGTACAGCGGCTCGCCCAGGCCGGCCGGCACGCCGCGCGCACGCACCTCGATGCGCGCGCCGCAGGAGTCGCCGGCCTTGCGCAGCGCGTCCATGTAGGCCTCGAGCTGCGGCACGACGGCGGCGTTCGGCGCGAAGAACGGGTTGTTCGGGATCTCGGCTTCGTCGACGAAGGGAATCGCGATCTCGCCGAGCTGGCTCATCCAGCCCGCGAAGCTGACGCCGTGGCGTTCCTTCAGCCACTTCTTCGCCACCGCGCCGGCGGCCACCGTGGGTGCGGTCAGCCGCGCCGACGAGCGGCCGCCGCCACGCGGGTCGCGGTGGCCGAACTTGCGCCAGTAGGTGTAGTCGGCGTGGCCGGGCCGGAAGGTGTCCAGCAGGTTGCCGTAGTCCTTGCTGCGCTGGTCGGTGTTGCGGATCAGCAAGGCGATCGGCGTGCCGGTGGTGCGGCCTTCGTAGACGCCGGAGAGGATCTCGACCGCGTCGGCCTCGTTGCGCTGCGTGACGTGGCGGCTGGTGCCGGGCCGGCGGCGGTCCAGTTCGGGCTGGATGTCGGCCTCCGACAGCGCCAGCCCGGGCGTGCAGCCGTCGATCACGCAGCCGATGGCCGGGCCGTGGCTTTCGCCGAAGTTGGTGACGCGAAAGAGCTCGCCGAGGGTGCTGCCGGGCATGGAACGCGGGATTCTAGTGCGGGGGGTCCGCCGGCCGCGGGCCGCCCGCCGGTGCACGGTGCTGCGCGGAACTGCACAGCTTGCGCCCCACGGTTGCGCCAATTGACCTCATCAGCCTCAAGGTCAACTCACAGATGACGATAAATCATTTGCATCGATCAGAAAACAACGAAATCGATGATCCAACCCGTTCCGGCGCTGCGCAAGGTGGTGCGGCCGACCGGAGCTGAAAGCGAGAAAGGACGATGGTGAACATCAATCGGTGGAAGGTCGGCAAGCGGCTCACGTTCGGTTTCGGGCTCATGCTGCTGCTGGGCGTGTTCATGACGCTGCTGCAGGTGTGGGGCACGGAGAGCGTGATCGCGTCGCAGAAGACGATCTACGAGGACCGCACGCAGCCGCTGCACGACCTGAGCGAGATCAGCTACGCGATGTCGCGCTCGCGCATCGTGCTGATGGACGCGGTGATGCAGGCCGACGCGGCGACGACGGACAAGCGTGTCGGCCAGTACCGCGACATGCGGACGAAGGCCGACAAGCACTGGAAGGCCTACCTCGCCACCTACCTCACGCCGGAGGAGAAGCTGCTTGCCGACGACGGCCAGAAGCATTTCCGCGCGCTGGTCGACAACGGCTTCGACCCGCTGGCCGCCGCGCTGTCGGCCGGTGACGCCGCCGGCACGAAGGCCGGGCTGTCGAGCGTCAGCAAGCTGAACCCGGCCTTCACCGACAACATGGAGAAGCTGATCGACCTGCAGAACCGCGTGGCCGCCGAGGAGTACGCGGCCTCGGTGGCGCTGGCCAGCAAGCTGCACTGGGCGACCGCCATCGCGGCCGTCGTGACCCTGCTGCTGGGCACGGTGGTGGGCGTGGCGATCACGCGCGGCATCGTCGGCGCGCTCGGCGCCGAGCCCGATGAACTGGCCGCCGTGTCCGGCCGCATCGCCGACGGCGACCTCGGCGACGACGGCCGCGCGCCGGCGCGCGCCGGCAGCGTGATGGCGTCGATGCAGGCGATGCGCGGTGCGCTCGTCAAGGTGGTGGGCAGCGTGCGCAACGGCGTCGACCACGTGGCGACGGCGAGCGCGCAGATCGCGCAGGGCAACGTCGACCTCTCCAGCCGCACCGAGGAGCAGGCCTCGAGCCTGCAGCAGACGGCGGCCTCGATGGAGCAGCTCACCGGCGCCGTGCGCACCAGTGCCGACAACGCGCGCCAGGCCAACCAGCTGGCCAGCGGCGCGAGCGACGTGGCCGTGAAGGGCGGCGAGGTCGTCGCGCAGGTGGTCTCGACGATGGCCGACATCCAGGCCGCGAGCCGCAAGATCGCCGACATCATCGGCGTCATCGACGGCATCGCGTTCCAGACCAACATCCTGGCGCTCAACGCCGCGGTGGAGGCGGCGCGCGCCGGCGAACAGGGCCGCGGCTTCGCGGTGGTGGCGGCCGAGGTGCGCAGCCTGGCGCAGCGCAGCGCCGAGGCGGCGCGCGAGATCAAGTCGCTGATCGGTGACTCGGTGGCGCGGGTGGAGAACGGCGGCGCGCTCGTGCAGGCCGCCGGCGAGACGATGAACGACATCGTCGCCCAGGTGCGCCGCGTGACCGACCTCGTCGGCGAGATCACGGCCAGCTCGACCGAGCAGAGCCGCGGCATCGAGCAGGTGGGCCAGGCGATGACGCAACTCGACCAGGCGACACAACAGAACGCCGCGCTGGTGGAAGAGTCGGCGGCCGCCGCCGAGAGCCTGAAGTCGCAGGCGGCGCGGCTGGCCGAAGCGGTGGCGGTGTTCCGCCTCGGCGCCCAGGCGGCGTGACCGCGGGGCCTGAACGCGCGGCCTGATCGCGCCGTTTAGGCGGCGGCCTTCGGGCCGCCGGCGCTGCCCTCTTCGGGCCAGTCGCGGATGTAGGCCTTCAGCATGCGGTTCTCGAAGTCCTGCGCGTCGACCACGGTCTTGGCGACGTCGTAGAACGAGATCACCCCCATCAGCGTGCGCCGCTCCAGCACCGGCATGTAGCGCGCATGGCGCGCCAGCATCATGCGGCGCACCTCGTCGATCTCGGTCTCCGGGGTGCAGGTGAGCGGCGCGTCGTCCATCACCGAGCGCACGTGGCGCGTGCCGACGCTGCCGCCGTTGGCCACGACGGCGTTGATGACCTCGCGGAAGGTGAGCATGCCGATCAGGTCGCCGTGCTCCATGACCACGAGCGAGCCGATGTCGAGCTCGGACATCGTCTGCATCGCTTCCCAGAGCGTCTGGTCCGGGGACACGGTGAACAGGGTGCTGCCCTTGACGCGCAGGATGTCGCTGACCTTCATGCGTGCAATATAGCCCACGAAGTACCCGACAATCCCGGCCCATCGCCGACTCGAACGGACCGCCGACATGCCCGGCTCTTCAGACCCCGGTTTCGACACGCTGGCGCTGCACGCCGGCGCCGCCCCCGACCCCGCCACCGGCGCGCGCGCCGTGCCGATCCACCTGACGACGAGCTTCGTCTTCGACGACAGCGAGCACGCCGCGAGCCTGTTCAACATGGAACGCTCGGGCCACGTCTACAGCCGCATCAGCAACCCGACGAACGCGGTGCTCGAAGAGCGCATCGCCGCGCTCGAAGGCGGCGTCGGCGCCATTGCCACCGCCAGCGGGCAGGCAGCGCTGCACCTCGCGGTGGCCACGCTCGCCGGCGCGGGTTCGCACCTCGTGGCCAGCAGCGCGCTGTACGGCGGCAGCCACAACCTGCTGGCCTACACGCTGGCGCGCTTCGGCATCGAGACCACCTTCGTCAAGCCGGGCGACATCGACGGCTGGCGCGCGGCGATCCGGCCGAACACGAAGCTGCTGTTCGGCGAGACGCTCGGCAACCCCGGCCTGGACGTGCTGGACATCCCGACCGTGAGCGCCATCGCGCACGACGCCGGCCTGCCGCTGCTGGTGGACGCCACCTTCACGACGCCCTGGCTGATGAAGCCCTTCGACCTCGGCGCCGACCTCGTCTACCACTCGGCGACGAAGTTCCTCTCCGGCCACGGCACCGTGATCGGCGGGCTGCTGGTCGACGGTGGCACGTTCGACTGGGCCGCGTCCGGCCGCTTCCCCGAACTGGCCGCACCGTACAGCGGCTTCCACGGCATGGTGTTCAGCGACGAGAGCACGGTGGGCGCCTTCCTGCTGCGCGCACGCCGCGAGGGGCTGCGCGACTTCGGCGCCTGCATGAGCCCGCACACCGCCTGGCTGATCCTGCAGGGCCTGGAGACGCTGCCGCTGCGCATGGCGCGCCACGTCGAGAACACGCGCAAGATCGTCGCCTTCCTCGCCGGCCACGCGATGGTCGCGAAGGTCGGCTACCCGGAACTCGAAGGCCACCCGAGCCACGCGCTGGCGAAGAAGCTGCTGCCGCGCGGCTGCGGTGCCGTCTTCAGCTTCGACCTGAAGGGCAACCGCGCCCAGGGCCGTGCCTTCATCGAGGCGCTGAAGATCTTCAGCCACCTGGCCAACGTGGGCGACTGCCGCTCGCTCGTCATCCACCCGGCGAGCACCACGCACTTCCGCATGGACGACGCCGCGCTCGCCGGTGCCGGCATCTCGCCGGGCACGATCCGGCTGTCGATCGGGCTGGAGGACGTGGACGACCTGATCGACGACCTGAAGCGCGCCTTCAAGGTGGCGGAGAAAGCCGCATGAAGCTCACCGTGAACGGCCACGCGGCCTTCGTCTACACCGGCGGCAAGCCCTTCGACCCTGCCCTGCCCTGCGTGGTGTTCGTGCACGGCGCGATGCACGACCACAGCTGCTGGACGCTGCTGGCGCGCTGGTTCGCCCACCACGGCCACGCGGTGCTGGCGGTGGACCTGCCCGGGCATGGGCAGAGCG
>CAUJHQ010000045.1 GCA_963204815.1 Pseudomonadota bacterium | reverse complement strand
TACACCTCGATGAGCATCAAGCAGATCGCGCTCGGGCTCGGCTTCGCCGACGCGGCCTACTTCACGCGCTTCTTCCGCCGCGCGGCGGGCCAGACGCCGACGGCCTACCGGCTCGCCGGCCGCGCCGCGCCGGCGCCGCGCACGCGTTCCTAGACCCTCTCGAGCACCACCGCGATGCCCTGGCCGACGCCGATGCACATCGTGCACAGCGCATAACGCCCGCCGATGCGGTGCAGCTGGTTGACGGCCGTGGTCGCCAGCCGCGCGCCGCTGGCGCCCAGCGGGTGGCCGAGCGCGATGGCGCCGCCGTTCGGGTTGACGCGCGCGTCGTCGTCGGCCAGCCCCAGGTCGCGCAGCACCGCCAGGCCCTGGGCGGCGAAGGCTTCGTTGAGCTCGATGACGTCCAACTGCGCGAGCGACAGGCCGGTCAGCTCCAGCACCTTGCGCGTGGCCGGCGCCGGGCCGATGCCCATGATGCGCGGCGCCACGCCGGCGGTCGCCATGCCGACGATGCGCGCCCGCGGCGTCAGCCCGTGCTTCGCGGCGGCGGCCTCGCTGGCGACGAGCAGCGCGCAGGCGCCATCGTTCACGCCGCTGGCGTTGCCGGCGGTCACGGTGCCGTCGGGGCGGACCACGCCCTTCAGCTTGGCCAGCGCCTCCAGGCTGGTCTCGCGCGGGTGCTCGTCGGCCTTCACGACGATCGGGTCGCCCTTCTTCTGCGCGATCGACACCGGCACGATCTCGGCGTCGAAGACACCGGCCTTCTGCGCCGCCACCGCCTTCAGCTGGCTGGCCAGCGCCATGCGGTCCTGCGCCGCGCGCTCGATCTTGAAGTCGGTGGCGACGTTCTCCGCCGTCTCGGGCATCGAGTCGACGCCGTAACGCTCCTTCATCAGCTTGTTGACGAAGCGCCAGCCGATGGTGGTGTCGTAGACGGCATTGCTGCGGCTGAACGCGCTCTCGGCCTTGGGCATCACGAAGGGCGCGCGGCTCATGCTCTCGACGCCGCCGGCGATCATCAGCTGCGCCTCGCCGCTCTTGATGGCGCGCGCGGCGGTGCCCAGCGCGTCCAGGCCGGAGCCGCAGAGCCGGTTCACGGTGCCGCCGGGCACGCCCACCGGCAGGCCGGCCAGCAGCGCGGCCATGCGGGCGACGTTGCGGTTGTCCTCGCCGGCCTGGTTGGCGCAGCCGTAGATCACGTCGGCCAGCGCCTCCCAGTCGACCTTGGGGTTGCGCCGCACCAGGGCCTGGATCGGCAGCGCGGCGAGGTCGTCGGCGCGCACCGACGACAAGGCGCCGCCGTAGCGGCCGAAGGGCGTGCGCTGGGCATCGCAGATGAAGGCTTGGGTCATGGGGGTGGAAGGTTCGGCAAAGGGGTGGCGAATTCTGGACTCGTGACCGGGTGCGCAGGAAATCGATGAAATCGCGCCATCCGGTGCGCCATTTTCTCAAGTCGGGCCTCGCCGCGGCCGAAATGCCTTGCAGGGACGGCGTCTCGCCGCCCCGCGTTGTCCGACAGCCTGAAAGCCGCGCGATGTCCCAAACGGTAGCCGTCCAAGACCTGAAGGTCGGCATGTACATCCATCTCGATCTCGGGTGGATGTCGCATCCGTTCCCGTTGTCCAGCTTCCGCATCACGACGGCCGACCAGATCGCGACGATCCGCGGCCTGGGCGTCGACCGCGTGCGCTGGGTGCCGGAGAAGAGCGAGCCCGACCCGGCCGAGGTGGCGGCGGCCGCCGCGCGCGCGGCCGCTGCGGCGGCCGCGGCCGCACCCGCCGAGACCGCCGAGCAGGCCGCGGCGCGCCGCCGCCGCGAGCAGCTGGCCGCGCAGCGCGCGGCGCTGAACCTCGCCGAGCGCCAGTACGGCGAAGCCGGCCGCGCCTGGCGCGAGGCCTTCGACAGCGTCGGCGGGCGGCCGACCGATGCGCGCGAGAAGACCGAGTCGCTGACGCGCGCCCTGCTCGACAAGATGCTGGTCGACGGCGAGATGTGCATCCGCCTGCTGACGCACGGCGCCGGCGACCGCGCCACCGCGCATGCACTCAACGTCGCCGTCATCTCGCTGCTGATGGGCCGCACCTTCGGCATGAGCGCCGACGAGATGCTCGACCTGGGCGTCGGTGCGCTGATGCACGACGTCGGCAAGCTCGACGTCGTCGACCGCCTGCGCCACCTCGACGACGCCTTCACCAGCGCCGAGATCAACGCCTACCGCGAACACGTGGCCAACGGCGTGGCGCAGGGCAAGCGCATGGGCCTGGCGGCCGGCGCGATGCTGGTGCTGGCGCAGCACCACGAGCATGCCGACGGCAGCGGCTTCCCGCTCAAGCTGGGCTCCGAGCGCATGAGCACCGGCGCGCGCATCGTCGCCCTCGTCAACCGCTACGACAACCTGTGCAACCCGGCGGTGCTGTCGCGCGCGCTGACGCCGCACGAGGCGCTGTCGATGCTGTTCGCGCAGAGCCGCACGAAGTACGACGCGACCATCCTCAACGCCTTCATCCGCATGATGGGCGTGTACCCCGCGGGCTCGGTGGTGCAGCTCACCGACGACCGCTACGCGATGGTCGTCGGCGTCAACTCGTCGCGCCCGCTGAAGCCGCGCGTGCTGGTGCACGACGCCCGCGGCGCGCGCGACGAAGCGCTGCTGCTCGACCTCGAAGCCAACCCCGACCTCGGCATCCGGCGCAGCCTGGCGCCGAACAAGCTGCCGCCGGCGGCGCTGGAGTTCCTGTCGCCGCGCCCGCGCGTCGCCTACTTCTTCGAGCCCGCGCCGGTCACCGAGCAGGCCCCGCGGCGCGAGGTCTTTGCGTGACCCTGGGAGACCCCTGGCACAGCCTCGTCGCGGCGCTGCCGCAGCCGACCTGGCTGGTCGAACTGCCCGGCCGCGCCGTCGTCGCCGCGAACGCGCCCGCGCTCGCGCTGCTCGGGCTGCCCGCCGACACGCTGATCGGCCACCCGGCCGACCACCTGATCGCCACCCCCGAGGACCTCGCCTACTGGGACGAGGTCACCGCCGGCCACGCCGGCCGGCTGCGCTCGGACACCGTGGTCTGCACCGCCGACGGACGCACCGTGCACGTCGACCGCTCGATCGAGCCGGTGACGCCGCCCGGCGCCGCCGCGCCGACGCACTGCGTGGTGATGCTGATCGACCGCAGCAGCGCGCAGCAGGCCGAGAACGCGCGCGAGGAACTGCTCGCCGAGCTGCAGGCGACGCTGGAGTCGACCGCCGACGGCATCCTCGTCACCGACCTGAACGGCCGCGTGCGCGCCTTCAACCGCCGCTTCGCGCAGGTCTGGGGCATCCCGGAGGACCTGGTGCAGGAGCGCAACGACAGCGCCGTGCACGAGTGGATGAAGAAGAGCGTCGTCGACCCCGACGCCTACGAGCGCCGGCTCGCCGCGATGCACCAGGCCACGCTGCTGGCCACGTCCGAGCGGCTGCAGCTGCACTCGGGCCAGGTGCTCGAGCGCGTGACGCGGCCGCTGTGGGTGCGCGGGCGGCCGAACGGGCGCGTCTACTCGTTCCGTGACCTCACCGAGCGGCTGGCCGCCGACCAGCGCATCGAGGAGCTCGCCCACACCGACGTGCTCACCGGTCTGCCGAACCGCCGCATGCTGGCCGACCGTGTCGCCCAGTCGGCGCAGCGCTCGCGGCGCGAGGGGCTGCCGTTCGCGCTGCTCGTCGTCGACCTCGACCGCTTCGGCCAGGTCAACGACAGCCTCGGCCACGAGATCGGCGACCGCGTGCTGCTCGAGGTGGCGCAACGCATCCAGGGCTGCATGCGCGCCAACGACGTGCTTGCGCGCGTCGGCGGCGACCAGTTCGCGCTGCTCGTGCACGACGCCGACGGCAACGCCGCCGAGGCGACGGCGCGCCGTGTGCTGAGCGTCGTCGCGCTGCCGTGCAGCATCGAAGGCGCGCAGTTCACCATCACCTGCAGCATCGGCGCCGCGCTGTGCCCGCAGCACGGCCAGTCGCTGGACGACCTGGTGCGCCACGCCGAGGCGGCGATGCGCGCCGTGAAATCGGCCGGCCGCGGCCACTTCCGCTTCCACCAGCAGCCTTCGGCGCGCGGCGCGACCGACCTGAAGGCGCACATGCGGCTCGACCACGCGATGCGCCAGGCGCTCGTCAGTGGCCGCTTCCGGCTGCACTACCAGCCGCAGGTGCGCATGAGCGACGGCCGCCTTGTCGGCGCCGAGGCGCTGATCCGCTGGCGCGACCCCGAGCTCGGCGAGGTGCCGCCCGGCCGCTTCATCCCGGTGGCCGAGGACAGCGGCTTCATCGTCGCCATCGGCGACTGGGTGCTGTCGCAGGCGGTGCGCCAGGGCGCGCTGTGGCACGAGAGCGGGCACGCGGTGCCGATCGCGGTGAACGTGTCGGCGCTGCAGTTCCAGCAGACCCACTTCGTCGACCGTGTCGCCAGCGTGCTGGCGGTGAGCGCGCTGCCGCCGCACCTGCTGGAGCTGGAGCTCACCGAATCCATCCTCGTGCGCGACGCCGACGAGGCGCTCGCCCGCCTGCACGCGCTGGCGCGGCTGGGCGTGAGCCTGTCGATCGACGACTTCGGCACCGGCTACTCCAGCCTTGCCTACCTGAAGCGCTTCCCGATCGGCAAGCTGAAGATCGACCGCAGCTTCGTGCAGGGCCTGCCCGGCGACGAGAGCGACGCCGGCATCGTGCGCGCCATCCTGCAGATGGCGCGCGCGCTGGACATGCGCGTCATCGCCGAAGGCGTCGAGACCGAGGTCCAGCGCGAGTTCCTCGAGGCCGCCGGCTGCGACGAGTTCCAGGGCTTTCTCTACGCCCCCGCGCTCGACGCGCTGAGCTTCGAGCGCCACCTGCACCGCCAGCCCAGCGAACTGCCGCCGCCGCTGCCGGCGCCGCTGGCCGCACCGCACATTCGGCTCGTTCGCTGAGCGGCCCGCTCGGGCGGGCGCGAAAACCGGTAGATTGCGGGGCCCTGGAGGGCTCTGCCGTGAAGCTCGAATCGCTGGTCGAAAGCCGCATCGACGGGCTGCCCGCGGACGCCGAGGGGTCGCTGGCGGTGGTGCTGCCCGGCGGCCGGCGCATCGGCGCGGCGGGCGCGCGGGTCACGCTGCGGCTGCACCACTGGGCGCCGCTCGTGCACCTGGCGCGCGGGCAGATCGGGCGGCTCGCCGCCGACCACGTCGAAGGCCGGCTCGACATCGACGGGCCGATGCGCGCCGTCGCCACCGTGGCCGGCGCGCTCGTGCGCGGCGCGCCGACGCTCGCCCGCAGCACCGGCCCGCGCGCACTGCTGCAGTCCTGGTGGCGCCACCGGCCGCAGCTCGACGCGCACCAGGTCCGGCACCACTACGACGTCTCCGACGACTTCTACGCGCTCTGGCTGGACGCCCGCCGCGTCTATTCCTGCGCCTACTACCGCGAAGGCGCGATGACGCTCGCGCAGGCACAGGAAGCCAAGCTGGAGCACGTCTGCCGCAAGCTGATGCTCAAGCCCGGCGAACGCTTCCTCGACATCGGCGCCGGCTGGGGCGGCCTGCTGCTGTGGGCGGCCGAGCACCATGGCGTCGAGGCCACCGGCATCACGCTGTCGCGCAACCAGCACGCGCACGTCAACGCGCTCATCGAGCAGCGCGGCCTGCGCGGCCGCGTGCGCATGCTGCTGCTGGACTACCGCGCGCTGCCGGAGGACGAGCCGTTCGACAAGATCGCCTCCATCGGCATGTTCGAGCACGTCGGGCGCGCGCGGCTGCCGGGCTACTTCGCGAAGATCCGCCGCCTGCTGCGGCCGGGCGGCCTGCTGCTGAACCACGGCATCACCGCCGGCGGCACGCGCAACTCGGCGCTCGGCGCCGGCATCGGCGAGTTCGTCGAGCGCTACATCTTCCCCGGCGGCGAGCTGCTGCACGTGTCGCACGTGCTCGCCGCGCTGGCCGAGCAGGGCCTGGAGGGGCTGGACACCGAGAACCTGCGCCCGCACTACGCCCGCACGCTGTGGGCCTGGTCGGACGCGCTGGAGTCGCAGCTGGAGCGTGCGCGCCCCCTCGTCGGCGAACGCACCGTGCGCGCGTTCCGCCTCTACCTGGCCGGCAGCGCGATGGGTTTCGAGCGCGGCTGGATGGCGCTGCACCAGACGCTCGCGGCGCGGCCGAGCGGGGACGTCGCGGCCGGCCCGATGCGCGGCGCACAATCGGCCTTCCCGTTCAACCGCAGCTACATGTACCCGCCGGCATGATCTACAAGTTCAAGAGCAAGGCCACCGGCGACCTGATCATGCTGGGGCCGCACGGCGACCAGCTGCTGCGGCTGATCGGGCGCGAGCCGCAGCCCAAGGGCATCATCGAGCCGGCGGCGATGCCCGGCGTGCTGCGCGCGCTGGAGGCGGCGGTCGAGGCCGAGGCCGCGCAGGCCCGGACGGCCTCGCCCGACGATGGCGTCGGCGATGACGACGACCGCGGTGCGCGCCAGGTGAGCCTGCGCCAGCGTGTCTGGCCGATGGTCGAGATGCTGCGGCGCGCGCACGCCGAGCAGCAGCCGGTGGTCTGGGGCGTCTGAGCCCACCACCCCCACAAGAAGAGGGACGACGATGAAACTCTGGAGCGACAACTGGACCAACGGCGACCGCATCCCGCCGCGCTACGCGGCCGGCCGCCTCGACGCCGACGGCAACGTCGGTTTCTCCGACAACCTGAACCCGCACCTCGCCTGGAGCGACGTGCCGGCGGGCGCGAAGTCGCTGGTGCTGATCTGCCACGACTTCGACGTGCCCAGCCGCGGCGACGACGTCAACCAGCCGGGCCGCGAAGTGCCGGCCGACCTGCCGCGCGTCGACTTCTTCCACTGGGTGCTGGTCGACCTGCCGCCGGTGCCGGCGCAGATCGCCGAAGGCGCGCACAGCCGCGGCTTCACGGCGCGCGGCAAGCCCGGCCCGGCCGCGCCCGGCGGCGCGCGCCACGGCCTGAACGACTACACCGGCTGGTTCGCCGGCGACGCCGAGCGCAGCGGCCGCTACTTCGGCTACGACGGCCCGTTCCCGCCGTTCAACGACTCGCTGGTGCACCACTACGTGTTCACGCTGTACGCCGTGTCGCTGCAGCGGCTGCCGCTGGAGGGCGAGTTCACTGGCCCGCAGGTGCGCGCGGCGCTCGCCGGGCGCGTGCTCGGCGAGGCCACGTTCTCGGGCACCTACACGCTGAACCGGCGCCTGGCCGGGTGAACGAGGCAACCCGGCTCTTCGTCGTCCGCCACGGCGAGACGGCCTGGAACGCGGACAAGCGCATCCAGGGCCACACCGACATCGGCCTCAACGCGCGCGGCCGCTGGCAGGCGCGGTGCGTGGCCTCGGCGCTGGCGGGAGAAGGGCTGGAGGCCGTCTACAGCAGCGACCTGCTGCGTGCCGCCGAGACCGCGGCCGCCATCGCGGCGGCGGCCGGGCGCGCGGTGGTGCACGACCTCGGCCTGCGCGAGCGCGCCTTCGGCCACTTCGAGGGCCTCACGTACGACGAGATCCGCCGCCGCCACCCCGAAGGCGCCGAGCGCTGGCGCCGGCGCGACCCCGCCTTCGGCCCGGAAGGCGGCGAGCGGCTGCTGGACTTTTCCGATCGCTGCGTCGCCACCGCGCTGCGGCTGGCGGCGCGCCACCCGGGGCAGGCGGTCGCGCTGGTGGCGCACGGCGGCGTGCTCGACTGCCTGTACCGCGCCGCCACCCGCATCGGGCTGGACGCGCCGCGCACCTGGCAGCTGGGCAACGCCAGCATCAACCGGCTGCTGCATGCCGACGGTGCGCTGGTGCTCGTCGGCTGGGACGACGCCGCGCACCTCGAGGGCGAGGCGGCGGCCGACGACACGTCGGCCTGACCGCGTCGCCGCGGCCGGGGCGCGCCGTCAGCGCGGCCGCACCTCGCGCCACGAGTTCTTGCCCGGCACGATCGGCGTGCGCGGCCCGATGCACTTGCGGTACGACTCGCCGGATGCCGTCTGGCCGATGCCGACGATGCTGCCGGGCGGGCAGTTGGGGTCGCCACCGCCTCCGCCCCCGCCGCCGGCGCCGCCGCCCGCGCCCTGGCTGGTCGTCAGCACGGCGCGCACCGACGAGGCGTTCGCGGTGCTCGAGATCAGCGAGGACACGTAGCCCAGCCCGGTGACGGCCGCGCCGGTGGAGCCGTTCATCACGTAGAGGTATGACGAGGCCGTGCAGTCGGTCGAGCCGGCCGCGTTGCTGACGAAGGCGACGACGCCGTCGGCGAACGCCGGCTGCGTGTTCGCCAGCTCGCCGGCGGGCAGGTCCATGAACCAGCCGCGCCCGGTTGTCCAGTCGACGGTGGCGGTCGTGATGGTGTCGGTGCTGTGGCCGTTGTAGGTCTGCTGCACCAGCGTGCTGCGCACGTCGGTGATGGTGGCGCCGTCGGCGATGGCGTAGAAGCTCTGCACCGAGTTGTTGCCGAAGTCGGTGGCGTCGAGCAGGCGGCCGGTGCCGACCAGCACCACGCGCTTGCCCTTGAAGTAGGCCAGCTCGGGCGCCGCGGTGACCGGCTGCGCCGTGTTCGCGGCGTTCTTCAGCACCGCGACCTTCGTCGGCGCGGTGCCGGTGGCGGCGTCGAGGTCGAAGCGCCACAGGTTGCCCAGCAGGTCGCCGCCGTACACGTAGCGCACGGTGCCGTCGGTCTCGAGGAAGGCCGAGACATGCGCCAGGCCGGCCTCGTTGCTGAGCGAACCGTCGGCGGTGGTGAACTCCTTCGTCGCCACGCCGGTGGACGGGTTGAGCACGAAGAGGCGTCCCTTGCCGTCGGCGGTGCTGTTGTAGCCCGAGGTCACCAGCACGCGGTAGCCGGCCGAGGTGTTGACGATCAGCGGCTTGCCCATCGTCTGGCCGACCTTGGCGACCGTGGTCGAGTCGGTGGACAGCGGGAACTCCCACTTCACCCAGCTCGTGTCGCTCTGGTTGTTGGTGCGCGGCGTGCTGACGTCCAGCGCGTAGTAGCTGCGGCCGGCGGCGCCCATGCCGGCGACCAGCAGCTTGCTGCTGGTGCCGATCTTGCCGATCGTCGGCGTGCCGTCGAGCTGGGTCTTGAAGGTGTAGGCGCGCGCGCTGGTCTGGCCGATGTCGGTCAGCACGGCGCGCGGCACGAAGGCCCACAGCTCCTTGCCGCGATTGCTGCCGCTGCGTGTGTCGAAGGCGTGCAGCATGCCTTCGCCGGAGGCCAGGAACACCATGTCGTCCTCGCGGCTGATCACGGGTTCGGCGTTGATCACCGCGCCCATCAGGCTGGTGCGGGTGCGGAAGGCGCTGCCTTCCTTGCTGCGGTCGCCGCGCAGGTAGTCGATGACGTCGGCCGTCACGCCCCAGGCGTCGCTCGGGTTCACGGTGGCGCCGACGTTGGTGGCGTTGAACACCGTGCCGCTGCCGTCGGACACCTGGGTGACGATCTGGCGCGTCGTCCAGTCGCGGGCCGCCAGGATCGAGGCCGCCGACCAGGTGGCGGTGGTCGAGATCGCGCCGGTGGTGGCGTTGATCGCGTTGGCCGTCAGGTCGCCCGCCCAGCCGGCCGGGTTGTAGCGGCCCATGTACGCGAAGCCGTCGCTGCGGCTCAGGTTCACGGTGCTCACCGACACGCCGCTCTGCGCACCGATGGCGCTCAGCATGTCGTTCAGCGCCGACTGGATGCGGTCGCGCGTCTCGGTCGGCGTGGCCGCGGTGTACATGCGGCCGCGGCCGTTGATCGTGGCGTGCCAGAGGTCGTCGACCGAGGTCGGGCTGCGGTTGGAACTCGGGTTCGGCCAGGCCGCGGTGTCGGTCGGCAGCGGCGTGCCGTCGCCCTGGTAGATCGTGCCCTTGGCGCCCAGCGTCATCCCGTACGTGTTCATGTGCAGGTTGGTGTTGGCGTCGTTGGGCGTCGCCGGCACCTTGCCCGTGGCCATCGAGCTGCGCAGGTTGTTGGTGTAGTAGCGCAGCGCCAGGTCGGCCAGCGAGCCGCTGTGCACGGTCTCGTACGGCGCGCCGCTGCCCCAGGTGGACTGCGACTTGGTGTCGTCGTAGTTGGGCATCGTCACCGAACTCGCGTTCGCGAAGCCGTCGGTCACGATGAAGGCGTTGTTGCGCTGGCAGGCGTACTGCACGACGCTCGAGGTGTTGATGAACTGCTCGCCGATGTACTTCAGCGTTTCGCGCGTCGGCGTGCCGCCGCTGCCGTTGAGGTTGTAGAAGAGGCCGGCGACGCGGCGGCCGTTGGACGCCGCCGCGGTGGCGTCGGTGTCGTACATCGTCACCGTGTTGCGGTTGTTGAAGACGACGACGCCCATGCGCATGCCCGTCAGCGGCTCCAGCACCTTGCCGATGGCGGCATTGAGCATGATCTTCCGCTTGCGGTAGTACTGCCACCAGTTGGCGAAGTTCTGCAGCTCCGCGGCATGGGTGCGGCCGGACGGGAAGGACACGTCGGCCTTGATCTCGTAGCGCTTGAGCGTGGCGCCGTCGGGTGCGGCCACGCAGGTCGGCTCGGCGAGCGGGCAGGACTCCTTGACGTAGAAGGTGGCCGGGTAGTACGCCATCGCCACCCGCAGCGCGGTGCCGGCGGCGACCGTGAAGGCGCTGCCCGCCGTCGCCCATCCGGTGCTGCAACCGGCCGATCCGTCGTGCGTGCAGTACTGGGCGCCGCTGGGCACCGTCATGCCCGGCAGGGCCATGAAGGTCTGGTTGGTTCTGGTCGTCAGCGCGACATCGGCGCTCACGTTCATCGTGCCGGTGCCGTAGACCGGGTGCGACCTCGCGGCCGTCGTCGACGCGTTGCCGTAGTTCACGACCGCGCCGCCGACGTAGGCCGGCGACCACGGGCTGTAGGTGACGGCCGAGTCGTAGTACAGCGGGTTGTAGCTGGACGAGCGCAGCCAGGCGAACTGGCTGGTCGGCATGATCGCGAAGTGGTCGTGGTCGTCGTCGGCGTAGACGCGGTTGCCGACGCCGGTTCCGTTCGGGAACAGGTAGACCATCTTGCGCCAGCGCGAGGTGGCGTCGCCGGGCCCGTTGAAGTTCGGCTTGCCGGTGCTGTCCCAGCCGTTGGCGTTGTCGTAGTCCCACCAGAAGGCGCCGTCGTTGGTGGAGAGCATCAGCTCGCCGTCCATCGAGCCCGAGTCGTCGACGCCCCAGATGACGTTGGGCTTGGCCAGGACCGAGGCCTTCAGCGGCAGCTCGGCGATGTTGGTGGCGGCGTTCGACGCCACCGTGCCCAGCAGGGCCCCGAGCGCGATGACCGACGTGGCGAACTGAAGCGCGGGTTTCATGTACTGCCCCTCGTGACGAGCGATTGGACGAAGGTCTGCGTGCCCTTCGGCCCGGTGACGCGGACCGTGACGCGGAACTGCCGCGCCGTCTGCGGCGGGATCTTCTCGGTGCCGGCCGAGCGGCTGGTGCCCTCGGGTTCGTAGACCTGCTTGACCAGGCACTGGCGCAGTTCGTCGGTGAGCGTGGCCACGCTGCAGGCGCGCTCGACGACGTAGCTGACGGTCATCTGGCCCACCGTGACCGACGGCGCGACGCTCCAGTCGACCGTGGGCAGCCCGTTGGCGTCCTTCGCGACCGGCGTCGGCTGGTACCAGTTGGCGATGGCGGCGTCCTCGGCGGTCAGGTTGCGCACCGCCATGAACGCCGTGTTGAGGCCGACTTCGCTGGCCTGCAGCGCGCCCTCGTGGTATGCCGTGTTGCCGCTGGACAGCGTGCCCACCTCGGACAGCCGCGCCAGCGCCAGGCCGCCGAGCAGCATCACCGACAGCAGCACCAGCACCACCAGCATCGTCACGCCGCGCTGGGCGCGTTCGGAATTGCAGACTCTCATCGTCATCACCAGACCATGTTGCGCAGCGGCACCACGACCACCGACGTGCGGTACCGGAAGCAGCGCCAGTCGGTCACGTCGGGCTCGACGTCGACGCCGAAGAGCTGCGGCTTCGCGTCGCTGGCGACGCAGTTGCCGGACTCGTCTTCCTTCTCGCGCTGGGCGCTGCGCGTGACCAGGCCCAGGCGCACCGCGCGCACGCGGTTGACGTCGGCGCCGGCGACGCTGCCCCAGGTGCCGCCGGTGGGGTCGACCCAGCCGCTCAGCGTGGTGGTGGCGTCGTCGGCGCTGACGCCGTACTGGACCCGGAAGCCCATCACGTTGCGCATCAGCGTGGCGCTGGTGCCGTCCATCGGGCGTTCCAGCAGCAGGTTCGTGCCCGACAGGCGATAGCGGCTCCAGCGCAGTTCGCCGAGCACGGCGATGCGGTCTTCCTCGGCGAAGGTCGGCGCGCTCGTGAAGGTGCCCTGGTTGTAGGTGCCGCTGGAGCCGAAGGCGAGCGCCTGCGGCGTCGTCTCGGTGGCGGCGGTGACGGCGGTGACGCTGCGCACGAGGCAGGTGGTGCCGGGCGCGGCGGGCGCCATCAGCACGGTCTGGCCCGTGCTCACCGGCAGCAGCGACAGCAGGTTGGCGGCGGCGCTCGTTGCGGTGCCGGCGATCAGCACGTTGGCGCCGCCGTCGATGGCGGTGGAATACAGCACGTCGAGCCGGTCGGTCGCCGCGCTGCCGGTGCCGGTGCGCGTGATGCGCGCGGGCGCGAAGCTGGCACCGTCGAACTTGACGCTCGTGCCCGCGCTCAGCGCGAGCGAATGGCACTTGAAGGTGGAATCGCCGAAGAAGCCGAGGCCGGCGCTGGCGACGTCGCTCTTCATCGCCGCCAGCGCGGTGCTGGCGCCGACGGCCATGCCGCCGCTGCTGATGCCCTGGCGTTGCGACGCCGTGAAGACCTTCGCGCTGCCGGCGGCCGCCAGGCCGACGAGCAGCGAGACGACGATGCCCACCATCAGCTCGATCAGCGACAGGCCGCGCTGGCGGCGCGGCGCGCGGCGGTCAGTTGCGTACATCGGTCGTCCCTTCGTGGGTGCGCGTCTCGCCCGATTCCTTGCCGGTCCAGGTGATGCGCACGGTGAGCTGCCCGCTGGACGAGGTGTAGGTGGAGGTCGCGACCGCGCCGCGCAGCAGGGCGGTGCTCTCGACGGTGGTTTCCCACGCGTCGGTGAAGCCGCGCGCCGTCGTGCTGCCGCAGGTGCCGCTGGACGGCACCGTGTAGCAGTCGTGGTTGGCGGCATCGATCAGCGCGGAGCTGAGCAGTTCGTCGACGTACTGCGCGGCCACCAGGCGCGACTGCGCCTCGGTGGTCTGCGCCAGCGCGCGCGTCTGCAGCCGCGTCATGCCCAGCATGCCGAAGGCGAGGATGACCATCGCGATCAGCGCGTCGATGAGCGTCACGCCGCGCGCCTTGCGGCGCGGCGTCAGCAGGTGGCGGTGGTGTCGTTGCATAGCCGGATGGCGCCGCCCGCGTCGACGCGCAGGCCGGGGCAGCGGTAGTCGCTGGAACAGGTGATGCCGGACATCGAGATGTCGATCGATCCCGAGGTGCCGAAGGGCGTCGGCAGCCCTTCGGCGCCGAAGTCGAGGGTGGCGGTCGCGGCGGTGACGCCGGAGGCGAAGCTGCGCGTGCGCAGCACCACCGGCGTCGCCGGCGCCTGGTCGATGACCTGGATCGTGCCGGCGCTGGTGGACAGCCGCACCGTGCCGTTGCGCTTGAGCGCCTCGCTCTGCGCGATCAGCGCCTCGGTGTAGAGCAGGTGGCCGCTCTCGCGCAGGCGCGAGTTGGCCATGTAGTCGCCGAAGAAGGGCCCGGCGCTCAGCATCAGCATCGCCGCGATGGCGATGCCGACCATCAGCTCGATCAGCGTCAGGCCGGCCTGCGTCAGGTGTCGCATGTGCTCCCCTTCGTCGACCAGCAGCTGGTGCCGGGCAGCCCCTTCGGGTGCGCGGTGGTCTGGCGCACGCCGGCGCTGTTGATCGTGTAGGTGTAGCCCGCCATCGGCCCGGAGCCGGTGGCGGTGGCGACGAAGGTCTGGCCGGCGTCGGCGGTGGCGCAGGTGACGGTGAAGTTGGCCGGCGTCGGCACGCCGACCGCGCAGGTGGTGCCGCTGGTGCCGGTGCGGTAGCTGCCGGTGTCCTGGTAGCGCTGTTCCATGCGCGTGGCGTAGGCGGACAGGGCGTCCAGCCCGACCGGCACCTTCGAGCGCTGCACGTAGCCGTTGTAGGCCGGCAGCGCGACGGCCGCCAGGATGCCGGCGATGGCGATCGCGACCATCAGCTCGATGAGCGTGAAGCCGCGGGGCCTGGGGGTCTGGCGTGTTTGCCGCATCGGAGTGTCCTTCGTCCTGCCTGTCGCGCCGAGCCGGCAACGGGACCGCGCGCGCTTCGTGCGCCGGCCACGCAGACTCTCCGCGTCGAACGTGTCTATCGGCGAAGGAGGCTATCGGCTTGAGCGCTGTTACGGGCTCTAACCAAGTAACGACGGTAAGCGCCGAAACATGCGCCCGTGACGCATGTCACGGGCCTCCGGACGGACTCAGCCGAACAGGTCGCCGGGGTTCTTCGCCGGTGCGGCGAGCCCGAGGTGGCGGTACGCCGCAAGCGTGGCGATGCGCCCGCGCGGCGTGCGCTGCAGGTAGCCCTGCTGGATCAGGTAGGGCTCGATGACGTCTTCGATCGTGCCCGCTTCCTCGCCGATGGCGGCGGCCACGTTGTCCAGGCCGACCGGGCCGCCGTCGAAGCGGTGGATCACGGCTTCCAGCAGCTTGCGGTCCATCACGTCGAAGCCCTGCGGGTCGACGTCGAGCATGGCGAGCGCCTTGTCGGCGGTGGCGGCGTCGATGCGGCCGTCGCCCTTCACCTGTGCGTAGTCGCGCACGCGGCGCAGCAGCCGGTTGGCGATGCGCGGCGTGCCGCGGCTGCGGCGCGCGATCTCGAGCGCGCCGGCGGCGTCCACCGGCACGGACAGCAGGCCGGCCGAGCGGGTGACGATGCGCGTCAGCTCCTCGGCCGTGTAGAACTCCAGTCGCGCGACGATGCCGAAGCGGTCGCGCAGCGGGTTCGTCAGCATGCCGGCTCGCGTGGTGGCGCCCACCAGCGTGAAGGGCTGCAGGTCGAGCTTGATCGAGCGCGCGGCCGGGCCTTCGCCGATCATGATGTCGATCTGGTAGTCCTCCAGCGCGGGGTAGAGGATCTCCTCGACGACCGGGCTCAGGCGGTGGATCTCGTCGATGAAGAGCACGTCGTTGCGCTCGAGGTTGGTGAGGATCGCCGCCAGGTCCTTCGGCTTCTCGAGCACCGGGCCGGAGGTCTGGCGCAGGTTGACGCCCAGTTCGGCGGCGATGATGTGGCTCAGCGTCGTCTTGCCCAGCCCCGGCGGGCCGAACAGCAGCACGTGGTCGAGCGCTTCGGCGCGGCCGCGCGCGGCACCGATGAAGATTTCCAGCTGCTCGCGCGCCTTCGACTGGCCGACGTAGTCGCCCAGCGCCTTCGGCCGCAGCGCGCGCTCGATCGCCTCTTCGTTGGGCGAGGCCGGCGCGGCGCTGACGACGCGCCGGGCGGGCTGGAAGTCGTCGGTCTGGATGGCCATCGGGCGATTATCGCCAGCGCTACTTGCTCAGACCCTTCAGCGCCAGCTTGATGCCCTCGCTGACGCCGACGCCGGGCGGCAGTGCCTTCAGCGCCGCGTTGGCGTCGCGCTCGTTGTAACCCAGCGCCATCAGCGCCTGCGCGATGTCGCTGCCGGCGTCGCCCAGCGCGGCGGCCGGTGCGGCGATGTCGGCGCCCAGCTTGCCCTTCAGTTCGAGCAGCAGGCGCTCGGCCGTCTTCTTGCCGATGCCGGGCACCTTCACGAGGCGCGCGCCGTCCTGCAGCGTGACGGCCTGCGACAGCTCGGCGACCGACAGGCCCGACAGGATGGCGAGCGCTGTGCGCGGGCCGACGCCGCTGATCTTCACCAGTTCGCGGAAGGTGCTGCGCTCGGGCGCGGTGAGGAAGCCGTAGAGCAGCTGTGCGTCCTCGCGGACGACGAAGTGGGTCAGCAGCGAGACGGTCTCGCCGAGCGCCGGCAGGTTGTAGAACGTGCTCATCGGCACGTCGACCTCGTAGCCGACGCCCTGCACGTCGACGAGCAGCTGCGGCGGGTTCTTCTCGGCCAGGCGGCCGGTGATGCGTCCGATCATGGACGCGATTGTCAGCGGTTCAGGTGCTCAGCGGAACAGGCCCAGGCGCTGCGCTTCCAGCGCGGCCTCGGCGCGCGAGCTCACGTTGAGCTTGCGGTAGATCTGCTTCACGTAGTCGGCGATCGTGTGGCGGGAGAGGCCCAGCTGCACGCCGATCTCGGGCAGCGTGTAGCCCTTGGCCACGCGCAGCAGCACTTCGCTTTCGCGTTCGGTGAGCGACACGCTGGGCAGCTGCGCCTGCGGCTTGCCCTTGGCCGCGAAGTGCGCCATCACGCGGCGCGCGATCGACGGGCTCAGCGGCGGCTCGCCCTGGCTGATGCGCTGCAGCTGTTCGGTGATCAGCTCGCGCGGCTGCTCCTTCAGGATGTAGCCGAAGGCGCCGGCCTGCAGCGCCGGGAACAGGTGTTCGTCGTCGTCGTGGATCGTGACGACGACCGACTGCGCATCGGGCTGCAGTTCGCGCAGCCGGTGCACGACATCGACGCCGCTGCCATCGGGCAGGCCGAGGTCGACGAGCGCGAGATCGAACTTGACCGCGCCGACGAGCGAGATCGCATCGTGGACGCGGGCGCTTTCCGAGATCTGCGATCCCGGGAAGACCTGCAACACGAGCTTGCGCAACCAGGCCCGGATCTCGGGCAGGTCTTCGAGCAGCAGGATGTTCTTCATCGGGGTGGATTGCGGAGGGCGCCAATCCATGATATCGGCGCCCGCTTCACGAGGCTGAGGCCTCGATCGCGCGATCGAGCGGAACCGTGAGGCGGATCACGGTTCCATACCCCGGCCCCGACTCGACGAGGCACTGTCCTTGCAGCTGCTTGGCGCGGTGCTTCATGCTCGCCATGCCGTGGCCGCGGTCGAGGCGGCCGTCGTCCTCGTCGGAGATGCCGGCACCGTTGTCCTGCACGACGAGCTGGAAATCGCCGTCCGCCACGCGGCAGGTGATGGCGCAGTGGCTCGCGCCGCTGTGCTTGATGATGTTGCTGGTGGCTTCGCGCAGGATGCGCGTGGTCTGCACGAAGGCGCGCGCCGACAGGGTCTGCGGCAGGTCTTCGGGCGCCGACCAGTCGCCTTCGATGCCGGCCTGCGCGAGCCGGTTCACGACCTCGGCGCGCCAGTCGCCCAGCGCGTCGGCCAGCCGCACCGGCCTGCCGGTGAGGCCGCGCACCGACAGGCGCATCTCCTCCAGCGCCTCGCGCGCCAGCGCCGAGATGCGCTCGGACTCGCTGGTGTGCACGATGGTCAACAGCTTGGCGCCGAGGTCGTCGTGCAGGTCGGCGGCGATGCGCTTGCGCTCGCGCTCGGTCACCTGCTCGACCTTCAGGTCGGCGAGCTGGCGGAAGTTGCGCTCGATCTCGGCGGTGGCTTCGCGCACGCGTTGCTCGAGGTGCGCCTTGCCGAGCTCGGCCTCCTGCAGCGCGCGGCCGTGCTGCTGCACGAGGCGCAGGCCCAGCAGCACCATCATCAGCGCCGGCGCCAGGTGCGCCAGGTGGGCCAGCGTGCCGTCCTCGCCGACCTGTCGCGCCACCGCCTCGACGATGCCGGCCAGCGCGGCCGCGCCCAGCAGCGCGGCCATCGGCCAGAACGAGCGCGACTGCAGGCGCCACAGCGTGCGCAGGTGCAGCAGCGCGGCGGTGGCCACTTCCAGCAGCAGCAGGTACGACCACACCGTGACGGCGGCGTTCAGCCCGCGCGGGCCGGCCAGCACCAGCGTCAGCGGCATCAGCGCGCACTGCGCGATCAGCACGCGGTCCACCAGGTCGTGGCGAAAGCGCGCGTAGCGCAGCAGGAACTGCACCGCGGCCATCGTGATGAAGGCGAGCATCGCGGCGAGCAGGAACTCGGCCACCGCATTGCCGAACGGCAGCGAGCGGATCCACAGCCGCGCATCGATCAACGCCCAGCCGACCGACAGTGCGCCGAAGTAGGCCAGGTGGCTCTCGCGCCGGTTGTTGAAGCCCAGCACGAACATGAAGCCGCCCATCAGCAGCAGCGTCGCGCCCAGCGCCTGCGAGAAGCCGACGTTGAGGGCCGTCTGCCAGGAATGGCGCCAGGCCAGCCCCGCCATCGGCCCGATCGACAGCGCCGACAGGCCGCCCGCGCGTGCGCGCGCGCCGACCTCGGCCAGCGGGTAGCCGGCGACCTTGATGTCGATGACGTTCTCGCCCGGCTGCATCAGCGCGCCGGGCAGCGCGACGAGCTGCGGGTGGTTGCAGCCGTGCGTGAGCGGCTCGTCCATGCGGCCGCCGCTGTGCACCTGCTGGCCGTTGAGGAACACCTCCAGGTTCGTGCAGGCGCGCTCGATGTACAGCGCCGACAACTCGCCGCGCAGGCTGTCGGCCGGTGCCGGGAAGCCGACGCGGTACCACACCGGGCCGGCGGCGCCGGGGCGCGAGCGCGCCCAGTCGTCGGGCAGCGCGACCCCTTTCGACGGCGCCGCGGCCGGGAAGCTGCGGCCGCCGCCGACCGCGCTGACGGCGGTGTCGATGTCGATCGTCTGCGCCCGCAGCGGCGGCGCCAGCAGCCACAGCAGCGCCAGCAGGGTGGCGTGCAGGAGAAGCGCGAAGGGGTGCCGGCGGCACGCCACGGGTCGGGGCATGGGGGAGGGATTGTCGGGGCTTCGTCGGCCGCGTGCGCTACGGCGACAATCTCCATCTCGTGGACCCTTGCACGCCGCCCGCTTGATTCGCCGCCACACCCTCGAACCCGCCGACAACCGCCGCCTCGCGCACCTGTGCGGGCCGCTCGACGCCCACCTGCGCAGCATCGAGGCCGCGCTCGGTGTCACGCTGGCGCGGCGCGACGCCACCTTCCGCATCGACGGCGCGCGCGACGCCGTCGAGCGCGCGATCGCACTCCTCGACACGCTGTACGCGAGCGCCGCCGCGCCGATCGGCGAACGGCTGCTGCAGCGCGTGCTGGCCGAGATGGCCGGCTCGAAGTCGCGCGACGCCGCGCCGGCCGGTGCCGACGAGCCGATCGTGCTGCACACGCGGCACGCCGACCTCTCCGGCCGCACGCCCAACCAGGTGCAGTACCTGCGCCAGATGCTGGCGCACGACATCACCTTCGGCGTCGGACCCGCCGGCACCGGCAAGACCTTTCTCGCGGTGGCCTGCGCGGTCGACGCGCTCGAACGCCACGGCGTGCAGCGCATCGTGCTGACGCGGCCGGCCGTCGAGGCCGGCGAACGGCTGGGCTTCCTGCCCGGCGACCTGGCACAGAAGGTCGACCCCTACCTGCGCCCGCTCTACGACGCCCTCTACGACCTGATGGGCTTCGACCGCGTGGCGAAGGCCTTCGAGAAGGGCCTGATCGAGATCGCGCCGCTCGCCTTCATGCGCGGGCGCACGCTGAACCACGCCTTCGTCATCCTCGACGAGGCGCAGAACACCACGCGCGAGCAGATGAAGATGTTCCTCACCCGCATCGGCTACGGCAGCAAGTGCGTGGTGACCGGCGACACGAGCCAGATCGACCTGCCCAAGGGCACCGACAGCGGCCTCGTCGACGCGCGCCGCGTGCTCGCGAAGGTGTCCGGCATCGCCTTCACCGACTTCACCGCCGCCGACGTCGTGCGCCACCCGCTGGTGGCGCGCATCGTCGAGGCCTACGAGGCCGCGCGCCCGACCGCCGCATGAAGCCGGCCTTGCAGCTGTCGCTGCAGTTCGCCGACCCGCGCCA
>CAUJHQ010000044.1 GCA_963204815.1 Pseudomonadota bacterium | reverse complement strand
TGCCGGAGCGAGTGCACGGGGTGCCCCACGGAGCGAAGTAAAGGAGGAGCGGCGGGCGCAGCCCGACGCGGGGGACATGAGCGCAGTGGGGCACCCCGGGCGCTCGCGACCGCCACAGAACGAACGACCGCAATGTGCCGAGACCGGACACTGCCGTGCGCCAAGGTCCACGCATCGAAATCCGCACCTTCACTTCAGCCTGAAGTGCTTCAGCGCGGCGGCCGCGATCGGCCCGCCCCACTCCTGCACGAAGTGACCGGCCTCGGCCACTTCCAACGGTGGCGGGCAGCCGCGGATGGTCTTCTGCAGGGACTTCATCGGCGCTTCGCCCAGTACCGGGTCCTGCATGCCGATGGCCATGAAGCTCTCGCCGGCCCAGGTGTCGCGCCAGAACTCAAGCGCCTGGCGGCCGAGGCGGGCGCCGGGCGCGTTGTCGCCATCGGGCACCAGGTTCGGGAAGGCGCGCAACGCGGCCTTGTAGGTGGTGTCGGGGAACGGCGCGTCGTACGCGGCGGCCTCGGCGTCGGGCATGTCGCGCTTGCCGCGCTTGAAGAGCTTGCCCACCGGCAGGTCGGGCTGGCTGTTCGAGTATGTGCGCCACTGGCGGAAGCCTTCGGTGACCTGGCCGGTGCCCAGGCCGGTGTTCATCACCAGAAGCCGCGTGAAGCGCTCGGGCAAGGCCATCGGCAGCGTCAGGCCGAAGATGCCGCCCCAGTCCTGGCAGGCGAGCATGACGTTCGTCAGGTCCAGCGCCTCGACCAGCGACAGCAACTGCCCGCGGTGGAATGCGAAGGTGTGGAAGGCGGCGTCGACCGGCTTGTCGGAGCGCCCGAAACCCACGAGGTCGGGCGCGACGACGCGCAGCCCGGCCGCCGTGAACACCGGGATCATGTGGCGCCAGAGGTAGGCCCAGCTCGGGTTGCCGTGCAACGCGAGCACGGTGACCTTCGCGTCCCGCGGGCCCTCGTCCACGTAGTGCACGCGCAGCCCGCGGTGCTGCAGGTACAGCGGCGCGTACGGCCAGCCGGGCAGCGCGGCGAAACGCTCGTCGGGCGTGCGCAGCGCTTCCATCGCCGGGCTCAGAGCACTTCGAAGATGCCGGCGGCGCCCATGCCGCCGCCGATGCACATGGTCACGCACACGCGCTTGGCGCCGCGGCGCTTGCCCTCGATGAGCGCGTGGCCCGTCAGGCGCTGGCCGCTCATGCCGTAGGGGTGGCCGATGGCGATGGCGCCGCCGTTCACGTTCAGCCGGTCCATCGGGATGCCCAGCTTGTCGGCGCAGTAGAGCACCTGCACGGCGAAGGCCTCGTTCAGTTCCCAGAGGTCGATGTCGCTCACCTTCAGGCCCAGGCGCTGCAGCACCTTGGGGATCGCGAAGACCGGGCCGATGCCCATCTCGTCGGGCTCGCAGCCCGCCACCGCGAAGCCGAGGAAGCGGCCCAGCGGCTTCAGGTTCTTCTGCTGCGCGTAGGTGTCGCTCACCACCACGCAGGCACCGGCGCCGTCGCTGAACTGGCTGGCGTTGCCGGCCGTCACCACGCCGCCGGGCATGGCGGTGCGGATGTCCTTGATGTTCTCGTAGGTGGTGCCGGGGCGCAGGCCTTCGTCGGCGCTCACGGTGACCTGCTTGGTGCGCAGGCCGAGCTGCGCGTCGGCCACGCCGGCCATCGTCGTCACCGGCACGATCTCGTCGTTGAAGAGGCCCTTCTCCTGCGCGGCGCAGGCCTTCTGCTGGCTTTCCGCGCCGTAGCGGTCCATGCGCTCGCGCGGCATGTTGTAGCGCTTGGCCACGGTCTCGGCGGTCTGCAGCATCGGCCAGTAGATCTCGGGCTTCTTGTCCTGCAGCCACGGGTCCTGGAACATGTGCATGTTCATCTCCTGCTGCACGCAGGAGATGCTCTCCACGCCACCGGCGACGTAGACGTCGCCCTCGCCGGCGATGATGCGCTGCGCCGCCATCGCGATCGTCTGCAGGCCGCTCGAGCAGAAGCGGTTCACGGTGGCACCGGCCACGCTGATCGGCAGGCCCGCACGCAGCGCGGCCTGGCGGGCGATGTTCCAACCGGTGGCGCCTTCGGGGTTGGCGCAGCCCATCAGCACGTCTTCGACGGCGCCGGGGTCGATGCCGGCGCGCTTGACGGCGGCCTCGATGGCCACGCCGCCGAGCGTGGCGCCGTGCGTCATGTTGAAGGCACCCTTCCAGCTCTTGGCAAGCGGCGTGCGGGCGGTGGAGACGATGACGGCTTGGGTCATGGCAGGCGTCCTGGCGGTGGAAGGTTCAGGTGGCTGCCTGCGTGAGCAGGCGGTGATAGAAGCGGACCATGTCGGCGAGCTGGTCGACTGCGATGCGCTCGTCGGTGCCATGCGGCCGGGCCAGGTCCTCGGGCTTGAAACGGATCGGCATGAAACGGTAGCTTTGGTCGGCGATGGCGTCGAAGTGGCGCGCGTCCGAAGCCGCGAGCATGAGGCCAGGCGCCACCAGCGCGTCGGGAAAGACCTCGCGCACGGTGCGCTCGACGAGGCGGAACGCGTCGGCGCTCGGCGTCGACAGCTTGGAAGGCTCGAAGGCCACGCCCAGCGATGCCACCTCGATGCGCGGGTCGGCGATGACGCGCTTGACGTGCGCGGCCACCGCTTCGGCGCTGTCGCCGGGCAGGATGCGGAAGTTCACCACCGCCTCGGCACGCCCCGGCAGCACGTTTTCCTTGTTGCCGGCGTTGAGGATCGTCATCGCCGTGGTGGTGCGCAGCATCGCGTTGGTGGCGCCACCCTTGCCGAGCATGCCTTCGACGACGGGCCGGAACAGCCACAGGTTGGACATGGCAAGCCGCTGGCCGAACGACAGCTCGGGCGCGACGGCAGCGAACATCTCGGCCGCCGCACCCTGGATGCCACCGGGCATCGGGTTCTGGTCCAGCTTCGTCAGCGCCGCGCTCAGCATGCCGATGGCGCTGCTGCCCGCGGCCGGCGGCATCGACGAATGGCCCGGCGCCGCGGTGGCCGTGAGCTTGAGCGACACCGAGCCCTTCTCGGCCAGGCCGATCAGCGCCAGCGGCTTGGCCACGCCGGGCAGCACGCCTTCGGTGACCGCCAGGCCTTCGTCGAGCACGAAGTCGAGCCTGACCTTGGCCTGCTGTAGTTTCTCGACGATCTTCACCACGCCCTGGCGGCCGCCGACTTCCTCGTCATGGCCGAACACGAAGTAGACGGTGCGCCTGGGCTTGAAGCCCGCCTTCAGCAGCAGCTCGACCGCTTCGAGCTGGGTGATGACGTTGCTCTTGTCGTCCAGCGTGCCGCGGCCCCAGACGAAGCCGTCTTCGACGACGCCGGCGAACGGCGGCTTCTTCCACAGCGCTTCGGTGCCGGGGGCGATGGGCACCACGTCCTGGTGCGCCATCAGCGCGAACGGCTTGGCCTGCGGGTCGCTGCCGCGCCAGGTGAAGAGCAGGCTGTGGCCGCCGACCACCTCGCGCTCGAGCTGCGCGTGCACCAGCGGGTAGCGGGTGCGCAGCAGCGCGTGCAGCTCGTCGAGCGCTGCTGCGCTGGCGGCGGGGTCGAGCAGGCCGCTCACGGTCTTGGCGCGCACGGCCAGCGCCATCGCCTCGGCGACGGCCGCCTTGTCGACGGCGATCGGCGCCAGCGGCGGCACCACGACCTGGCGCGAGCCCTGGCGCAGCGTGTTGGCCACCAGCACGGCGGCCAGCCCCAGCACCAGGACCAGCAGGCCGAGCAGAACGCGCTTGATCAACGCGGCCTCAGGGCGTGAAGGTCTTGCCTTCGGCCGCCAGCTTCGCGAGCAGCGGCGCCGGGGTCCAGAACCCGGCGTCGTCCAGCGGGTTGGCGGCGAACTTCTTCATCGCCTGCACGACGTTGAAGAGCCCCTGCGTGTCGGCGTAGCACATCGGGCCGCCGCGCCACAGCGGGAAGCCGTAGCCGGTGAGGTAGACCATGTCGATGTCGCTCGCCTTGCTGGCGATGCCTTCCTCGACGATCTTCGCGCCTTCGTTCACCAGCGAGTAGACGAGCCGGTGCACGATCTCGTCGTCACTGATCTTGCGCGGCTTGATGCCGAGCGCGGCTCGGTGGTCCTCGATCATCTTCACGACCACAGGGCTCGGGATCGCGTCGCGCTTGCCCGCCTGGTAGTCGTACCAGCCGGCGCCGGTCTTCTGGCCGTAGCGGCCCATCTCGCACAGCAGGTCGGCGGTCTTGCTGTAGCGCATGTCGGGCTTCTCGGTGTAGCGGCGCTTGCGGATCGCCCAGCCGATGTCGTTGCCCGCGAGGTCGCCCATGCGGAACGGGCCCATCGCGAAGCCGAACCTCTCGATCGCCCGGTCCACCTGCGCCGGCGTGCAGCCCTCTTCCAGCAGGAAGCCGGCCTGGCGGCTGTACTGCTCGATCATGCGGTTGCCGATGAAGCCGTCGCAGACGCCCGAGACCACGGCCGTCTTCTTGATCTTCTTGCCCAGCTGCATCACGGTGGCCAGCACGTCCTTCGCGGTCGCCTTGCCGCGCACCACCTCCAGCAGCTTCATCACGTTGGCCGGGCTGAAGAAGTGGGTGCCGATGACGTCCTGCGGTCGCTTCGTGAAGGCGGCGATCTTGTCGACATCGAGCGTGCTGGTGTTGCTGGCCAGGATGGCGCCGGGCTTCATCACCTCGTCGAGCGTCTTGAAGACCTTCTCCTTGACGCCCATCTCCTCGAACACGGCCTCGATCACCATGTCGGCCTGCGCGATGTCGGCGTAGCTGAGCGTGGTGGTGAGCAGGCTCATGCGCTGCTCGTACTTGTCCTGCTTGAGCTTGCCCTTCTTGACCTGCGCCTCGTAGTTCTTGCGGATGGTGGCGACGCCGCGGTCCAGCGCCTCCTGCTTCATCTCGAGCATGGTCACGGGGATGCCGGCATTCAGGAAGTTCATCGTGATGCCGCCACCCATGGTGCCGGCGCCGATGACGGCGAGCTTCTCGATCTTGCGCACCGGGGTGTTGTCGGGCACGTCCGGAATCTTGCTGGCGGCGCGCTCGGCGAAGAAGGCATGGCGCAGCGCCTTGCACTCCGGCGTCAGCATCAGCGCCAGGAAGACCTCGCGCTCGAAGACCATGCCGTCGTCGAACTTGCGCTTCACGGCGGCTTCGACGGCGTCGACGCACTTGGCCGGCGCGGGGAAGTTCTTCGCCATGCCCTTGACCATGTTGCGCGCGAACTGGAAGTAGGCGTCCGGGCTCGGGTGCGTGGCGGCCATGTCGCGCACGCGCGGCAGCGGCTTGCCGCTGGCAGCGTGCTCGGCGGCCTTCGCCTCGGCCAGCGCGCAGGCGGCGGCGACGACGTCGCCCTCGGCGATCTGGTCGAACAGCTTCTGTCCCGGCACCGTGTACAGCAGTTCGCTCTTCACCGGCTCGCCGCTGACGATCATGTTGAGCGCGGTCTCCACGCCCAGCACGCGCGGCAGGCGCTGCGTGCCGCCGGCGCCCGGGATCAGGCCCAGCTTCACCTCGGGCAGCGCGACGTTCGTGCCCGGCGCGGCAACGCGGTAGTGCGCGCCCAGCGCCAGTTCGAGGCCGCCGCCCATGCAGACGCTGTGGATCGCCGCGACCACCGGCTTGGTGGCGTTCTCGGTCTGGCGGATCAGCGACAGCAGGTTCGGCTCGGCGATCGCCTTCGGGCTGCCGAATTCCTTGATGTCCGCGCCACCCGAGAAGGCCTTGCCGGCGCCGGTGATGACGATGGCCGCGATGGCGGGGTCGGCGAGCGCGCGGTCGATGCCGGCGCTGTACTCGCGCCGCGTGTCGTAGCCCAGGCCGTTGACCGGCGGGTTGTCGAGCGTGATCACGGCGACCTTGCCGCGCACTTCGTAGCTGGCGCCCATGGCGTCTCCTCGAGGCGTTGTTCAGGAAGAAAAAGGAACGATCGTTCGATTCTAGGCGGGCGTCGCGCGGGCCCCATGTCCCTGCCGCGACAAGACCCGGGCTGACGCCGATCAAGGCGCGCGCGCCGGCGGGTGCCTATCGTGCGCCACCGATCGTAGAACGGACAAGGCGATGATTCCCCACCCCTCCGCCACCGCGCCCGACGCGCTGATCGTCGGCGCCGGCCCCGCCGGCTTGGCGCTGGCCACCGCGCTCGCGCAGTCCGGCCTGCGCTGCCGCGTCTTCGAACAGCAGCCGCTGGCCGCGATCGAGTGCCCGGCCGAGGACGGCCGCGAGATCGCGCTCACCCACCGCGCGCGCCGCATCATGGAGACGCTGGGTCTCTGGCAGCGCCTGCCGGCGGCCGAGATCTCGCCGCTGCGCGAGGCCCGGGTCAGCAGCGGCGACTCGCCCTTCGTGCTGCCCTTCCTGCCCCCGTCGGACGCCCGCGGCGCCGGCCCCGACGCGCTCGGCTGGCTGGTGCCGAACCACCGCATCCGCGAGGCCGCCTACGCCGCCGCGGCAGCACAGCCCGGCGTGTCCATCGAGACCGGCGCGCAGGTCACCGGCCTGCAGCGCGACGCCCAGGGCGCCACGCTGCAGTTCGCCGGGCAGCCGCCGGCGACGGCACCGCTGGTGGTGGCGGCCGACAGCCGCTTCTCCACCGTGCGCCGCATGGCCGGCATCGGCGCGCAGATGCTGGACTTCGGCCGTGTCGCCATCGTCGCCCGCCTCGCCCACGACGGCGAGCACGGCGGTGTCGCCCACGAATGCTTCCGCTACGGCAACACGCTGGCCACGCTGCCGCTGGCGGGCCGTGCGTCGTCGGCGGTGCTGACGCTGAAGGCCGACGAGGCGCCGTCCTGGCTGGCGCTGGACGACGCCGCCTTCGCCGCGAAGGTGGAAGCGCAATTGGGCGGACGCCTGGGCGGCATGCGCGCCGCCGGGCCGCGCCACCACTACCCGCTGGTCGCCGTGTACGCCCACCGCTTCACCGCGCCGCGCTTCGCGCTGATCGGCGATGCAGCAGTCGGCATGCACCCGGTCACGGCGCACGGCTACAACTTCGGGCTCTACGGCGTCGAGGTGTTCGCACGCGAGTTGCTGAAGTCGAAGCAGGACCCGGGCTCGGCCGCCGCGCTGGCCGCCTACGCGACCGAGCACCGCCGCACCACGTGGCCGATCTACCAGGGCACGAACGCCATCGTGCGGCTGTTCACCGACGACCGCACTCCGGCGAAGCTCGTGCGGGGTGCGGTGCTGCGCGTGGCAAGCAACCTGCCGCCGCTGCGCGCGCTGATCACGCGCCAGCTCACCGGCGGCGCCGTCGCCCGGCCGTAGCGGCCGGCCCGCGGCTGCCCGTCACCCTGGGCCCGCTCAGACTTCCAGCCACTCCTTGCGCACGTAGGCGTTGGCACGCAGCTCGGCCGGCGTGCCTTCGAAGACGATCTGGCCGTGGCCCATCACGAGGCAGCGGTCGGCGACCTCGAGCGCGATCGTCAGCTTCTGCTCCACCAGCAGCACGCTGATGCCGCGGCGCTTCAGTTCGCGCAGGTACTCGCCGACGAGCTCGACGATCTTCGGCGCCAGCCCTTCGGTCGGCTCGTCGATCATGATCAGCTCGGGGTCGCCCATCAGCGTGCGGCACAGCGTCAGCATCTGCTGCTCGCCGCCCGACAGCACGCCGGCCTCGGTGTGCTGGCGCTCCTTCAGGCGCGGGAACATCGTGTACATGTCGTCGAAGCCCCAGCGCGCATTCTTCGCGCCGGTCTTCTGGCCGAGCAGCAGGTTCTGGTGCACGGTGAGCGTGGGGAAGATGTCGCGGTTCTCGGGCACGTAGCCGATGCCGGTGTGGGCGATCTCGAAGGCCTTCTTGCCGAGGATCTCGCCGTCGCGCCAGCGGATCGAACCGCTGCCTTCGACCAGGCCCATGATGGTCTTCACGGTGGTCGAGCGGCCGGAGCCGTTGCGCCCCAGCAGCGCGACGATCTCGCCCGCCTTGACCTCGAAGTGCACGCCGTGCAGCACATGGCTCTTGCCGTAGAAGGCGTGGACGTTGTCGAGCTTCAACATGGTCAGTGGCCCGCCGCATCGGCCTGCGCGGCCGCGAGCACGGATCCCAGGTAGGCTTCCTGCACGCGTGCGTTCGCCCGCACGGCCTGCGGCTCGTCGAAGGCGATGACCTCGCCGTAGACCAGCACCGCGATCTTGTCGGCGAGGCCGAAGACCACGCCCATGTCGTGCTCCACCGTGAGCAGCGTCTTACCCACCGTGACCTCGCGGATCAGGTTGACGAAGCGCGCGGTCTCGCTGCGGCTCATGCCGGCAGTGGGCTCGTCGAGCAGGATCACCGCCGGGTCGCCGGCGATCGTGATGCCGATCTCCAGCGCGCGCTGCTCGGCGTAGGTGAGGTTCATCGCCAGCACGTCGCGCCGCTTGTCGAGCTTGATCATCTCCAGCACCTGCTCGGTGCGGTCGTTGGCGTCGCGCAGGTCGGCCAGGAACTTCCAGAAGGCGTAGCGGTAGCCCATGCTCCACAGCACCGCGCAGCGGATGTTCTCGAACACCGACAGCCGCGTGAACAGGTTGCTCACCTGGAAGCTGCGCGCGAGCCCGCGGCGGTTGATCTCGAAGGGCTTCAGGCCGGCGATCGACTGCCCGCCGAGCAGGATCTCGCCCGAGGTGATGCCAAAGCGCCCGCTGATCAGGTTGAACAGCGTGCTCTTGCCGGCGCCGTTGGGGCCGATGATGGCGACGCGCTCGCCCGCCTGCACCGCCAGGCTGGTGCCGCGGATGATCTCGGTCTTGCCGAAGCTCTTGCGCACGTCGCGAAGTTCGAGGGCCGAGGCGCGGTTCGCGGGCGGGTTGCCCGACCGCGAATGCTCCCCCTCGGGGGGACGACGCGCAGCGTCCAGGGGGCTGCTGCTCACAGGGCCTCCCTCCGCTTGATTTCCTTCTCGATCTCTTCCTGGATCGTGCTCCATTGACGGCTGAACATGCGCCGCGCGAGTTCGAACAACGCGACGCCGACGACGACCAGCAAGCCGGCGCCGAACCAGGTGTCGGTGCCCTTCGCGTTCAGCGTGGCGCCCATGAAGCGCATCGTCGGCCCGAGCGCCTGGTTGAGCTGCAGGTGGTAGAGCATTTCGATCATCGCCGACACGCCCACCAGCGCCGTCGCCGCGGCGCCGCCCAGCGCAAGGTAGGAGCCCCAGATCTGCCGCAGCTTGCCGAAGGCCGCCAGCCGCAGGTTCATCATGATCAGGCTCGCGATGCCGCCTGGTGCGTACATCACCATGAACAGGAAGACGATGCCCAGGTAGAGCAGCCAGGCCGAGGTCAGCTCCGACAGCAGCACCAGCGCCACCACCATCAGCACCGCACCGATGATGCTGCCGAAGAAGAACGTGGCGCCGCCCAGGAACACGAACAGCAGGTAGGCGCCCGAACGCGCGGCGCCCACCACTTCGGCCGTGACGATCTCGAAGTTGAGCGCCCCCAGCCCACCGGCGATGCCGGAGAAGAAGCCCGAGATCATGAAGGCCATGTAGCGCACGTGCTGCGTGCTGTAGCCGATGAACTCGACGCGCTCGGGGTTGTCGCGCACGGCGTTCAGCAGACGGCCGAGCGGCGTGCGCGTCAGCGCGAACATCGCCGCCGTGCAGACGAAGGCATAGGCCGCGATCAGGTAGTAGACCTGGATCTGCGGCCCGAAGCTGATGCCGAAGAACGGCTGGCCGACGACACGGTTGCCGGACACGCCACCCTCGCCGCCGAAGAACTCGGGGATCATCAGCGACATCGACCACACCAGTTCGCCGATGCCCAGCGTGATCATCGCGAAGGTGGTGCCCGCCTTCTTCGTCGTCACGTAGCCCAGCAGCGCGGCGAAGAACAGGCCCGCGAGGCCACCGACGATCGGGATCAGGCTCACCGGCAGCGACAGCTTGCCCGCGGTCACCAGGTTCAGCGTGTGGATCGCCAGGAACGAGCCCAGGCCGCTGTAGACCGCGTGCCCGAAGCTCAGCATGCCGCCCTGCCCGAGCAGGATGTTGTAGGCCAGGCAGGCGATGATGGCGATGCCGATCTGGCTCAGCATCGTCTGCGCGAAGCTGCTCTTCCACAGCAGCGGCGCGACGATCAGCACCAGCGCGAACGCCCCCCACACGACCCAGCGGCCGACGTTGTAGGGCCGGAAGTGGAAGTGCGGCCGGTTCTCGTGAATGTGGGCCACCGCGCTACCCTTCCCGCGTGCCCATCAGGCCCTTGGGCCTGAAGATCAGGATCAGCACCAGCAGCAGATAAGGCAGGATCGGCGCCGCCTGCGCGAGCGTGATGCGCAGCAGCGGCCAGCCCGGGCTCTGCGGGCCGAGCCCGGCGCCGAAGCGGTTGAACAGGTCGGCCAGCGAGGCGTCCACCGTCAGCGGCAGCGTTTGCAGCAGGCCGATCAGCAGCGAGCTGACGAAGGCCCCCGCCAGCGAACCCATGCCGCCGACGACGACGACCACGAAGATGATCGAGCCCACCACAGCCGCCATCGACGGCTCGGTGATGAAGGTGACGCCGCCGATCACGCCCGCCAGCCCGGCCAGCGCGCAGCCGCTGCCGAACACCAGCATGAAGACGCGCGGCACGTTGTGGCCCAGCGCCTCGACCATCTCGGGGTGCGTGAGCGCGGCCTGGATGACGAGGCCGATGCGGGTGCGCGTGAGCAGCAGCCACAGCGCCAGCAGCATCAGCAGCGCGATGACCATCACGAACATGCGCGTCAGCGGGAATCGCGAGCAGCGCACGACGACATCGGCCGCGCCGGCACACAGCGCGTCGGGTGCGGCACCGGCGACGAGCGAGAAGCCGTCCTTCGTCGACTGCACGAGCGTGAACGCCGGGCCTTGCAGCAGCTCGGGCGGGCTGAACGGCACCGTGGTGCGGCCCCAGATCAGCTGCACCACCTCGAGGACGACGTAGCTGAGGCCGAAGGTGATCAGCAGTTCGGGCACGTGGCCGAACTTGTGCACCCGGCGCAGCGCGCCGCGCTCGAAGAGCGCTCCGAACGCGCCCACCAGCAGCGGGGCGAGGACCAGGGCCGGCCAGAAGCCCACCAGCCCGGTGAGCGTGTACGCGAAGTACGCACCGATCATGTAGAAGCTGGCGTGGGCGAAGTTCAGCACGCCCATCATGCTGAGGATCAGCGTCAGGCCCGAGCTGAGCATGAACAGCAGCAGCCCGGAGCTGATGCCGTTCAGGATGTTGATGAGGATCTGGTCCACGAAGGCGCGCGTCCGCAGTGCAGGAATGGCGGCCCGGCGGAGCGGTCTCCGCGGGGCCGCCGCGTGGCGGGGACGGTGGCGATTACGGGCGCTTCATCTGGCACGACGTGGGCGTGCTCGCGACGTACGGCTCGTAGTACTTCACCGGCTGGAAGTTGTAGCCGGTGTTCTCGACGCTGTACGGCGCCTTCGCGTCGGCCTTCTTCCAGACGCTGATGTACAGGCCCTGCTGCAGCTGGTGGTCGGCCTTGCGCATCTCGACCTCGCCGTTGAAGCTCTTGAACTTCAGGCCTTCCATCACCGCCGCCACCTTCGCCGGTTCGGTGCTCTTGGCCTGCGCCATCGCGGTCGACAGGATCGCAAACGCGTGGTTCACGGCCAGCGTGTAGTAGTCGTCGTTGAACTTGGCCTTGAAGGCGTCGCCGATCTTGCCGATCTCGCCCGGCATGTTCGAGTGCCCGTAGCCCACCTGGTAGACGCGGCCCACCGCGCTCGGGCCGAGCGCCGTCGGCGTGCCGGTGACGGTGGCGTAGTAGGTGAGGAACTTGACGTTGAGGCCGGCGTCGTTGGCGGCCTTGATCAGCAGCGTGAGGTCGGAGCCCCAGTTGCCGGTGAGCACCGTGTCGGCGCCGCTGGCCTTGATCTTGGCGATGTAGGGCGCGAAGTCGCGCGTCTGCGCCAGCGGGTGCAGGTCGTCGCCGACGAACTGGATGTCGGGCCGCTTGCGCGCCATGATCTCCTTCGCGAACTTCGAGACCTGGTGGCCGTGCGCGTAGTTCTGGTTGATCAGGTAGATCTTCTTGATGTCGGGCTGCTCCTTCACGAAGCTCGTCAGCGCCTCCATCTTCATCGAGGTGTCGGCATCGAGGCGGAAGTGCCAGTAGCTGCACTTGCTGTTCGTGAGGTCGGGGTCCACCGCGGCGTAGTTCAGGTAGAGCATCTCCTTGCCGGGGTTGCGTTCGTTGTGCTTGGAGATCGCGTCCATGATCGCGAGCGCGGCGCCCGAGCCGTTGCCCTGCACCACGTAGCGCACGCCCTGGTCGATCAGGCTCTTGACGGCGTTCGTGCTTTCCTGCGGGCTCAGCTTGTTGTCGATCGGCACCATCTCGAACTTCACGCCCGCCGCGTTGCCCTTGCTGAACTGCTCGGCGACGAACTGGAAGCTCTTGATCTGGTTCTGACCCACCGGCCCCATCAGGCCCGACAGCGGGTCGACCCAGCCGATCTTCACCGTCTCGCCCTTCTGGGCGAAGGCGATGCCCGACACCAGCGCCAGCGAAGCGGCCACGGACACGCCGAACAGTCGATGCTTGAAGTTCACGGTAGGAGTCTCCTGTAGGGATGGATGAACTGGCGCGGAAGGTAGCGGAAAGGGCAATTCCCAGGGTTCAGGGACTACCCCGAAGGCCTGTCGCCCCGGGGACAAAGGCAGGGCAAGACCCTGCCCGCCCGCGCGGCATCCGCGGCCAGCCGACAATGACGGGGTCCAACCGCCCTTCTCCGGTGTGCCATGAGCCTGTTCTCCAAGACCCCCAAGCCGCACGAGCACGACGACCCGCGCTACCCGGTGCGCAAGACCGACGAGGAATGGCGCGCCCAGCTCGACCCGATGCAGTACCAGGTGGCGCGCCACGCCGCCACCGAGCGCCCGTTCACCGGCAAGTACTGGGACCATTTCCAGGACGGGCGCTACCACTGCGTGGGCTGCGGCACGGCGCTGTTCGAGAGCGGCACCAAGTTCGACGCCGGCTGCGGCTGGCCGAGCTACTGGGCGCCGATCAACAGCGAGGTCATCGAGGAGGTGCGCGACACCAGCCACGGCATGGTGCGCGTCGAGGTGCGCTGCAACCGCTGCGGCACCCACCTGGGCCACGTCTTCCCCGACGGCCCCGAGCCCACCGGCCAGCGCTACTGCATCAATTCGGCGGCCATCGGCTTCGATCCGAAGGGCTGACCGCCGGGCGGGTACGATCGCGCCACATGAAGCTGCTGCTCGATTTCCTGCCGATCCTGTTGTTCTTCGGCACCTTCAAGTTCGCCGAGGGCCGCAAGGACTGGGCGGCCGATTTCGCCACCCAGAACTTCGGGTTCATCGTCAACGGCGGCAAGGTCGGCCCCGGCGAGGCGCCGGTGCTGCTGGCCACCGTGGTCGTCATCGTCGCCACGTTGGCGCAGGTGCTGTGGCTGAAGCTGCGTGGCCGAAAGGTCGACACCATGCTCTGGGTGAGCCTGGTCATCGTTGTCGTGCTCGGCGGCCTGACGATCTGGTTCCACAACGAGACCTTCATCAAGTGGAAGCCCAGCGTGCTGTACTGGGCCATGGGCACCGCGCTCTGGCTGGCGCCGCTGGTCGCGGGCAAGAACCTGCTGAAGGTGCTGCTGGGCGAACAGATCCAGCTGCCGGCCAAGGTCTGGCACCGCCTGAACTTCGCCTGGGTGGCGTTCTTCGCGGGCATGGGGCTCCTGAACTTGTGGGTCGCCTACAGCTTCAGCACCGACGCCTGGGTCAACTTCAAGCTCTTCGGCGGCATCGGCCTGATGCTGGCCTTCACGCTTGCGCAGGGGTACTACCTCAGCCGCTACATCGAGGAACCGAAGGGCGACGGGACCACGGAGACGCCGCGTTGAAGGTCGCCGAAATCGACGCCCTGCTGCGGCGCGAACTCACGCCGCTCAGCCTGGAGGTGCAGGACGACAGCGCGGCGCACGCCGGCCATGCCGGTGCGCGCGAGGGCGGCCACTACACGGTGCGCATCGTCAGCGAGCGCTTCCGCGGCCTCTCTCCCGTGGCGCGGCACCGCCTCGTGTATCATGTTTTGGGCTCTTTGTCCGCCCGCGGAATCCACGCGCTCGCCATCGATGCGCGTGCCCCCGAAGACGCTTGACCCGGCAGCATCAGCGCCCGCCGGCCGTCCCACTCCAAAGCCTCCCGCATCCATGAAGTCGAAGAACCTCGTCGCGCTCGCCGCGCTCGTGCTGGCCGCCGGCGCGCACGCGCAGAACATCGCCGTCGTCAACGGCAAGGCCGTGCCGAAGGCGCGTGTCGACACGCTGCTGCAGCAGGCCGCGAAGGCCGGCCAGCAGGTCGGCCCCGAACTGCAGCAGCAGGCCCGCGACCAGGTCGTGCTGCGCGAGATCTTCACCCAGGAAGCCGAGAAGCGCGGCATCGCGGCCAGTGCCGACTACAAGGCGCAGATGGAACTGGCGCGCCAGAGCATCCTGATCCGCGAACTGTTCGAGGACTACAAGAAGAAGAACCCGGTCGCCGACGAAGAGGCGAAGGCCGAGTACGACAAGTTCAAGGCGCAGGCCAGCGGCACCGAGTACCGCGCGCGCCACATCCTCGTCGAGAAGGAAGACGAGGCGAAGGCCCTGATCGCCCAGATCAAGGGTGGCGCCAAGTTCGAGGAACTCGCCAAGAAGAACTCGAAGGACACCGGTTCGGGCGAGAACGGCGGCGACCTCGACTTCGCGAAGGCCGAGAGCTACGTCTCCGAGTTCAGCCAGGCGATGATCAAGCTGAAGAAGGGCGAGATGACGGACGCGCCGGTGAAGAGCCAGTTCGGCTGGCACATCATCCGCCTCGAGGACACGCGCGACGCTGCGTTCCCGGCCTTCGACGACGTGAAGGGCCAGATCAAGCAGCGCCTGGAGCAGAACAAGCTCCAGAAGTACCAGGAAGACCTGCGCGCGAAGGCCAAGACCGACTACAAGTTCACCCAGTAAGGCACAGGGCGCCGGCGCGCACGACACGATGTCCGCCGACACGACGACCGTCGCGATCACGAAGAGCGGTGCCTCGCTCTTCCTCGACTTCGTCGGCAGCGGGCCGCGCCGGCCCTGCCTGATCCTCTACAGCGGCGGCGACGCCGGGATGCCGTTCGATCTCGAGCCCGGCACCTACGTCATGGGGCGAGCCCCCGAGTGCCGGCTGCACCTGGACAACCCCGGCATCAGCCGGCGCCACGCCGAGCTGCAGGTCACCGAGAGCACGGTCACCATCGTCGACCTCGGGTCGAGCAACGGCACCTTCGTCAACGAGACGCGCGTCGCCGCGCCGCTGCAGCTGAAGGGCGGCGACATGGTGCGCCTGGGCGTCGTCGTGCTGCGCTTCTACGAGAGCCAGAGCCTCGAAGCGGCGCTGCACGACCGCATCTACCGCACCGCCACCGTCGACCCCGGCACCGAGGTCTTCAACCGCCGCTACCTCTTCGACACGCTGAAGCGCGAGATGCGCCTGGCGCGCGAGCAGCAGCGCGCGTTGTCGGTGCTGTGCTACGACCTCGACCACTTCAAGAGCGTGAACGACCGCTGGGGCCATGCGGCCGGCGACGTGGTGCTGCGCGACAGCGCCGCCGTCGTGCGCAACACGCTGCGCGGGCACGGCGTGCTGGGGCGGCTGGGCGGCGAGGAATTCGCCGCCGTGCTGCCGCACACCGAGTTGCCGATGGCCGCCGACATTGCCGAACACGTGCGTGCGGCGGTGGCCGACTACGTGTTTGCGGTCGGCCTGCAGGGCGGCGTGCCGGTGCAGCACCGGCAGACGATCTCGATCGGCGTCGCCGCCATCGGCCCGGACACGCTGGAGCCGGCCGACCTGCTGGCCGCCGCCGACCGCCAGCTCTACGCGTCGAAGAACGGCGGCCGCAACCGGGTCAGCGTCGACCGACGCTGACCGCCTTCAGCGGCGCGGGCCGCCGCTGCTGCCGCCGCGCGAGCCGCCGGAGCCGCTCGACGCCGGCCGGCCGCCATCACGGCGCGGCGCCTGCGGGCGGCCTTGGCCGCCGCCACCACCGCCGCTGCGCTGCCCGCCACCGCCCCCGGGGCGACCGCCACGCGAACCACCGCCGCCGCCACCACCACCGGGCGCGCCGCCCCGGCGCGTGCCGCCGATGCCGATGGTCATGCGGCCGAGCACGATGGGCTCGGCCTTCTCGCCGGCCGGCGGCTCGAAGCCGGGCACGGCCTCGCGCGGGATGTCGCGCTTGATGAGGCGCTGGATGTCCTTCAGGAAGATCTCTTCGTCCAGGCAGACGAGCGAGATCGCCTCGCCGGTCGCGCCGGCGCGGCCGGTGCGGCCGATGCGGTGCACGTAGTCCTCGGGCACGTTGGGCAGCTCGAAGTTGACGACGTGCGGCAACTGGTCGATGTCGATGCCGCGCGCCGCGATGTCGGTCGCCACCAGCACCTGCAGGTCGCCGCTCTTGAAGTCGGCGAGCGCCTTCGTGCGCGCGCCCTGGCTCTTGTTGCCGTGGATCGCCATCGCGCTGATGCCGTGGTCGTTCAGGTACTCGGTGAGGCGGTTCGCGCCGTGCTTCATGCGCGTGAACACCAGCACCTGGTGCCAGTCGCCCTGCTTGATCAGGTGCGCCAGCAGTTCCTTCTTGCGCTCGCGGCCCACCGGGTGCACCTTCTGCGCGATGTTCTCGGCGGTCGCGTTGCGGCGCGCCACCTCGATCAGCGCGGGCGCGTTCAGCAGGCGGTCGGCCAGGGCCTTGATCTCGTCGCTGAACGTGGCGCTGAAGAGCAGGCTCTGCTTCTTCGGCGGCAGCACCGCGAGCACCTTCTTGATGTCGTGGATGAAGCCCATGTCGAGCATGCGGTCGGCTTCGTCGAGGACGAAGATCTCCACGTGCTTCAGGTCGAGCGTGCCCTGCTGGTGGTGGTCGAGCAGGCGGCCCGGCGTGGCGACGAGGATGTCGACACCGCGGCGAAGCTTGTCCACCTGCGGCTGCATGCCGACGCCGCCGAACATGACCATGCTCGTGAGCGGCAGGTACTTGCCGTAGGTGCGCACGCTTTCTTCGACCTGCGCCGCGAGTTCGCGCGTGGGCGTGAGGATCAGCGCGCGGATCGGCACGCGGCCGCGGGCGTCGCGGGTGGGCTTCACCAGCGCCAGGCGGTGCAGCATCGGCAGCGTGAAGCCGGCCGTCTTGCCGGTGCCGGTCTGGGCGCCGGCCATCAGGTCGCCGCCCTTCAGCACCTGCGGGATGGCCTGCAGCTGGATCGGCGTGGGAATGTCGTAGCCCTGGTCGTGCACGGCACGCAGCAGCGGCTCGGCGAGGCCGAGGTCCTTGAAGTTCATTTGGATTTCTACTGAGACGGCCTGTCGCCCGCTGATGAGGGGCGCCAGTCGCAGGCGTCAGGGGAGGAGTTGACCGCGCGTTGGGAGCGCACGATGTCGGGACTCGACGCCGATGCAGCGACTGGAGGCTGCATCGATGGGCCGCATTCTAAGGGGCGGCGCCTTTTCGTGCTCGCGAGGCCGCCGTGCGGCACCGCACGGATCAGCCCGCCGCGTCGCGCGCCAGCCGCACCATCGTCACGCCGGGCCGCGGCGCGCGCAGCGACGGCATGATCAGCGTGCAGCCGTCGTAGGGCGTGTGGAACGGCTCGCCGCCGTTCCAGCCCAGCAGCGTGCCGGCACGCTCGACACGCTGGCCGGTGCGCCAGGGCTCGGCGAAGCGCGGCGCGTCGCCGGCCTTGATGGCCACCGCGTCGGTCACCTCGAGCACGTCCTGCAGCACCGGCCGCGGGCGCCACCAGCCGCCGGGGACGTCGAGTTCGTCGACCGTGCCGGCGCTGACGAGGAAGCGCGCCAGCATGTCGATGGCGACCACTCGCGAGGACAGCGCGCCATGGAAGCCGCATTCGACGAGCAGCGATCGCGTGCCGTCGTCGCCCCCGGTCACGCCCCAGCGGCCGTGGTCGCGCAGGCGCCGCCCTTCGGCGTGCCCGGCGTCGGCCACCACAAGCGCCGGTGCGCCGATCTGGCGCGCCAGCGCGATGTGGCGCGGCGCCAACCCGGTGAGCACGAGTGCCGGTCCGGGGTCGTGCATCGAATGCAGGTCCAGCAGCCATTCGGCGCGCTCGACGAACGGCAGCAGTTCGAGCGCGCGCCGCTGCTCGACGCTGGCCGGCGCGGCGCGCCAGTCCATCGCGCCCCAGACGCGGTTCAGGTCCTGGTCGACGCAGCGCGACTTGCCGAAGTGTTCGCGCTCGAAGCGGTCGAACGCGGCCAGGTTGCAGAAGGCGAGCGTCAGCGCGCCCCGACGTGGCCGCAATCCCACCTGCAGCGCCGCCAGCAGCGCCCAGGCGCCGCAGAGTTCGTTGCCGTGCACGAGTGCGGTGACCAGCACGTCGCGGCCGGGCACGCCGGACTCGAAGCGCCAGACACCTTCGGTGCCGGTGTTGCCGGCGCGCCAGGCGCCGAGGTCGGGTTTCGGGAGCTCGAAGTCGGGCAGGTCGTCGGTCATGCGCGGGCCGCAGGTGATGCAGCCGCGTATTGAACCACCGCCGGCGGGCGTCAGTCGGCGAGGCCGTTGGCCACCGCGAAGCGCGTGAGGCTCGCCACGTCGTGCAGGTCCAGCCGCTGGATCAGCTCGGCGCGGTGGTACTCCACCGTCTTCACGCTGACGCCGAGTTCGCGCGCGATCAGCTTGTTCGGGGCGCCGCGCGCGATGCCGCGCAGCACGTCCTTCTGGCGCGGCGTGAGGCCGGGCGCGGCGCCGGGCGCCTGCACGGCGGCGAGCGCCACGTCCGGGCTCAGGTAGACGCGGCCGGCGGCCACCGTGCGCAGCGCGAGCGCGAGTTCGTCGAGCACGAAGTCCTTCGACACGAAGCCGACGGCGCCGAGCGCCAGCGCGCGCCGCGCGAGCGCCGCTTCGGCACGGCTGGTGAGGATGACGATGCGCACGCCGGGATGGTGTTCGCGCAGCGCCTGCGCGACCTGCAGGCCGTCGCTGCCCGGCATGTGCAGGTCCAGCAGCACGATGTCGGGCGCCGCGCGGGCGCAGGCGGCCAGGCAGGCGTCACCGTCCTCCACCGTGCCGGCGCACACGAAGCCGTCCATCTGCGCCAGCAGCGCGGCCACGCCCGCACGCACGAGCACCTGATCGTCGGCCACGAGGACCTGGGTCGCCGAATCGTTCACTGACATGTCACGTCACGCATGCTGGAATTGTCGGCACCGATCAGCGGGCCCCTTCCCGCGTCTTCGTGACTTTGTCCCGCCGCACTTCCGCTTCAGGCCCGGCACCCGACCCCGCCGCCGCGCTCGCTGCGGCCGCCGGCGGCACGTGGCGCGTCGCCGCCGGCCGCGTCGGTCTCGACCCCGTCGCCGCCACGCTGTTCGGGCTCGCGCCCCGCTCCTTGCCGCTGGCACGCTGGCTCGAGGCACTGGCACCGGCGGATCGGGTCGCGCTCGGGACCGCGCTCGACAACGCCGGCGCACCCATCGCCATGACCGTGCACGCCGCCGGGCTGCCGCTGCTGGTGCGCGGCAGCGCCGGCCCAGACGGCTGGCAGGGCCTGGTGCTTGCGCTGCCGCCGCCGCAGGCGCCCCCCGGCCTGAGTGCGCGCGACGAGTTCGTCGCCGGCATCAGCCACGAGCTGCGCACGCCGCTCCATGCCATCGTCGGCTTCGCCCGCCTGGCGCGCGCCGATCGGCCGGCCGACACCGAGCGCCACCACCTCGAGCACATCGAGCAGGCGGCGCAGTTGATGCTGCGCGTCGTCAACGACCTGCTCGACCTGGCGCGCCTCGAAGCCGGCCGGCTGGAGATCGAGCCCGACCTGCCGCTGGACCTGCCGGCGCTCGCCGCGCGCGTGCTGGGCCTGGCCGCGGCGCTGCGCCAGGACAAGCCGATCCGCGTCTATGCCGCGGTCGACCCGGCGCTGCCGGCGCGCCTGCGCGGCGACGCGCTGCGCATCGAGCAGGTGCTCGTCAACCTGCTCGGCAACGCGTTGAAGTTCACCGACCGCGGCATGGTCGTGCTCGGCGCCAAGCTGCGCGCGCGCCACGGCGACCAGGTGACGCTGCGGCTGTCGGTGTCCGACACCGGCGTCGGCATCGCGCTGGACCGCCTCGATCGTATCGGCCGCCCCTTCGAGCGCGCCACGGCACCCGGCCAGCCGGCCGGCACCGGCCTCGGGCTCGCGGTGGTGCGCCGGCTGCTCGAGCTTCACGACACCCGGCTGAAGGTGGCCTCGGTCGCCGGCGGCGGCACCATCTGCTGGTTCGACCTCACGCTGCCGGTCGACAGCGACGGCAGCGAGGGCACGCCCCCGCCCGCCGACACCGCGGTCTTCAGCGCCGACCGCCGGCTGCACGACACCGTGGCCGCGCTGTGGCGCGCGCACGGCCAGGCCCTGCTGCCGGCCACCGCGGCCGAGCGCGCGGCGCGCTGGGTCGTCGACACGGCGCTGCCCGACGCCGCGGCGCGCGCCGACGCCGCACGCCGCCTCGGCCGCACGCTGCACCTCGTCAGCGCCGACGCGGTGCCCGAAGGCGGGCACGACATCGTCGCGCTGCCGCTGCTCGCGGCGGCGGCGTTCGGCGGCGCCGGTGGCGACACGATCGAGCCCGATCCGCGGCTGGTCGGCCGGCGCCTGCTGGTCGTCGAGGACAACCCGATCAACCAGCAGGTCATCGCCGGCCTGCTGCGCCATCTGGGCGCCCACACGGTGCTGTGCAGCCGCGGCCGCGAGGCGCTCGCGCACCTGGCCGAAGGCGCCTTCGACGCCGTGCTGCTGGACCTGCAACTCGGCGCCGGCGAGCACGGCCTGGACGTCGCGCGTGCGATCCGCGCCACCGAGGCGGGCGCCACGCTGCCGCTGCTCTTCCTGAGCGCGCACCTGGACACCGCCGACCGCATCGCCGCCGGCGCGCTGGGCGCCCTCGCCTGCCTGGCCAAGCCCTGCGAGCCGGCCGACCTGCGCGCCCTGCTGGGACCGCTGCCGCGCCGCGCTGCACCGCTGGCGCCGCCCCCGGCACTGGCGCCGCCGCCGCTGCGCGCGCTCTTCGCCGGCGTCTGGCCGGCGCAGCGCGCCGCCATCGCCGGCGCCGACTCCGCCGCGGCACTGCGCGGCGCCGTGCATGCGCTGCGCGGCTCGCTCGCGATGCTGGGCGACCGCGACGCCATCGCGCTCGCGCGCGAGGTCGAGGACGGGCTGGCCGCCGGCACCGCGCCGGGCGCGCTGCCCGTCGCCGCGCTGCTCGACGCCGCCGACGCGCTCGCCCACACCTGACACCGCCCCGGGTGGCGACCCGGGCTGCGCCCCGGGTGCGGGGGCGATGGTGCGCGCGGGACCCGCTGACCAGAATGACTTCCATCGCACGGAGGTCCCATGGACATGTCAGTTCCCGAACCGGTACGCCACACCGCGGCACGCGCCGCGGCGGCGGCCATCGCCGCTGCCCGCAGTGCCGGCGGCGTGCAGGTGCTGTGCTTCAGCGCCGCGGGTTCGACCTATGCGATGGGCATCGCGGCGATCAAGGAGATCATCGAGTACGGCACGCTGACGACGATTCCGCTGATGCCGGCGTTCATCCGCGGCGTCATCAACCTGCGCGGCGCGGTGCTGCCGGTGATCGACCTCGCCGCGCGGCTCGGGTTCGAACCCGCCAAGCCGAGCCGCCGCACCTGCATCGTCATCGTCGAGCTGCGCCACGAGGACGAGGTCTTCGACATGGGCGTCGTCGTCGACGGCGTCAGCGAAGTGCTCGAGCTCGGCCCCGAGGACCTGGAGCCGGCGCCCAGCTTCGGCGCCAACATCCGCAGCGACTTCATCCAGAGCATGGCGCGCATCCGCGGCCGCTTCGTCATCGTCATGCGCCTGGAGCAGGTGCTGTCGATCGAGGAGGTCTCGCACCTGGCCCGGCTCACCGAGCCGCGCGCCTGAGGCCGGTGATGCAGGCCATCACACGCCGCACGCTGGCCGCCATCGGCTGGCCGCGCCAGCCGGCCGAGACGCCGCCGCCGCCCACCGAGGCCGCTGCCGCGGCGCCGCTGCTGCAGCTGTGGGCGCGCCACCTCGACGCCGCCACCACGCACGGCACCGAGTCGGTCGACGCGCTGACGCGCACCTTTGCCGACATCGAGCGCCAGCTCGCCGATGCGGCGCAGACGGCCGCCTCGGCCGCCGGTTCGTTCGGCGGCGCGGGGGGCATGGCCGGCGTCGTCGACGAGGCGCGCCAGCGCCTGCAGGCGGTGCTGTCGCACATCGAGTCCGCGGCCGCAACGAAGCACGCGCTGCTGGCCTCGATCGCCGAGGCGGTGAAGGCCACCGCCGAGCTGCGTGAAACCGCCCGTTCGGTGGAGCGCATCGCGCAGATGACGACCTTGCTGTCGATCAACGCGCGCGTCGAGGCCGCGCGCGCCGGCAGCGCCGGCGCCGGCTTCGCCGTCGTCGCCGACGAAGTGCGCCGGCTTGCCGCGATGGCGCGCGACGACTCGCAGGCCATCCTGGCGCGCGTCGAGCGCATCGGCAGCGTCGTCGGCGCCGCCGCCGGCGCCGGCGAGCAGATGCGGCAGGGCGACGCCGAGCTGATGGCGACGTGCCGCGCCGAGGTCGGCGAGGTCACCGAGGCCTTCGGCCGCTCGATGGAGCAGCTGATCGGCACCGCCGACACGCTGGGCGCCTGCGCGCAGGGCCTGCGCGGCTCGGTGGCGGCGGCGCTGCTGGACTTCCAGTACCAGGACCGCGTGTCGCAGCGCCTGCAGCACGTGCAGGCCAACGTCGAAGCCTTCGCCGACGGCCTGTCCGGCGGCTGGCCCGCGGCCGACGCGCTGGCCGACCTGGAGACGCGGCTGTACGCCAGCTACACGATGCCCGACGAGCAGCGCACCCACCGGGGCGAGGCCGCGCCCGCAGCCGCCGCGGGCGACGACGCCGACGGCCTCACCCTGTTCTGACATCCCCGAAGGAGAACCCGAAGTGGCGAAGATCATCATGGTCGTCGACGACTCGAGCTCGGTGCGCACCGTCGTCGGCATCGCGCTGCGCGGCGCGGGCTACGAGGTCGTCGAGGCGCGCGACGGCGCCGACGCGCTGGCGCGCCTGGAGGGCCGCAGGGTCCACCTCATCCTGAGCGACGTGAACATGCCCGTGATGGACGGACTCACGTTCCTGAAGGAGCTGAAGAAGCACCCGCAACACCGCTTCACGCCGGTGATGATGCTGACCACCGAGGCCGGCGAGGACAAGAAGGCGATCGGCCGCAGCGAGGGCGCGCGCGCCTGGATGACCAAGCCCTTCCGCCCGGAGCAGATGCTGCAGGCGGTCCAGAAGCTGGTGCTGCCATGATCGACGCGCACCTGGACCTGGACGCCGTGCCGGCGCGCATCCGCCTGCAGGGCCCGCTCACCATCGCCGCCGCCGCTGCCGGCCGTGCCGAGCTGCTGAGCCTGTTCGGCGCGCTGCCGCCGGGCCCGGTGCAGCTCGACCTGGCCGGCGTCACCGAAGCCGACGGCGCTGGCGTGCAGCTGCTGCTGTCGGCCACCGCGACGCTGCAGCGCGCCGGCCACGCACCGACGTTCGCCGCCTGCCCCGAAGGCGTGCGCGCCGTCGCCGCCGCGCTCGGCGCCCACCCCGTCGACACGCTGACGGAGGTGCGCTGATGTCCGGCATCGACCTGAGCGCCGCGTTCGCCGCCTACCTGATCGAAGGCCGCGAGCTCGCCGAAGACCTGGAGCAGGGGCTGCTGCGCCTGGAGCAGGGCCACGACCGCGCCGACCCCGAGCTCGTGAACGCGCTGTTCCGCGCCGCCCACACCATCAAGGGCTCGGCCGGCATCGTCGGCATCCAGAGCCTGGGCCGCTTCACCCACCACGTGGAGACCGTGCTCGACCGCGTGCGCGCCGGCGAACCGCTGCTCGACGACGCCATGCTGTCGCGCCTGCTGCGCTGCGTGGACCACATCCGCCGCCTGCTCGACCTGGCCGAGCGCGGCGACACGGAAGGCCTCGCGCTCGCCGCCCCGGAAGCACTGCTGCTGGAAGGCCTGGCCACGCCGGCGCACGAAGGCGACGCCCCGGCGGTCCCGGCGGCGTGCGCCGCCACCGCGCCGGCGGGTGCAGGTTTCCGGCTCTTCGCGGTCTTCGGACGCGACACGCTGCGCGACGGCATCGACCCCGCGTCGGCCCTGCTCTACCTGGGCGAGCGCGTGTCGATCACGCGCCGCGTGCTGCTGGCGCCGCGCATTCCGCTGCTCGACGCGCTCGACGCCGAGGACTGCTGGCTCGCCCTCGCGCTCGAGGCCGCCGACGGCGACGCCGCCACGGCCCGCGAGGCCTTCGAGTTCTTCGGCGAAGGCACCGTGCTGGCCGTCTGCGACCGCGCCATCGGGCCGGCGGCCGTGCACGCCGCGCTGCAGCCGCTGCGCGACGCCCTGGGCGACGCCGCGCTGGCGCCGTGGCGCGACGCCGGGCTCGTCAGCGACGCCGAATGGACCGGTGCCGAGGCCGCGTCCAGCGCCGCCGCGCCGGCGCCCGCGGCCGCCGTGGCGGCGGCGCCGGCCGCTCGCTTCCTGCGCGTGCCGGCCGAGCGCCTGGACGAACTGATCGTGCAGGTCGGCGAACTCGTCATCGCCGGCGCCACCGTCGACGTGCTGGCGCGCGAGACGCGCAACGTGCGGCTGCAGGAAGCCATCGGCCAGCTCACCGGGCTGATCGACGGCATCCAGTCGGGCACGCTGCAGCTGCGCATGGTGCCGATCGGCGAGACCTTCAACCGCTTCCAGCGCGTGGTGCGCGACGTCGCGCTCGAGCTCGGCAAGAGCATCGCGCTGGAGATCGTCGGCGGCGACACCGAACTCGACAAGGCGATGGTCGAACGCATCGGCGACCCGCTGATGCACCTGGTCCGCAACGCGATGGACCACGGCCTGGAGCCGCCGGCCGAGCGCGTGGCCGCCGGCAAGCCCGAGCAGGGCACGCTGCGGCTGCGCGCCTTCCACGACTCCGGCAGCGTCGTCATCGAGATCAGCGACGACGGCCGCGGCCTGAACCGCGACCGCATCCTCGCGAAGGCGATCGAGCGCGGCATCGTCGCCAGCGGCGATGGCCTCACCGACGCCGAGATCCACCAGCTGATCTTCGAACCGGGCTTCTCGACCGCCGAGCAGATCACCAGCCTGTCCGGCCGCGGCGTCGGCATGGACGTCGTGAAGAAGAGCGTCGAGGCGCTGCGCGGCGCCATCACGCTGTCGTCGCGCCCGGGCCAGGGCACGCTGCTGCAGATGCGGCTGCCGCTGACGCTGGCCATCATCGACGGCTTCATGGTCGGCGTGTCCGACACCCGCTTCATCCTGCCGCTGGACCTGGTGGTCGAGTGCATCGAGCTGCCGGCCGACGCGCTCTCCGCCGACACGCCGCGCTACCTGAACCTGCGCGGCGAGGTGCTGCCCTACGTGTGCCTGCGCGACGCCTTCGGCATCGACGGCGAGCCGGTCAAGCGGCCGAGCGTCGTCGTCGTGCGCTCGGGCGAGCTGAAGACCGGTGTGCTGGTCGACGCGCTGCACGGCGAGATCCAGACCGTCATCAAGCCGATGAGCCGCATCTTCCGCCACCTGCGCGCGGTGAGCGGCACCAGCATCCTCGGCAGCGGCGACATCGCGCTCATCCTCGACGTGCACCAGCTCGTGCAGGGCTCGGTCGAGCGCGCGACGCCGCATACCGCCGCATCGGCCAGCGCACGCTGACCGCCCCCCACACCCACCCCACACCCCACCCTTCGCCGCGAGACCCCCCACCATGAGCACCATCGACTTCCTCTTCGGCCGCCAGTCCCTCCGCCTGGAGAACTGGTCGTCGCAGGCCATCGAACGCCTGGCCGCCGGCCACGCCGCCGACGACATCGAGCCCGACGAGTTCTCGGGCACCGCCCGCGGCACCGCGCAGCTGCTGCGCCGCTGGCGCAAGGTGGCGCTGGAGCAGCGCGCGCTGCTGGCGCGCGAGCAGGCGGTGGTGCAGGCGATCGGGCGCTCGTTTGCCTTCATCGAGTTCGACCTGCAGGGCAACGTGCTGCACGCCAACGACAACTTCCTGAAGGTGCTGGGCTACACGCTCGACGAGATCAAGGGCCGCCACCACAGCCTGTTCTGCGACCCCGCGTACCGCGACTCGCCGGCGTACCGGCAGTTCTGGGAGCGCCTGGCCGCCGGCCAGTTCGACGCCGGCCAGTACAAGCGCATCGGCAAGGGCGGCCGCGAGGTCTGGATCCAGGCCAGCTACAACCCGGTGCTCGGCGATGACGGCAAGCCGGTGCGCGTGGTCAAGATGGCCGCCGACATCACGACAGACAAGCTGCGCGCCGCCGACCACGAAGGCCAGATCGCCGCCATCGGCAAGGCGCAGGCGGTGATCGAGTTCGACCTGAAGGGCCAGGTGCTCGACGCCAACGCGAACTTCCTCAAGGCGCTGGGCTACACGCTCGACGAGGTGAAGGGCCGCCACCACAGCCTGTTCTGCGACGCCACCTACCGCGAGTCGGCCGAGTACCGCCAGTTCTGGGAACGCCTGGGCGCCGGCCAGTACGACGCCGGCCAGTACAAGCGCATCGGCAAGGGCGGCCGCGAGGTCTGGATCCAGGCCAGCTACAACCCCATCCTCGACATGAACGGCAGGCCGTTCAAGGTGGTGAAGTACGCCACCGACATCACCGCCGAGAAGCTGCGCAGCGCCGACCAGGACGGCCAGCTGGCCGCGATCGGCAAGTCGCAGGCGGTGATCGAGTTCGACCTCAAGGGCCAGGTGCTGAACGCGAACGAGAACTTCCTGAAGACGCTCGGCTATTCGCTCGACGAGGTGAAGGGCCGCCACCACAGCCTGTTCTGCGACCCCGCCTACCGCGAGTCGGCCGAGTACCGCCAGTTCTGGGAGCGCCTGGGCGCCGGCCAGTACGACAGCGGCCTGTACAAGCGCATCGGCAAGGGCGGGCGCGAGGTCTGGATCCAGGCCAGCTACAACCCCATCTTCGACATGAACGGCAAGCCGTTCAAGGTGGTGAAGTACGCCACCGACATCACCGCGCAGACGGTGGCCACGCGCAACTTCGAGGCCGAGCTCGGCCGCGTCATCGGCGCTGCCTGCGAGGGCCGCTTCGACCTGCGCTTCGCCACCGAGGACAAGACCGGCTTCTTCCGCGACGTGGCCGAGCGCACGAACGAGCTGCTCGGCACCGTCGAGAGCGCGCTCGGCGACATGCGCACGACGCTCGGCGCGCTGGCCGAAGGCGACCTCACGCAGGACATGCGCCGGCCGATGCCCGGCCTGTTCGACGAACTGAAGACCGCCGTCAACGCCACGCTGGAGCGCCTGCGCGGTGTCATCAACGACGTGCGCAACAACGCGGAGTCGCTGGCCGCCGCGGCGACGCAGATCTCCGGCACCTCGCAGAGCCTGTCGCAGGGCGCCAACGAGCAGGCCGCGAGCGTGGAGGAGACCTCGGCCGCGATCGAGCAGATGACGGCGTCGATCGGCCAGAACGCCGACAACGCCAAGGTCACCGACGGCATGGCCCGCAAGGCCGCCGGCGAGGCCACCGAAGGCGGCCAGGCCGTCGGCGAGACCGTCAATGCGATGAAGTCCATCGCCGGCAAGATCGGCATCATCGACGACATCGCCTACCAGACCAACCTGCTGGCGCTGAACGCGGCCATCGAGGCCGCGCGCGCCGGCGAGCACGGCAAGGGCTTCGCCGTCGTCGCCGCCGAGGTGCGCAAGCTGGCCGAGCGCAGCCAGGTCGCCGCGCAGGAGATCGGCGAACTCGCCGGCGGCAGCGTCAAGACCGCCGAGCACGCGGGCCGCCTGCTCTCGGAGATCGTGCCGGCCATCCGCAAGACGAGCGACCTGGTGCAGGAGATCACCGCCGCCAGCGACGAGCAGAGCACCGGTGTCAGCCAGATCAACACCGCCATGGGCCAGCTCACCCAGCTCACGCAGCAGAACGCCGCCGGCAGCGAGGAGCTCGCCGCCACCGCCGAGGAGATGACGGCCCAGGCGGAGAAGCTGCGCGAGGCGATGGCCTTCTTCAACACCGGCGAAGGCTCGTTCGGCGGCGCGATGTCGGCGCCGCCTCGGGAAGCGCTGCGCCGCGTGGCGGCTGCCCCGCTGGACGACGCCAAGTTCCGCCGTCCGCGCGCCGCCGCCCGCTGAACGCCGCCACCGCGAGCCCGCCATGATCGGCGCCACCATCACCGACCCGGAGTTCGACCGCCTGCGGCGCTTCTTCCACGCCGCGTCCGGCATCCGCCTGGCCGACAGCAAGAAGGTCCTGGTCTGCGGCCGTCTCGCCAAGCGCCTGCGGGCCACCGGGCTGGCGACCTACCGCGCGTACCTCGATTTCATCGAGCGCCCGGCGCAGGCGGCGGAGCGCCAGCTCGCGATCGACCTGCTCACGACCAACGAGACGCACTTCTTCCGCGAGCCGCGCCACTTCGAGCTGCTGCGCCAGGAACTGGCGCGCCTGGCGGCACGGCCGCCGCAGCTGCCGGTGCGCGTCTGGAGCGCCGCCTGTTCCACCGGCGAGGAACCGTACAGCCTGGCGATGACGCTGGCCGAGGTGCTGGGCGAGCGGCCCTGGCAGGTGCACGCCTCCGACCTGTCCACGCGCGTGCTCGACGACGCCCGCACCGCCATCTACGGCGCCCAGCGCGCCGCCGAGGTGCCGAAGGCGCTGGCCGCGAAGTACCTGCTGGAGGGCATCGACGAGTTCACCGGCCAGTACCGCATCGACGGCGCGCTGCGCCAGCGCGTGAGCTTCCAGCAGGTCAACCTGATGCAGCCGCTGCCGCCGCTGGAGCCGTTCGACTTCGTCTTCCTGCGCAACGTGCTGATCTACTTCGACACCGCGGCCAAGAAGCGCATCGTCGAGTCGGTGGCGCGCTGCATCCGGCCGGGCGGGCTGCTCTTCATCGGCCACTCCGAAACGCTGGGCGGCGTGACCGGCGTGCTCGACGCCGTCGTGCCGACCGTCTACCGGCAGCGCACATGAACGCCCTGCCCGCTCCGCGCGAGCGCCGGCGCAGCGTGTTGCCGACGCTGGAGACCACCGGCGTCGCCGACACCGACGCGCTCGGCAGCGGCGGCGTGTTCCTGCGGCCCGGCGACTGGCTCTACGGCTGCGGCGCGGTGCGGGTGTCGACGCTGCTCGGCTCGTGCATCTCGCTCGTGCTGTGGTCGCCGCGGCGGCGCGTCGGCGCGATCTGCCACTGCCTGCTGCCGCAACGCCCGCGCGCCCAACCCGGCAGCGCGCTCGACGGCCGCTACGGCGCCGACGCCGGCCAGTGGATGACGCAGCGCCTCGCGGCGGCCGGCTGCCACTGGAGCGAGATGCAGGCCTCGCTGGCCGGCGGCGCGGGCACCGGCGACACCGACATCGGCGCCGCCAACATCGCCTGGGCCCAACAGTGGGCCGCCGAACGCGGCCTCGCGTTCGCGCAGCAGGACGTGGGCGGCCGCGTCGTGCGCCGCCTGACCTTCAACCTGGCCGACGGCGCGCTGACCATTGCGCATGGCGGCCGCATCGGCCCTTCCCGGGACACGAGATGACGCGACCCCGCATCGGCGTGATGGTGATCGACGACTCCGCCGTCGTGCGCCAGGTGCTCGGCGGCCTGTTCCAGGGCACGCCGGGCTTCGAGCTCGTCGGCGCCCACGCCGACCCCGTGTTCGCGCAGCGCGCGATGCAGGCGCGCTGGCCCGACGTGATCGTGCTCGACGTCGAGATGCCGCGCATGGACGGCATCACCTTCTTGAAACGCATCATGAGTGAACGCCCCACGCCGGTGGTGATGTGTTCCACGCTCACCGAGAAGGGCTGCGAGACCACCATGCAGGCGCTGGCCGCGGGTGCGGTGAGTTTCATCACCAAACCCAAGCTCGGCCTGAAGGCCTTTCTCGAAGACGACAGCAACGGCATCGTCGCTGCCGTGCGCGCCGCCTCGCGCGCCAACCTGGGCGCGATGTTGCGCGCCCAGCCGGCAGCGGGCGCCAGACCGGGCAGCGCCGGTGTGGGCACCTCGGGCACAGGCATCTCGGCGGCCCGGCCGCTGTCCATGGCAACGGGCGGCTTCAGCACGGCGCTGGCCGAGACGACCGACCGGGTCATCACCCTGGGTCTGTCGACCGGCGGGGTGCAGTCGATCGAGGCATTGCTGACCCGGCTGCCACGCACAGCACCCGGCATCGTGGTGGTGCAACACATGCCGCCC
>CAUJHQ010000043.1 GCA_963204815.1 Pseudomonadota bacterium | reverse complement strand
GCGCATCGGCACGCTGACGCTGCCCACGCTGATCCTCTGGGGCGGGCGCGACCGCATCGTGCCGCCGGCCATCGGCCAGGTGTTCGCGAAGACGATCGTGGGCAGCCAGCTCGTCACCTTCGACGACCTCGGCCACGTGCCGCACGAGGAAGACCCGGAACGCACCGTCAAGCCGGTGCTGGCGTTCATCGGGCTGAACTGACCACGCTCAGGCCAGCGTCGCCGGGTCGAGGTTGGCGCCGCAGACGATCACGGCCACGCGCTCCTTCGGCGCCGGCTTCAGCACCCCCGACCACAGCGCCGCCAGCGGCAGCGCGGCGGCCGGTTCCACCGCCAGGCGGAAGTCGCGCCACATGCGTTGCTGCGCGGCGCGAATCGCCTCGTCTTCCAGCAGGTGCACGCCGGCGATGTGGCGGCGCTGCGCCCACGCGATGGCGCCGATGCGGCGTGCGCCCAGCGAATCGGCGGCCACGCCGGACACCGCCACGTCGACCGGCTCGCCGGCCTGCCAGGCGGCGTGCAGCGTCGGCGCCAGGCGCGGCTCCAGCGCCTCGACCCGGGTACGGCCTTCGCACCAGGCCGCGATGCCGGCCACCAGTCCGCCGCCGCCCACGCTGACGAGCACGCGGTCCGGCAGCCCGGCGTCGGCCTCGATCTCGGCGGCCAGCGTGCCGGCCCCGGCCACCACCTCGGGCTGGTCGTAGGCGTGCATCAGCAGCGCGCCGCTCTCGCGCTGGCGCGCCAGGCAGGCCGCGGCGGCGTCGGCGTAACTCGCGCCGACCACGCGCACCGTCGCGCCCAGCGCCGCCAGCGCGGCGCGCTTGGCGGCGCTCGAGACCTCGGGCACGAAGACCTCGCGGGGCACGCCGAGCGCGCGCGCCGCCGTCGCCACCGCGATGCCGGCGTTGCCGCCCGACGCCACCGTGACCCCCGCCGCCGGCAGCGGCAGCGCGCGCATGCGGTTGAACATGCCGCGCGCCTTGAAGCTGCCGCCGACCTGCAGGTGTTCGAGCTTGAGCCACACCTCCGCAACGTCGAGGCCGAGCGCGCGCCCGGGCAGGCGCCACAGCGGCGTGCGCCGCACGTCGGCTTCGATGCGCGCGGCCGCCGCGCGTATGGTGTTGTGATCGACGTTCACGAAGTCTCCTCAGGCATAGATCGACGCGAGGCGCCGCACCGCCGCCTCGGAGGCGGCGCGGTCGGGGGTGATGTCGGCGCTACCGTAGTCGCCGGCCGCCTGCGCCTGCACCAGGATGCCGTCGCGCCGCGTCACCACCCACAGGTTCTGGCCGCGCCAGGTGATGCCGTAGTCGACCTCGGGCTGCGGCACCAGGCGCGCGGTCTGCCCGCGCACCGGCACCAGGCCGTCGTCGCCGAACAGCGCGCGCGCCCCCCAGCCGGTGGCGTTCACGAGCGTGCGCTCCGTCAGGCGCGCGAACTCGCGCGGATGCTCGAAGTGGCGCTGCTCGATGACCCCACCCTCGCGGAAGAAGCCGTCCAGCAGCCACTGCGTGTAGGCCGGCAGGTTGAAGACGAGTTGCGTGTAGCGCCGCGCATGCGCCGGCCCGAATGGGTGCTGCTCGCGGGTGAGCGGTACCGATCGCGGGTGCAGGTCGGACACCGCCGCTTCGAGGTCGGGGTACTCGGGTTCGGCCGCGGTCTCGGGCATCGGCGGCAGCCGCTCGCCGAAGGGCGTGTCCGACAGCACGTAGCCGTCGCGCCACTCCACCGGCGTGCCGGCCAGGCCCAGCAGCCCCTGGTAGACCTTGAACGACTGCCGCGTCATCGCCTCCCAGCGCTGCCGGAAGGCGGGCGTGGCGTGCGCTTCGGTGCACACGCGCGACTCCGGCGACCACACGCCGGTGGCCGCCAACGAACGCACCTCGGGCGGCCGCTCGCTGCAGTAGATGCGCACCTGCAGCCCGGCCCGCTGCGCCACGCGCGCCGTGGTCAGGCCGATGGCGCCGCAGCCCACCACGGCGAGTCGCCGTTCGCGCGTGGCCAGCGCCAGCGCCACCGCCAGACGCGCCGAGCCCCAGGACAGCGACCAGCCGCTGCCGCCGTGGCCATAGTTGTGGATGATGGTCTGGCGGCCGCGCCGCTCGGCCTCGAGGCGCGGGCCCTGGGCGCGGAACGGCCGCGTACAGACGGCGATGTCGATGATGCGGTCGGGCCGTGCGGCGATCGGCGCCAGCGCCGGCCGCGCGGCGAACAGCGGCCCGGGCCCGGGCGACTGGGCACGCGCCCACGGTGTGGCGGCCGCGCCCAGCGCGGCCAGCAGGTGTCGTCGTTGCAGGGCCATGGCGGCGCGGAGGTTACCGCGGACGCTTGGCCCGCTACATTGCGGGCCATGAGCGTTTCCCCTTCCGGCCTCGAATGGGCCCGGCGCCTGGTGCGCCTGAACACCGTCAGCCACCACAGCAACCTGCCGCTGATCGAGACCATCGCCGACCACCTGCGCACGCTGGGCGTGCCGTTGCGCATCACGCGCGACGAGACCGGCACCAAGGCGAACCTGTTCGCCACGCTGGGCGAGGGCAAGCCGGGCGGCGTGATCCTCTCCGGCCACACCGACACCGTGCCCTGGGACGGCCAGGACTGGACGATGGATCCGCTGTCCGCGCTGGTGCAGGAAGGCAAGCTGTTCGGCCGCGGCAGCGCCGACATGAAGGGCTGGATCGGCCTCGTCGTCGCGCAGGCGAAGGCCTTTCTGGAAGCCGACGGGCCGGAGGCGATCCACTTCGCCTTCAGCCACGACGAAGAGGTCGGCTGCTTCGGCGTGCGCCACCTCATCGCCGACCTGAAGGACGCCGGCCTCGCGCCGCGCCTGTGCCTGGTCGGCGAACCCACCGGCATGGTGCCGGCGGTGGCGCACAAGGGCGTGTACCGCTGGCGCTGCTGCGTGAAGGGCAAGGCGGCGCATTCGTCGCTGACGCCCAAGGCGGTGAACGCCATCGAGGCGGCGGCGCGCGTCATCACGCGCATTGCCGACACCGCCGACGGCTGGCGTGACCACGCGCCGCGCTACGAAGGCTTCGACGTGCCCTACTCCACCGCCGCGGTGGGCGTGGTGCAGGGCGGCATTGCCGACAACGTGGTGCCCGAGGACTGCCACTTCCACTACGAGTTCCGCAACCTGCCCGGCACCGACGCGCTGGCGATGCAGCGCGACGTGATCGCCTACGCGCGCACGCTGGAGCCGGCGATGCAGGCGGTCGACCCGGCCACCGGCATCCGCTTCGAGGACATCTGCGCCATCCCCGCCTTCCTGGCACCGCCCGGCGACCCGGCAGTGGCGCTGGCGCAGCGGCTGGCCGGATCGCAGGAGACCACGCTGGTGGCCTTCGGCACCGAGGCGGGGCTGTTCCAGCAGGCCGGCATCGCCACCGCCGTGTGCGGCCCCGGCTTCATCGCGCAGGCGCACCAGGCCGACGAGTTCGTCTCGCTGGAGCAGCTGGCGCGCGCCGAGGCATTCCTGGGCGGGCTGACGGGACGGCCCTCCGCCCTGCGGGCTGCGGGATGAGCGCTTGGGAGCGGCCCGGCGCGCTCACTCGCTGAGGGCTTGCAGCACCTCGGAGTGGAACTCGCGCCGGTAGAGGATCCAGATGACACCGGCGGTCGCGGCCATCATCGCCCACGGCGAGAAGAACCAGGCCACCGCCGCGAAGGCCAGGTAGTAGGCGCGCAGCCCGTCGTTGAAGGCCTCGGCCGCCAGCCCCATCACGCGGCCGGCGCGCGACGCGAAGGCCTCGCGCTGCGCGGCGCTGCTGTAGTGCGTGTAGTCGGGCTGCGCGGCAACGAGCAGCGCGCCCATCGTGTACTGGCGCAGGCTCCACGTGAAGCGGAAGAAGGCGTAGACGAACACCGCGGTCAGCAGCACCACCTTGAGGTCGAACACCAGCACCGAGCTGCGCGCCGCGAACGGGATCTCCCGCACCAGCTCGCTCGCGCGTTCGCTGCTCGACAGCACCGCCAGCAGGCCGCCGATGATCAGGATGGTGGTCGACGCGAAGAACGACGGGCTGGTCGACAGGTTCTGCACCACCACGCCGTCGAGCACGCGGTTCTCGCGGTAGGTGGACTGCAGCATCCAGCGTGTGCGCTCGCGGTTCGTCGACGCCAGCACCGAAGGCTGCAGCAGCGAACGCTTCGATGCGAAGCTCGCGTAGCCGGCCCAGCCGGCGAAGAACAGCAGCACGGCCAGGCCGTCGGGCCAGCCGAGCGCGCGCCACAGGGAGTTGAACGCTTCCATGGCCGCGACTGTAGTGCGCGCGGCCGCCGGCGCTATGCTTTCGCGCAGCGGGAGTGATGCGTGAACGAGATCGACGACGGGGCGGCCGACGACTGGCCGCTGAGCACGCCGCAGGCGCAGGGCCTGGACGGCGCCGCCGTGGCCGCGGCGCTCGAGGCCGGCGCCGCGGTGCCGGGCCTGCGCGCGCTGGTGGCGGCACGCCACGGCCACATCGTCGCCGAGCGCTACTACGGCGGCGCCCATGCCGACAGCCTGCTGGCCATCAACTCGGCGACGAAGAGCGTGTGCTCGATGCTCGTCGGCCCGGTGCTGCACGAAGGCCGGCTGCCCGGTCTGGACCGACCGCTGGCCGAACTGGCGCCGGCCACCTTCGAGCAGGCACCCGGCTCGCCGGCCGCGCGCGTGACGCTGCGCGCGCTGCTCACCGGCCGCAGCGGCCAGGCCTTCGACTCGGCGCAGCTGGCGTCGGTGGCCGCGGCGCGCTCGCTGGTGCGGCTGGCGCTGGCGCAGCCCGACACGCCGGCCGACGGCTGGACCTACAACGACGCGATGGTGGCGCTGCTGTCGCCGGTGCTCGAGCACGCGCAGGGCGTGGACATCGCCGAGCAGGCCGCAAGGCGCCTCTTCGCGCCGCTGGGCATCACACGCTGGACCTGGCGGCGCGACCGCAGCGGCCAGCCGATCTCGTCGGCCGGCATCGCGCTGCGCCCGCGCGACCTGCTCAAGCTGGCGGCGCTGATGGCCGCCGGCGGCCGCTGGCAGGGTGCGCAGGTGCTGCCGGCGGATTGGGTCTCGCAGAGCCTGGCGAGTGCCGGCCCGGCAAGCTGGCGCGCGCGGCCGGTGGAAGACGTCGGCTACGGGTACCTGTGGTTCAGCGGCCGCCTGCACGGCCAGCCGGTGGCCTGGGCGTGGGGCTACGGCGGGCAGTTCGCGCTGCTCGCGCCAGCGCTCGACCTCGTCGTCGCGACGGCCGCGACGGCGCCGCTGGCGGCGGCGCTGCAGCCGCAGACCGACGAGGTGATGGGCCTCGTCGGCCGGCTGGTGCAGGCGGCTTCGTGAAGCCGCCTGCTGCGCCGGTCAGCGCTTGAAGAGACCCAGCACCTCGACGATGCGCTCGCCGAAGGCCTTCGCGGTGGCCAGGTCGCCCGGCACCATCTCGTCGGCCGAAGCGTCCGACGGCGTCACCGTCATCAGGCCGGAATAGCCGCCGACGTTGTTGATGTCGGCGCGCGTGGCGGCCTTCGAGTTAGGCGCCTGCATGCCGATGCCCGTCCAGATCATGCCGTGCTGCTGCGACAGCGTGAACATGTAGGTCACGGTCGAGAACTTGTCGCCGTTCAGCGTCGCCGAGTTCGTGAAGCCGGCTGCCAGCTTGTTGCGCCACTGCTTCATGAACCAGGGCTTGGACGAGGCGTCGGCGAACTTCTTGAACTGCCAGCTCGGGCCGCCCATGTAGGTCGGCGAGCCGAAGACGATGGCGTCGGCCGCCTGCAGCTGCTCCCAGCCGCCTTCGGGCAGGTTGCCTTCGGCGTCGATGGCCAGCAGGGCACCGCCGCTGCCCGCGGCGACGGCTTCCGCGACCTTCTTCGTGTGGCCGTAGCCGCTGTGGTAGACGATGACGATCTTGCTCATGGGAACACTACTCCGTTGATACGACGGGACATCAGGCCGCGGCGAGGCGGCGGGCATCGACGCTGGCCGGGCCGGCGCCGAAAGAGAACACGAGCAGCAGGCCGCCGGCGACCGCGAGGTTCTTCATGAACATCAGCTGCTGCACGAAGGACTGGTCGGGCGGCATGGCCCAGAAGTTGTGGAAGAGGAAGGTGGCCACCAGCGTGAACAGCGCCAGCAGCAGGCCGGCGATGCGCGCCTGGAAGCCGATCGCCAGCGCGATGCCGCCGACCACCTCGAGCAGCGCGGTCAGGAAGGCCAGCACGGCCGGCATCGGCAGGCCCTTGCTGGCGATGTAGCCGGCGGTGCCTTCGAGGCCGGTGAACTTGCCGATGCCGGCCAGGATGAACATCAGCGCCAGCAGCAGGCGGGCGATGACGACGACGGCGGGAGAGGGGGTGTTCATGGCGTTCGGGTGTCGTTGAAGTGGTGGATGGAAGCGGCTCAGCGCGCGAGGTCGAATACCAGCACCTCGGCGTCCTGCCCGCGCGCCAGCGCGAGCCGGGTCTCGCCGTCCAGCGTGACGGCGTCGCCGGCGTTCAGCGCCTGGCCGTTGGCTTCGAGCTTGCCGCGCGCCAGGTGCACGTAGGTCAGGCGCTGCGGGTCGATTTCGAGCTCGGCGCTTTCGGCACCGTCGAAGAGGCCCACGCGCAGCGCGGCGTCGGCGTGGATCGTCACCGAGCCGTCGCGGCCGTCGCCCGACGCCACCAGGCGCAGCGCGCCGCGCTTGCCGGCTTCGTCGAAGTGCTTCTGCTCGTAGCCGGGGGCGATGCCGCGGCGGTCGGGCAGGATCCAGATCTGCAGGAAGTGCGTGGTGCGGTCCGGGGCGTGGTTGAACTCGCTGTGCAGCACGCCGGTGCCGGCGCTCATGCGCTGCACGTCGCCCGGGCGGATGACGCCAGCGTTGGCGGCGCCGGCCGTGCCGTTGCCCATGCTGTCCTTGTGCGCGAGTTCGCCGTCGAGCACGTAGCTGACGATCTCCATGTCGCGGTGGCCGTGGGTGCCGAAGCCGGTGCCGGGGGCGATGCGGTCCTCGTTGATGACGCGCAGGTTGCCGACGCCCATGTGGGCGGGGTCGTGGTAGTCGGCGAACGAGAAGCTGTGGTAGCTCTTCAGCCAGCCGTGGTCGGCGTAACCCCGTTCACAGGACTTCCTCAGGCGCAGCATGGTGACGCACTCCTTTCGATGAAAGTGACTGTAGGCGCCGCGCCGCCGCCGCAGGTGGCGCGGCCTTGACGAGGCCGTTCAAATAAGATGAAGCCATGGCGACCGACCGCACCCAGGCCCTCACCCCCGAAGCGCTGCAGATGATGGACACCATCGCCCGCACCGGCAGCTTCGCGGCGGCGGCGCGTGAACTCGGCAAGGTGCCGTCGGCGCTGACCTACAGCGTGCGCCAGCTCGAGGACGCGCTCGACGTGCTGCTGTTCGACCGCAGTTCGCGCCAGGCCCAGCTCACCGCCGCCGGCACCGAGCTGCTGCACGAGGGCCGCCGCCTGCTGCAGGAGCTGGACGCCGTGGCCAACCGCGTGCGCCGCGTCGCCTGCGGCTGGGAGAGCACGCTGTCGATCAGCGTCGAGGACATCCTCTCGCAGCCGGTGGTCTTCGAGCTCGTCGAGGCCTTCTGCCAGGCGCGCGACGAGCGCGACGGCCCCAGCGCCAGCGTGACGACCGTCGGCCCCGCGACCCGCCTGCGCCTGCGCAGCGACGTGCTCGCCGGCACCTGGGAGGCGCTGGTCTCCGGCCAGGTCGACCTCGCCATCGGCGTGAGCGGGCTGCACGCCAACCCGGGCGGCGTCGAGCTGCGCGAGCTGGGCGCGGTGCCCTTCGTCTACTGCGTGGCGCCGCACCACCCGCTGGCGGCGATGGCCGAGCCGCTGAACGACGCCCAGCTCGTGCACCACCGCGCCGTCGCGGTGGCCGACACCGCGCAGCGCATGGAGCCGATCACCGTGAACCTGCTGCCGGGGCAGGACGTGCTCACCGTGCCCTCGCTGCGCAGCAAGCTCGAAGCGCTGCTGCGCGGCCTGGGCTGCGGCTACATGCCCGAGCCGATGGTGCGCCGCCACCTCGAGGCCGGCCACCTGGTGCGCAAGGAAACCGCCGGCGCACCGCGCGTCGCCGAGCTGCACTACGCCTGGCGTGCGGAGCGCGGCGCGGTCGGCCTCGGCCGCGCGCTGCAGTGGTGGCTGACGGCGCTGGACAGCCCGACGACGCGGCAGGCGCTGATCGAGCGCCACGCCGGGCCGCTGGGCTGAGCGGCGGCCGGCGCGCGCCCTTGTGAAGTACCGCGGCCGCTTCGCGCCGTCGCCCACCGGCCCGCTGCACGCCGGCTCGCTGGTGGCGGCGCTGGCGAGCTGGCTCGATGCGCGCGCCCACGGTGGCCGCTGGCTGGTGCGCATCGAGGACGTCGACCGCCCACGCTGCCCGCCGGGCACCGACACCGTCGTGCTCGGCCAGCTGGCCGCCTGCGCGCTGACGAGCGACGAGCCGGTGCTGTGGCAATCGACGCGCGACGACGCCTACGCCGCCGCGCTGCAGCGCCTGCTGGACGGTGGCCGCGCCTACCCCTGCGGCTGCACGCGCGCCGAGATCGACGCCGTGTGGGCGGCGCGCGGCGTGCCGGCGCAACGCCACGCCGAGCGCCCCTACCCCGGCACCTGCCGCGACGGCCTGCACGGCAAGCCGGCGCGCGCCGTGCGGTTGCGCGTCGACGCCGGCATCGTCGAATGGCACGACCGCCGGCTCGGCACGCAGCGCCAGGACGTCGGCGCCGAGGTCGGCGACTTCGTGCTGAAGCGCGCCGACGGCATCTGGGCCTACCAGCTCGCGGTGGTGGTCGACGACGCCGCGCAGGGCATCACCGACGTCGTGCGCGGCGAGGACCTGGCCGACAACACGCCGCGCCAGATCGTGCTGCGGCAGGCGCTCGGCCTGCCGGCGCCGCGCCACCTGCACACGCCGCTGGTGCTGGCCGCCGACGGCCAGAAGCTGTCGAAGCAGAACGGCGCGCGCGCGCTCGAACTCGCCGACCCCGTGGCCGCGCTCGCCGCCGCCGGCGCGGTGCTCGGCCTGCCGCCGATCGCGGCGCCCACGGCGGCCGAGTGGCTGGCGCGCGCCGTGCCCGCCTGGGCTGGCATCATGCGCATCCCTTGAAACCAGGAGCCCCCATGCCCACCCTTCCCTCCGGCCTGCAATACGAAGACACCGTGGCCGGCAGCGGCGCCGAGGCCACCGCCGGCCAGCGCGTCAAGGTCCACTACACCGGCTGGCTGCACGACCCCACGGCGCCCAACCAGCGCGGCAAGAAGTTCGATTCCAGCAAGGACCGCGGCGACCCGTTCGCCTTCCCGCTCGGCGCCGGCCACGTGATCCGCGGCTGGGACGAAGGCGTGCAGGGCATGAAGGTCGGCGGCACGCGTGTGCTCACGATCCCGGCCGACCTCGGCTACGGCGCGCGCGGCGCCGGCGGCGTGATCCCGCCGAACGCGACCCTCGTCTTCGAGGTCGATCTGCTGGCGGCCTGAGGCCGGTCCCGCCCGGGAAACAGGAGCCGGAAACGCGAAGGCCCCGCCGTTCGGGCGAGGCCTCCGCTGGTCACGGGGCGCCATCCGGCGCCCGGCGCGCGCGTTCAGCGCGGCGCGCGCGGCCCGTTCTTCGAGAACGACTTGCCCGCCGGCTTGAAGCCAGGGCGGCCGTTCGGGCGCGGGCCGAAGCTGCGGCCGGCCGGGCGCGGGCCCGGTTCGGCGGCACGCTTGGGTTCCAGGCCGGCGATCGTCGCCGCCGGGATGCGCTGCGTGGTGAAGCGCTGGATGCGCTGCACCATGCCGGCGTCGCGGCGCTCGGCCAGCGTGACGGCCAGGCCGGAGCGGCCGGCACGGCCGGTGCGGCCGATGCGGTGCACGTAGTCCTCGGCCTTCATCGGCAGGCCGTAGTTGATGACGTGGCTGATGGTCGGCACGTCGATGCCGCGCGCGGCAACGTCGGTGGCCACCAGCACGCGCAGCTGGCGCCGGCGCAGGCCTTCGAGCACGCGCGTGCGGCGGCCTTGCGGCATGCCGCCGTGCAGCGCGGCGACGGCGTGGCCGGCTTCGGCCAGGCGGTCGGCCAGCCAGTCGGCGTCGCGCTGGGTGCTCGTGAAGACCACGGCCTGCTCGACGCTGCGCTCGGTGAGGATGTGGTCGAGCAGCGCGTTCTTGTGCATCAGGTCGTCGGCCCAGTGCAGGCGCTGCTCGATGTCGGCGTGGGCCTCGGTCTGCGAGTCCACTTCGACGCGCAGCGGGTCGCGCAGCAGCTGCTCGGCCAGGCGGCCGACGTGGCCGCCGAAGGTGGCGCTGTACAGCACGGTCTGGCGCGTCGCCGGCGTGGCCGCGGCGATGTGGTGGATGTCGTCGATGAAGCCCATGTCGAGCATGCGGTCGGCTTCGTCGAGCACCAGCATCTCGATGTTGGCGAGCACGGCCTTGCCGTTGGCCATGTGGTCCATCAGGCGGCCCGGGGTCGCGATCAGGATGTCCAGCGGGCCGCGCAGCGCCTTCAGCTGCGCGCCGTACGGCACGCCGCCGACGACGGTGGCCACGCGCAGGCCCTGCACGTTGCGCCCGTAGTTGGAGAAGGCCTTGCTGACCTGCATGGCCAGCTCACGCGTCGGCGCCAGCACCAGCACGCGCGGGCCGTGGGCCATGCCCTTCTCGCGGCGCTGCGCCGCTTCGCGGCCCTTCAGCACGCGCATCAGCGCGGGCAGCGCGAAGCTGGCGGTCTTGCCACTGCCGGTGCTGCTGCTGACCATCAGGTCGCGGCCTTCGAGGGCGGGAGGGATGGCGCGCGTCTGGACGTCGGTGGCGGCGGTGTAGCCGGCGATGGACAAAGCGCTGGTCAGGGCCGTGTGCAGGCCCAGGGTCTCGAAACTCATTCGTCGTCTTTCGGGAGAAAACAAAATGTCGCGCCGGACTCCGGTGGAGCCCTTCGGCGACGGCATCGCCGCCAACCGAGAAAACGCGAGTCCCGTTGCGGGACGACGAAGAGGTCAGAGGGGATGAGCGAACGGCATCCATGCGAATGCCGAAGCTGCGGAGTGTAGTCGACTTTCGGGTTTCTCCCAAGCTCGGCTACACTTTCGTCTCTGGTCGGCAGTTCACCCAGGCGTCGCCGCGCGAAGCCCGCTTCGCGAGCTAAACCTGCCCTCGCATCGTTTCATCGGTTTCGGACAGGCTCTTCACGGGCAGTGCTCGAACCGGCAAGTCGGCGGCCCCCGGTGCCCTGGTTCGACAGGGCTCTCGCAGCACGTGCCCGAGCGAGGAACCGCCATGTCCCGTGAGACGCTGCCCTTCGTGGCCCCCGACCTTTCCGCCTTCGCCCGATCCCTCGGCGCCGGGCTGAAAGCCCGCAGCACGACCGAGCCACCCGGCCACGTCGAGTTGCTGAACCTGATCGCGCGCGCCGCCGGGCACCGCAACTTCCAGGCGCTGAAGGCGGCCTCGCTGCCACCGGCGCCGCCGGAGGTGGCGCCCGAAGACTGGCCGCCGCCGGAGCCGCTCTCGGCCAACGCGCGCAAGGCGCTGCAGCAGTTCGACAGCCGCGGGCGCCTGATCCGCTGGCCGAACAAGTTCACCGTTCAGAAGCTCGCGATGTGGGTTCTGTGGACGCTGTTCGAAGCGCGCCGCGTCTACACCGAGAAGGAAGTGAACGCGATCCTGAAGGCCGCCAACGCCTTCGACGACCACGTCACGCTGCGCCGCGAGCTCATCAACCACCAGCTGCTGACGCGCAAGAGCGACTGCTCGGAATACCGCAAGCTGCCGGCGCGCCCCGACGACGAGACGCGGGCGCTGCTCGCGGCCTGGCGCGCGCAGCGGCGCAAGCCGGTTCGGCGCCCGGCGGCGGCCGTTCAGGCCGAGAGGAACGTCGCGCGGTAGTGCAGCAGCTCGTCGATGCTCTCGTGGATGTCGGCGAGCGCGGTGTGGGCCTGGGCCTTCTTGAAGCCTTCCAGCGCCGAAGGCTTCCAGCGCCGCGCCAGTTCCTTCAGCGTGCTGACGTCGACGTTGCGGTAGTGGAAGAAGGCCTCCAGCGCCGGCATCGTGCGGGCGAGGAAGCGGCGGTCCTGGCAGATCGAGTTGCCGCACATCGGGCTCTTGCCCTTGGGCACGTACTTCTGCAGGAAGGCGATCACCTGCGCCTCGGCCGCCGCCTCGTCCACCGTGCTGGCCTTCACGCGGTCGATGAGGCCGCTGCGCCCGTGCGTGCCCTTGTTCCAGGCGTCCATGCCGTCGAGCACGGCGTCGCTCTGGTGCACGGCGAACACCGGGCCTTCGACGCGCACCGTCAGCTGCGGGTCGGTGACGACCACCGCGACCTCGATGATGCGGTCGGTGTCCGGGTACAGGCCGGTCATTTCGAGGTCGATCCAGATCAGGTTCTGGTCACTGGCGGCGAGGACGGTGTCGGTCATGGATTTGGCGCGGGAACGGAGGCCGCGATTCTCGCCCAAGCCTACACTTCGCCCCCATGCAAGCCATGACCGTCACGACCGCCTTCGCGTTCGCATTGCTCGCCTCGCTGGCCTTCAAGCTCTGGCTGGCGACGCGCCAGATGCGCCACGTGGCGCAGCACCGCGACCACGTGCCGCCGGCCTTCGTGGGCACCGTCACGCCCGAAGCGCACCGCAAGGCGGCCGACTACACGCTCGCGAAGGGCCGCTTCGGCCTGCTGACCACCGCCTTCGGCAGCGCCGTGTTGCTGGGCTGGACGCTGCTGGGCGGGCTCGACGCGCTGAACGCCGTGTTGCGCGACGCGCTGCTGCCCGGCGCGGGCGCGATGGTCTACCAGCTGGCGTTGCTGGCGGCCTTCGTCGTCATCGGCACCGTGATCGACCTGCCCTTCGAGTGGTACTCGGCCTTCCGCATCGAGCAGCGCTTCGGCTTCAACCGCATGACGATGGGCCTGTGGCTCGCCGACCTGGCCAAGGGCGCGCTGGTCGGTGCCGTCATCGGCCTGCCGCTGGCCGCGCTGGTGCTGTGGATCATGCAGGCCACCGGCGGCCTGTGGTGGCTGTGGGCCTGGGTCGCGTGGGTCGGCTTCAACCTGCTGCTGCTGGTGATCTACCCGACCGTGATCGCCCCGCTCTTCAACAAGTTCAGCCCGCTGCCCGACGAGGCGCTGAAGGCCCGCGTGCAGGCGCTGATGCAGCGCTGCGGCTTCGCCGCGCGCGGCCTCTTCGTGATGGACGGCAGCCGCCGCTCGGCGCACGCCAACGCGTACTTCACCGGCCTGGGCGCCGCCAAGCGCGTGGTGTTCTTCGACACCCTGCTCGAACGCCTGACGCCCGGCGAGGTGGAGGCCGTGCTCGCGCACGAGCTCGGTCACTTCAAGCGCCGCCACGTCGTCAAGCGCATGGCCGGCATCTTCGGCCTGAGCCTGGCCGGCCTGGCGCTGCTGGGCTGGCTGGCCGGCCAGAGCGGCTTCTACGCCGGGCTCGGCGTGGCACCGAACATGGCCGCGCCGAACGACGCGCTGGCCCTGCTGCTCTTCATGCTGGCGCTGCCGCCGTTCACGTTCTTCGTCTCGCCGCTGCTGGCGCACTTCTCGCGCCGCCACGAGTTCGAGGCCGACGCCTACGCCTGCCAGCAGGCCGATGGCCGCGACCTCGCGAACGCGCTGCTGAAGCTGCACGAGGACAACGCGGCCACGCTGACGCCGGACCCGCTGTACGTGCGCTTCTACTACTCGCATCCGCCGGCCGGCGAGCGCCTCGCCGCGCTGCCGCAGGGCGCGCGCTGAGTTGGCCGAGGCGCTCGACCTCGGCCTGGTGGTGGCGGCGCACGGCCGCCACGTCGTCGTCGAGACGCCCGACGGCACGCGCGTGCTGTGCCACCCGCGCGGCAAGAAGAGCGAGCTCGTCGTCGGCGACCGCGTGCGCTGGCTCGCCACCGGCGACGAAGGCGTCATCGAGCACCTGGAGCCGCGCCGCAACCTGCTGTTCCGGCAGGACGAATGGCGCACCAAGTCCTTCGCGGCCAACCTCGACCAGATCCTCGTGCTGGTGGCCGGCGAGCCGATGTTCAGCGAGTCGCAGCTCGCGCGCTCGCTCATCGCCGCCGGCCAGGCCGACATCCCGGTGGTCATCGGCCTCAACAAGATCGACCTGCCCGCCGCGGCGAACGCGCGCGAACGGCTGGCACCGTACCGCGCGATGGGCGTCGAGGTGGTCGAGATGGCGCTCAAGGCCGACCGCGACGGCGCCCGCACCACCCTCGGGCCGAAGCTCGCCGGCAGGACGACGCTGGTGCTGGGCCCCAGCGGCATGGGCAAGAGCACGCTGATCAACCTGCTGGTGCCGGAGGCCGCGGCGCAGGTGGGCGAGATCTCGCAGGCGCTCAACAGCGGCCGCCACACCACCACCACCACCACGTGGTACTGGCTCGACGCTGAACGCTCGGGCGCGCTGCTCGACTCGCCCGGCTTCCAGGAGTTCGGCCTGCGCCAGATCGAGCCCGCCGCGCTCGCCACGCTGATGCCGGACTTCGCCGCCCACCTGGGCGACTGCCGCTTCCACAACTGCAGCCATCGCCACGAGCCGGGCTGCGGCGTGCGCGCGGCGCTGGAGCGCGGCGACATCGCCCCCAGCCGCTATCGCATCTACGGCGAGCTGTTCGAGGAACTGTCGACGAAGCGCTGGTAGGCGCGCGCCGGGATCAGCCGAGCACGTTGGCCAGCGTCAGCAGGGCCACCAGCAGCATCCACAGCACCACCGAGCGCCAGACGAGGCCGACCACGCTCTGCAGGTGGCCCAGCTGCGGCGGCGCGCCGCCGGTGGACCCTTCGGCATCGACGGCAGCCGCGTCGGCACCGGCGGTGAAGGTCTTGGAACGGTCGGGCGTCACGCCGGGCGCAGCACTGCCGCCGAGTTGCACGCCGACGGCGCCGGCGGCGGCGGCGAGGATGATGCCCTCGTTGGCGTGCTGCCAGAGCCCGGCGTCGCGCCGCCAGCCCGCCACGGCTTCCTCGAAATTGCCGACCACCGCGAAGCCGAAGGCCGTGAGACGCGCCGGCACGTGGTCGATCCAACCGAACAGCTTTCGCGACAGCGCGAACAGCTCGTCGTTCGCGGGCGCCTCCAGCGTGCGGTGGCGGAAGCCCCAGTAGCGGCTCGCGAACTCGGCCATGCGGTAGAGCACCGCACCCATCGGCCCCAGGCCCAGCGCCGACAGCACGACGAACCAGAAGAAGACGCCGAACACATGCCGGTGCGCCGCCAGCAGCGCGTGCTCGATCACGTGGCGCAGGACCTCGGTGCGCGGCAGTTCGCTGGCGTCGAGGTGGCGCCATTCGGCGAGCTTGGCGCGCGCCGCGTTCTCGTCGCCGCGGTCGAGCGCGTCGCGGATGTCGGTGAAGTAGTGGCTGAACTGGCGGAAGCCCAGCGTCAGGTACAGCAGCGCGACGTCGAAGGCCAGCGCCAGCAGCAGGCTGAAGCGGCCGATCATGAAGTAGGCCAGGCCGACCAGCAGCGCCGGCCCGAGCACGGCGATGCACCAGACGACGATCTGGTGGTGCGGCTTGCCGGCGTCGAAGTTGCGGCTCGTCCAGCCGACCCAGGACACCAGCGTGTGGTGGATCCAGTTGTCGCGCGGCAGCGGCTTCAGCTGCTCGAGCAGCAGGGCGAACAGGACGGCGAAGAAACTCATCGGCCGCGATGATAGCGACCGGGGTTCAGCGCGCGGTCAGGCGCTGAGGAAGCGGTACAGGTTGCGCAGCATCGAGGCGGTGGCGCCCCAGATGAAGTGGTCGCCGTACGGCATCGACAGGAACTCGCGCTCGCCGCCTTCGTAGGCGTAGCGGTGGCGGCGGTGGTTCGCCGGCGTCATCAGGAACTCGAGCGGCACCTCGAACGCTTCAGCGACCTCGAACGCGTCGAGCTTGAGCTCGAAGCGCGGTTCGACCAGCGCCACCACCGGCGTGACGACGAAGCGCGTCACCGTGGTGTACGGCGGCATCTGGCCGATGACGTCGACATGCCGGTGCGCCAGGCCGACCTCTTCCTCGGCTTCGCGCAGCGCGGTGGCCACGGCGTCGGCGTCGTGGTCCTCGACGCGCCCGCCAGGAAAGCTGATCTGGCCGGCGTGATCGCGCAGGTGCGCGGTACGCTGCGTCAGCAACACCGAGAGGCCGGTCTCGCGCTGCACCAGCGGCACCAGCACCGACGCCTGCGCCGGTTCGCGGTCGAAGAGGAAGCGGCCGTCGCCTTCGTGCTCCGGCTGCCAGGCCGGCGGCGCGGCAAAGCGCCGACGCAGCCACTCGGGCTGCAGACGGTCGGACGGAACAGGGGCGAGGTGGGCGTCGGTCCCGGCCAGCGGGACCGACTGCGGGTGCAGGATGCGTGGAAGCGTCCTGCCCGCACTCATCAGGACAGCTTTTCCTTGATGCGCGCCGACTTGCCGCTGCGCTCGCGCAGGAAGTACAGCTTGGCGCGGCGCACGTCGCCGCGGCGCTTCACTTCGATGCTGGCGATCAGCGGGCTGTAGAGCTGGAACGTGCGTTCCACGCCTTCGCCGCTGGAGACCTTGCGCACGATGAAGCTGCTGTTGAGGCCGCGGTTGCGCTTGGCGATGACAACGCCTTCGTAGGCCTGCACGCGCTTGCGCGTGCCTTCGACGACGTTGACGTTGACGATCACGGTGTCGCCGGGGGCGAAGGCCGGGATGGTCTTGTTCAGGCGAGCAATTTCTTCCTGCTCGAGGGTGGCGATGAGGTCCACGGTTTCTCCGGTGCGATCTTGCGCGGGCTGGGTTTGGACGTCTTGCGCGGCACAGGGGCCACGCTATACCCGGCAGAGGATCGAAAAGCCGATGATTATAGCCCGAGGCCGGCGAGGAACTTCTCGTCCGGCTTGCTCAGCCGGCCGGCGGCACGGGCGGCCGCGATCAGGTCGGGGCGGCGGCGCGCGGTCAGCTCCAGCGAACGCTCGCGCCGCCAGCGCGCGATCTCGCCGTGGTGGCCCGACAGCAGCACCGGCGGCACCGCCAGCTCTTCGCCGTCGACCGCCAGCCGTTCCGGGCGGCTGTAGGCCGGGCCCTCGAGCAGGCCGTCGGAGAAGCTGTCCTGCTGGTGCGACGGTGCGTTCAGCACGCCGTCCTGCAGCCGCGCCACCGCGTCCAGCAGCACCAGCGCCGGCAGTTCGCCGCCGGACAGCACGAAGTCGCCCAGGCTCAGTTCGTGCGTCACGCGGCGGTCGATGAAACGCTGGTCGATGCCTTCGTAGCGGCCGCAGAGCAGCACCGCGCCGGGGCCGGCCGCGAACTCGTTCACGAGCGCCTGGTCGAGGCGGCGGCCGGTGGGCGTGAAATGCACCACGGGCGCGGGCGCGCCGCGCGCGGCCTGCACGGCGTCCAGCGCGCGCAGCAGCGGCTCGGCCAGCATCACCATGCCGGGGCCGCCGCCGTACGGCCGGTCATCGACGCGGCGGTAGGCGTCGTCGGCGAAGTCGCGCAGCGGCCAGAGCTTCAGGTCGATGCCGCCGCCGGGCCCGAAGGCGCGCCGCGTCACGCCGCTCTCGAGGTGCGGCGTGAACAGTTCGGGGAACAGCGTGACGACGTCGAAGCGCATCGCGCGCAGGGGCGTCAGTAGTCGGCCTGCCAGTCGACGACGATCGTGCGCGCCTCGCGGTCGACCGCATCGACGTAGGCGTCGACGAAAGGCACCAGGACTTCGCCGGCCTTCGGGTCGGCAGGCTGGATGCGCAGCACGCAGTGGGGGCCCGTCTCGATGAGGCCGACCACGTCGCCGAGCGCCACGCCTTCGCGGTTGCGCACCGCCAGGCCGATGAGGTCGACCCAGTAGAACTCGCCCTCGTCGGGCGTCGGGAAGCTCGAGCGCGCGATGAAGACGCGTGCACCGGCCAGCTTCTCGGCGGCATCGCGGTCGTCCAGGTCTTCGCAGACCGCGACCACGGTGTCGCCCTGCTCGCGCGCCGAGCGCACGCGCAGCAACGGCGGCACGGTGTGCCCCGGCTTGGCCTCGGAAGGTTCCAGGAACCAGCGCTTGCTGGAGAACAGCGCCTGCGGGTCCGACGAGAAGGGCTTGACCTTGAGGCCGCCCTTCACCCCCCAGGCGCCGAGGATGCGGCCGACTTCGACGGCATCCTCGGGCCGCGACGGCTCGGCCGCCGCGAGGGACATCAGGCCGCCTTCTTGGCCTGGTCGACCAGGCGCGCCACGGTGGGCGACAGCTGGGCGCCGACACCGGCCCAGTAGGTGACGCGGTCGAGCGCCAGGCGCAGCGGCTGCTCGGCGCCGGCGGCCATCGGGTTGTAGAAGCCGACGCGTTCGATGAAGCGGCCGTCGCGGCGCTCGCGCGAATCGGCGACGACGATGTTGTAGAAGGGGCGCTTCTTCGCGCCGCCGCGGGCCAGACGGATCACGACCATGTTGGGTTTCCTCGGTACTCAGCTTGCGGCCGAGGCACCGCCGGGGACACGTCCGAGGCGCTCGGTCAAGGGGATCGGCCCCGTAGATACGCCGCTGCGGCATTTGCAGACGACCGGTGCCGAAAACCGCGCATTATAAACTCGAACGCTTCTCTCGCCTGCCCTGCCCCCGCCCCGTGATCCTCCGCCCCAGCACCGACGCCGATCTGCCCGCCATTACGGCGATCTACGCCCACGCCGTGCAGCACGGCACCGGCACCTTCGAACTGGAGGCGCCGGACGCCGCCGAGATGGCACGCCGCCGCGCCGACGTGCTCGACAAGGGCCTGCCCTGGCTCGTCGCAGAGGACGCCGGCCGCGTGCTCGGCTACGCGTACGCCAACCACTTCCGCCCGCGCCGTGCCTACCGCTTCTGCCTGGAAGATTCGATCTACCTCGCCGATGACGCGCGCGGCCGCGGCGTCGGCCGCCTGCTGCTGGCCGAACTGATGGCGCGCTGCGAAGCGGCCGGCGCGCGCCAGATGCTGGCGGTGATCGGCGATTCGGCGAACGGCGGCTCGATCGGCGTGCACCGTGCGCTCGGCTTCGAGCACACCGGCGTGCTGAAGGCGTCGGGCTGGAAGTTCGGGCGCTGGCTCGACGTCGTGCTGATGCAGCGCGCGCTGGGCACCGGCGCGTCGACGGCGCCGGCCGACGCATGAACCACTACCGATCGAAGTCCATCGCGACCTGGATCGCCTTCTTCGGCGGCACGCTCGGCCTGCACCGCTTCTACCTGCACGGCTTCGGCGACAAGCTCGGCTGGCTGCACCCGCTGCCCACCGCCATCGGCCTGCTGGGCGTGCTGCGCATCCGCGAACTCGGCCAGGACGACCACCTCGCCTGGCTGCTCGTGCCGCTGTTCGGGCTGATGGTGGCGCAGGCCATGCTCTTCGCCATCGTCTACGGCCTCACCCCCGACGAGAAGTGGGACGCGCGCCACAACCCCGGCCAGGCCGGCCCGGGCACGCGCTGGGCGCCGGTGCTGGGCGCCATCGCGGCGCTCATGGTCGGCGGCGCGGCGCTGATGGGCACCATCGCCTACGGCGGGCAGAAGTTCTTCGAGTGGCAGCTCGAAGGCGAGGCGGCGGTCAGAAGATGAAGGTGCTGATGCCGTAGAACACCGCCGCGATGAACGCGGTGGCCGGGATCGTGAAGATCCACGCCAGCACGATGTTGCCGGCCAGGCCCCAGCGCACCGCGCTCGCGTTGCGCACCGAGCCGACGCCGAAGATGGCGCCGGTGATCGTGTGCGTGGTCGACACCGGAATGCCCAGGCCGGTGGCGATGAACAGCGTGGCGGCGCCGCCGGTCTCGGCGCAGAAGCCGCCCACCGGCTTGAGCTTGGTGATGCGCTGCCCCATCGTCTTGACGATGCGCCAGCCGCCGAACAGCGTGCCCAGGCCGATGGCGAGGTAGCAGGACCAGATGACCCAGACCGGCGGCATCTTGTCGGACGCCGCCGCGTAGCCCGACGAGATCAGCAGCAGCCAGATGATGCCGATCGTCTTCTGCGCGTCATTGCCGCCGTGCCCCAGCGAATAGAGCCCGGCCGACACCAACTGCGCGCGGCGGAACAGGTTGTCCACGCGCAGCGGCGACGCCCGTTTGAAGACCCACGCCACCGCCACCATCATCAGCGAGCCCAGCAGGTAACCCATCAAGGGCGAGACGAAGATGAAGGCCACCGTCTTCACGAGCCCCGACGCCACCAGCGGCCCGCTGCCGGCCTTCGCGATCGTGGCGCCGACGATGCCGCCGATGAGCGCGTGCGAGCTCGACGACGGGATGCCGTACCACCAGGTGATCACGTTCCAGGCGATCGCGCCGATGAGCGCGCCGAACACCACGTGCTGGTCGACGATGCCCGGCTCGACGATGCCCTTGCCGATGGTCGCCGCCACCTTGAGCTGGAAGATGCCGATCGCCAGTACGTTGAAGAAGGCGGCGAAGGCCACCGCATGCTGCGGCTTCAGCACGCCGGTGGACACGACGGTGGCGATCGAGTTCGCCGCGTCGTGGAAACCGTTCATGAAGTCGAACAGCAGGGCCAGCGCGACGAGCATCGCCACGACCCAGAAGCCGACCGGCAGGGCGTCCATGGAAAGCCCTTCGGTCAGGAGTTCTCGAGCACGATGCCTTCGACCAGGTTCGCGACGTCTTCGCAGCGGTCGGAGATCGATTCGAGGTGTTCGTACACGGCCTTCAGCTTGATCAGCTGGCGCGTGTCGGCCTCCTCGCGGAACAGGCGCGACATCGCCGAGCGCATCACGCGGTCGGCATCCGACTCGAGGCGGTCGATCTCCTCGCAGGTCTTCAGCGCCGACTCGGCCACCGCCGCGTCCTTCAGGCGCGGCAGCAGCGTGATGACGTGCTGCACGCGTTCGCAGCAGCGCACGGAGATCTCGGCCAGGCGCACGACGTCCTCGTTCATGCTCTGCAGGTCGTACAGCGACATCACCTCGCTCGAGTCCTGCAGCAGGTCGAGGATGTCGTCCATCGAGTTGACGAGGCTGTGGATCTGCTCGCGGTCGAGCGGCGTGATGAAGGTGCGGTGAAGCTGGCGGTGCACCTCGGCGGTGACCTTGTCGGCCGCGCGTTCGGCGGCACCGACGTCGGCCGTGTGCTTCTCGCGAAGCGTCGGGTCGGCGTAGTGGTTCACCAGCAGCAGGAAGGCGCGCGCGCCCTCGGCGATGTGGTTGCCGTGCTCGTTGAACAACTCGAAGAAGTTGCCCTCGCGCGGCAGCAGCTTGCCAAAAAACATGGAGGCTCCGGTCGTGTCACCGGCCTGTCACCGGTCTGTCACTGGCGGATTGTAGGCGGGGGATGCGCTACGACCGGAAGATGAAGTACACCGCGCCGACGAGGCACAGCGCGGCCCACAGGTAGTCCAGCTTGAGCGGCTGGTGCATGTAGATCACCGCGAAGGGCACGAAGACGGCCAGCGTGATCACCTCCTGGGCGATCTTCAGCTGCGCCAGCGTGTAGCCGCCGGCGTAGCCGATGCGGTTGGCGGGCACCTGCAGCAGGTACTCGAAGAACGCGATGCCCCAGCTGACCACGGCCGCCACCAGCCAGGGCTTCGCGCCCAGCGTCTTCAGGTGGCCGTACCACGCGTAGGTCATGAACAGGTTGGACAGCAGCAGCAGCCCGAAGGTCTTCACCGGCAGCGGCAGATCGGCAAGCGAGAACATCTACTCCAGCCTCTCGATCGGTTGGTCGGCCACGCGTGCCCGGAACGGCGCCAGCGGCCCGAGCGTCGGGTGGTCGAGGCCGGGTGCGATCTCGAGCAGCGGCACCAGCACGAACGCACGCTCGTGCAGGCGCGGGTGCGGCAACGTCAGCTCGGCCGAATCGACGACGAGGTCGCCGTGCAGCAGAAGGTCGAGGTCGAGCGTGCGCGGGGCGTTGCGGTACGGCCGCTCGCGCCCGTGCGCCTGCTCGATGGCCTGCAGCGCGTGCAGCAGTTCGAGCGGCGGCAGCGCCGTGTCGAGCTCGGCGACGGCGTTGCGGTAGTCCGGCCCGCTGCTGTCGATGGGGGCCGTGCGGTAGACGGCGGAGCGCGCGACGAGGCGCGTGGACGGCAGCGCCGCCAGCCGCTGCAGCGCATCGGCGAGCGCGCGCTCGGCGTCGCCGAGGTTCGCGCCCAGGCCGATGTAGGCCTTCATTCGGGCGTGGCGGGCGCCGCCGCTGCGGCGGGCTTGCGGCGCCGCCGGCGGCGCTTGCGCGGCGCCGCGGCACCGCCCTCGCCTTCGACGGCCGGCGGTGCGGCGTCGTCGGGGCCATCGTCGTCGGCCGCCTCGGGCTCGGCCGTGGCCGGCGCGGCACCGCGTGCGACCGGCGCACGGCGGCGCGGGCCGCCGCTCTTGTCGCGCAAGTCCTGCAGCATGGCTTCGCGGTCCTCGTCGCTGCCGAGGTGGAGGTCTTCCCACCAGTCGGCGAGCTCGGCGTCGACCTCGCCGGCGTCGGCGCGCAGGCGCAGGAAGTCGTAGCCGGCGCGGAAGCGCGGCTGCGCGATGAGGCCGCTCGCGCCCTGCGGCGTGCGGCGCTCGAAGCGCGGCTGCATGAGCCAGATCTCGCGCATGTCGGCGGCGAGCTTGCCGCGGCCGGAGATGTCGCCGATGCGGGCGTCGAAGACGGCGTCGATCGCCTGCTGCAGCGCCGGCACCGTGTGCTCGCCCTGCGCGCGCAGCGCGTGCCAGCGCTCCTGCACGTCGTGCCAGAGCAGGCAGGCGAGCATGAAGCTGGGCACCACGCTGCGGCCGTCGGCGACACGCTGGTCGGTGTTCTCGAAGGCCAGGCGCACGAAGGCCTCGCGCGCCGGCGTCGGCTTCGCCGGCGCGAGCACGGCGTCGAGCACCGGGAAGATGCCGCGGTCCAGCCCCATCTTCTTCAGCTGCGCCACGCTCTTCTGCGCGTGGCCGGTCTGCAGCAGCTTGATCATCTCGTCGAACAGGCGCGAAGCCGGCACGTTGGCCAGCAGCGCGGCGCTGCGCTGGATGGGCGCTGCCGTCGCCGGTTCGAGCTCGAAGCCCAGCTTGGCGGCGAAGCGCACCACGCGCACGATGCGCACCGGATCTTCGCGGTAGCGCGTTTCGGGGTCTCCGATCATCCGCAGCAAGCGGGCGCGCGAGTCCGCGAAGCCGCCGTGGTAGTCGACGACGATGCGCGAGACCGGGTCGTAGTACATCGCGTTGACCGTGAAGTCGCGGCGCGCCGCGTCCTCGATCTGCGGGCCCCAGACGTTGTCGCGCAGCACGCGGCCGGAGGCGTCGACGACGTGCTTCTTCTCGGCGATCTCGCCCTTGGAGGTCTTCTCGTTGCCCTCCACCTGCTCGGCGGCGGCGGCATCGAGGTAGGCGCGGAAGGTCGACACCTCGATGACCTCGTGCTCGCGGCCGCGGCCGAAGATCACGTGGACCAGGCGGAAGCGGCGGCCGATGATGAAGGCGCGCCGGAACAGCGACTTCACCTGCTCGGGCGTGGCGTCGGTGGCGACGTCGAAGTCCTTCGGGCGCAAGCCGACCAGCAGGTCGCGCACCGCACCGCCGACGATGTAGGCCTCGTGGCCGGCGTCCTTCAGCGTCTTCACCACGCGCACGGCGTTGTCGTCGAGCAGCGCGGCGTCGATGCCGTGCTGCTCGGCCGGGATCTCCACCCGGCGGCCGAGCGGGATCGCCGGCGGCGCCGGCGGCGTCTTGGTGGCGTTGCCCTTGCCGAGCAGGCGGTCGATGAATTTCTTGATCATGGGAACAGGTTCAGGATCGGCCAGCCGCGCGCCAGCGCCGTCTCGCGCAGCGCCGGGCCGGGGTTGGTGGCCACCGGGTGGCTCACGTGTTCGAGCAGCGGCAGGTCGTTGGTGGAATCGCTGTAGAAGGTGCTCGACTCGAAGTCGGCGAGCGTGCGGCCCTGCGCCGCCAGCCACTGGTCGACGCGCGCGATCTTGCCGTCGCGGAACGAAGGCACGCCGCGGATCTCGCCGGTGGCGCGACCGCCGGCGTCGTGTTCGAGCTCGGTGGCGATCAGCGCGTCGATGCCGAAGCGCTGCGCGATCGGCCGCGTGACGAAGTCGTTGGTGGCGGTGACGATCGCCAGCAGGTCGCCGGCGCGGCGGTGCCGCTCGACGAGCGCGAAGGCCTCCGGCCGCAGCATCGGCGCGATGACGGCGTCGACGAAGTTCGCCTGCAGCGCGGCGATCGCCTCGGGCGCGAGCGCGCGCCAGGGCGCGGTGCAGAAGCGCACGTAGGCGCGGATGTCCAGCGTGCCCGCCACGTAGTGCTGGTAGAACGCGTCGTTGGCGCGCCGGTGCGCTTCGCCGTCGGCCAGGCCCTGCGCGACGAGGAACTCGCCGAACGCGTGATCGGAGTCGCCGGGCAGCAGCGTGCCGTCGAGGTCGAAGAGGGCGAGCTTCATCGCGCCGGCGCGCCCTGCTCGGCGAGCATCGACTTCAGCAGCGGCACGGTGACGGCGCGCGAGCGCGCGAGCGCGTACTCGTCGAGCCGGTCGAGCAGCAGCATCAGGTGCTTGAGGTCGCGCGGGAAGCGCGTCAGCAGGTGATCCATCACCTCGTCGGAGAGCAGCACGCCGCGGCGGTCGCCCTCGCGGCGCAGCGCGGCGCGCGTCTCGGCCTCGGGCAGCAGCTCGGTGGCGAAGACATGGCCCCAGCCCAGGCGCGTGCGCAGGTCGTCGCGCAGCGGCAGGTCCACCGGCGGCAGGCGGCCGGCGGCGGCGATCTGCACGCCTTCGGTCGCCGCTTCGACGAAGAGCGCGAAGGCGGCCTGCTGGGCCGCCGCGTCCAGGTCGTCGCAACGGTCGATGACGACGAGCGACCAACCCGGCGCCAGCGCCCACGGCGTGGGGTCGCCGGCGTCGAACCAGCCGACCCGCTGGCCGGCCTGTTGCGCCGCGTGGGCGAGCGCGCGCAGCAGGTGCGTCTTGCCGCTGCCCGACGGCCCCCACAGGTAGACCGGCGCCGAGGGCATGGCCAGCCGGCGCAGATGCTCCAGCGCGGCGCCGTTCGCGCCGGGCAGGAAGCTGTCGAAGGTGGGCAGCGGATCGAGGCCGATCGCGAGCGGAATCTGGCGCATCGGGCTCAGTGCAGGCGCGGAGCGCCGCGCAGTTCGGTCAGGCGCCGGCGCAGGGCCGGGGCGTCGTCGGCGTCGGGACGCTGCTCCAGGTAAGTGCCGAGGTCGGCGAGCGCGGCATCGCGCTGGCCGAGCGCGGCGCGCGCGAGCCCGCGGTCGCGCCGCTCCTCCCAGGCCTGCGGCAGCAGCACGACGAGGCGGTCCAGCACCGCGATCAGGCGCGGCCAGTCGGCCGCCGTGCGGTGGATCTCCTTCAGGTTGCGCAGCAGCCGCGCGATGACGTCGCGCGCCGGCGCGGCCTGCAGGAACAGGCCCAGCGGCGCGTCGAAGTCGCCCACCAGCCCGCGCTGGCGGCGGTACGGCGCGAGGCGCTCGTCGAGATCCTCGCGCGACAGCGAGTGGCCGCTGAAGGGGTCGATCACGACCTCGCCGAGCGGCATGTGCAGCTTGACGAGGAAATGGCCGGGAAACGAGATGCCGTGCGCCGTCAGGCCGAGCTGGCCGGCGATCTCCATGTAGACGATGGCCAGCGTGATCGGGATGCCGCGGCGCGACCTGAGCACTTCGGGCAGGTAGCTGTTGCAGGCGTCGTAGTAGTCGTTCACGTTGCCGGCGAAGCCGAGTTCCTGGAAGAAGTAGCGGTTCAGCAGGCGCAGCTTCTGCATCGGCGCGACGTCGGCGTGCAGGCGGCGCTGCAGGCGCTCGGCCAGGGCATCGATCTGCGCCAGCGTGTCCTGCGGGTCGAGCCGCGGATATTCGTCCTGGGCGACGGCGACGGCCGCCTCGGTGACCGACAGGCTCGCGTCGTCGGCCACCAGAGAGGCGAAGTATTCCAGCGCGCTCGGCGCTTCGAAGTGCAGGGATCCGCCCATGCCTGTCAGTGTAGGTCAGCCGCGCCGCGCGAACTGGCGCAGGCGCAGCCCGCTGGCCAGCAGCACGGCGAAGTAGCCGGCGGCAACGCCGCCCAGCACCAGCGCCATCCAGCCGGCGCGCTGGCCGGGGTGCGCGCGCAGGCCGATCCAGTCGATCGCGCCGCCCGCCCAGTGCAGCGCCGCGCCCAGCAGCAGGCAGGCGCCGACGACGCGCAGCGCGAACATGCCCCAGCCCGGCCGCGGGCGGTAGACGCCGGCGCGGCGCAGGCCGGCGAACAGGAAGCCGGCGTTCAGCATCGCCGCCAGGCCGATCGACAGCGACAACCCGGCCTGGCCGATGGCCGGCACCAGCGCCGCGTTCAGCAACTGCGTCACGGCAAGCACGCCGATCGCGATCTTGACCGGCGTCTTCGTGTCCTGGCGGGCGTAATAGCCGGGCGCCAGCACCTTGACGGCGATCAGCCCGATGAGGCCGACACCCCAGCCCATGACCGCGTAGGCGCACTGGACGACGTCGCGGTCGGTGAAGGCGCCGTAGTGGAACAGCACCGCCACCAGCGGCAGCGCAAAGACCATCAGCGCCACCGCGCAGGGCAGCGCCAGCAGCAGCACGAGGCGCAGGCCCCAGTCGAGCATGTCGGAGTAGGCCTGCGCGTCGCCCCGCCCCTGCGCGGCCGACAGCTGCGGCAGCAGCACCACGCCCAGCGCCACGCCGAGCAGGCCGGTCGGGAACTCCATCAGGCGGTCGGCGTAGGTCAGCCAGGACACCGCGCCGACGGCGATGTGCGAGGCGATCTGCGTGTTGATCAGCAGCGACACCTGCGCCACCGACACCCCCAGCAGCGCCGGCGCCATGCGGCCGAGCACGTCGCGCACGCCGGGGTGGGCCCAGGCGGTGCGCCAGCGCGCCAGCGTCAGGCCCACCTTCGGCAGCATGCCGACCCGCGCCAGTGCGGCCAGCAGCGTGGCCAGCTGCAGCAGCCCGCCGACCATCACGCCGCCGGCCAGCGCGAACACCGGCTCCACGCCCTGCGCGCGCAGCCAGGGCGTGCCGAACACGGCGGCGGCGATGATGGACAGGTTCAGCAGCACCGGCGTCGCCGCCGGCACGGCAAACCGCTTCCAGGTGTTGAGGATGCCGGCGGCCAGCGCCACCACCGACATGAAGCCGATGTAGGGGAACATCCAGCGCGTCATCACGGTGGCGAGGTCCAGCCGCTCGAGGCCGGACGCCATCAGCCAGACCAGCACCGGCGCGCCGACCATGCCCGCCGCGCAGGCCAGCAGCAGCACCCACACGAGCACGGTGGCGACGGCATCGACCAGCGCGTGGGTGGCGGCGTCGCCTTCGCGCTCGCGGGTGGCGGCCAGCAGCGGCACGAAGGCCTGCGAGAACGCGCCCTCGGCGAACAGCCGGCGGAACAGGTTGGGGATGCGGAACGCGACGTTGAATGCGTCGGTGGCGGCGCTGGCGCCGAACTGCGCCGCGATGAGCTGGTCGCGCACCAGCCCGGTGACGCGGGACGCCAGGGTCAGCAGGGAAACGGTGGAGGCGGCCCGCAGCAGGTTCACGTGCCGGCGATTATAGGCAGCCCGCCTCCCCGGCCGCGGCTCGCGTGCTATACTCGACGGTCTTTGCACCAGAGAACCCAGTACACAGCATGGCCACTTCCGCGAAAGCCAAGAAGAAGACCGTCCGCCTCGCTTCGGGCCGCAAGCGCGCCCGCCAGGACGTCAAGCTCAACGCTGCCAACACCTCCCTGCGCTCCAAGTTCCGCACCGTCGTGAAGAACGTCGTCAAGGCGGTCACCGGTGGCGACAAGGCCAAGGCCACGGAAACCTTCAAGTCCGCCCAGAGCGTCATCGACTCTGTCGCCGACAAGGGCATGTTCCACAAGAACAAGGCCGCTCGCCTGAAGAGCCGCCTGAACGCCAAGATCAAGGCGCTGGCCTCGGCCTGAAGCGACTTTCTGGTGCAGCAAGAAGGCCTGCGTGAGCAGGCCTTTTTCGTTGGCGCGGCGCTGAATGGCTAACGGTCCGGCGCGTCCTCGCCGGGCTTCAGGTCGGCCACCCGCAGGTGGTTGTCGCGCGCGAAGTTCATGACGAAGTCCCAGGCCATCGGCTCGATGCCGCGCAGCGCCTCGTTGACCAGCACGCCCTTCACGCCGCCGATGATGCGCGGCACGCAGTACGGCGAATAGCCGATGAAGGCACCGATGCCGCCGACCGAGCCGCCGGGGCGGAAGCTCGACATCGCACCCGCCAGCCGTTCGGCCCAGTCGCTGGGCCGGAAGTTGCGGCCTTCCAGGGTGAGGCCCTGGATGAAGACCAGACGCGGTGGATTCGGGTGCATCGGCAGCGGGCAATTGTGCCCGTGTTTTGCTGCGTCGCAGCACGTTCGGCGCCGCTCCGGCGTGACCTTTAGAATGAACCCCCGGCTGGCGCGCGACCGAAGGGTTTGCGCGCCGCTTTCGTTTCACCCGGCCCTTTCCCGTCCCTTACGAAGGACCTTCGATGAACGCTCCCGAGCCCCACGTCACCTCGCCGATGCCGCACGTGATGAACACCTATGGCCGCCTGCCGATCGCGCTGGCGTACGGCCGAGGGGCCTGGGTCTGGGACACGAAGGGCAAGCGCTACCTCGACGGCCTCGGCGGCATCGCCGTCAACACGCTCGGCCACGGCCACCCGAAGCTCGTGCCGGCGCTGCAGGACCAGGTGGCCAAGATGATCCACAGCAGCAACTACTACGAGGTGCCGCTGCAGGAGCAGCTCGCCGCGAAGCTGTGCGAGCTGTCGGGCCTGTCGTCTGCGTTCTTCTGCAACAGCGGCCTCGAAGCGAACGAGGGCGCGATCAAGATCGCGCGCAAGTTCGGCCATGACAAGGGCATCGCGCGGCCGGAGATCATCGTCTACGAGAAGGCCTTCCACGGCCGCAGCATCGCCACCCTGTCGGCGACCGGCAACCCCAAGGTGCAGGCCGGGTTCGGCCCGCTGGTCGAAGGCTTCGTGCGCGTGCCGCTGAACGACATGGCCGCCGTGCGCGAGGTGGCGCGCACGAACCCGAACGTCGTCGCCGTGTTCCTGGAGGTGATCCAGGGCGAAGGCGGCATCAACGAGACGCGCGCCGACTACCTGAAGGACATCCGTGCGCTGTGCGACCAGCAGGGCTGGCTGCTGATGCTCGACGAGGTGCAGTGCGGCCTGGGCCGCACCGGCAAGTGGTTCGCGCACCAGTGGGCCGGCATCCGCCCCGACGTGATGCCGCTGGCCAAGGGCCTGGGCTCGGGCGTGCCGATCGGCGCCATCGTCGTCGGCCCGAAGGCGAAGGACGTGCTCGGCCCCGGCAACCACGGCACCACCTTCGGCGGCAACCCGCTGGCCATGCGCGCCGGCGTCGAGACGCTGCGCATCATGGAAGAGGACGGCCTGCTGGCCAACGCGGCGGCGGTGGGCGCCGTGCTGCGCGAAGCACTCGAAACCGGCCTCGCCGGCACGAAGGGCATCGTCGAGTTCCGCGGCCAGGGGCTGATGATCGGCATCGAGCTCGACCGCCCCTGCGGCGTGCTGCTCGGCCGCGCGGCCGAGGCCGGGCTGATGATCAGCGTCACCGCCGACAAGGTCGTGCGCCTGCTGCCGCCGCTGATCCTGAGCGCCGACGAAGCGCGCCAGATCGCCGCCATCCTGGTGCCCTTGATCAAGGCCTTCCTCAGCGAAGCGCCATGAAGCCCGGGAACTCGCTGATGAAGCACTACCTGCAGTTCAAGGACTTCCGCGCCGAGGAGTACGCCTACCTGTTCGAGCGCGCGCGCAACATCAAGACGCGCTTCAAGAACTACGAGAAGTACCAGCCGCTGGTCGACCGCACGCTGGCGATGATCTTCGAGAAGGCCAGCACGCGCACGCGCGTGAGCTTCGAGGCCGGCATGTACCAGATGGGCGGCTCGGTGGTGCACCTGACCACCGGCGACAGCCAGCTCGGCCGCGCCGAGCCGGTGGAGGACAGCGCGCGCGTCATCAGCCGCATGGTCGACATCGTGATGATCCGCACCTACGAGCAGGCCAAGATCGAAGGCTTCGCGGCGCACTCGCGCGTCCCGGTCATCAACGGCCTGACGAACGAGTACCACCCGTGCCAGATCCTGGCCGACATCTTCACCTTCATCGAGCACCGCGGCAGCATCCAGGGCAAGGTGGTGGCCTGGGTCGGCGACGGCAACAACATGGCCAACACCTGGCTGCAGGCCGCCGAGACGCTGGGCTTCACGGTCCACGTGTCCACGCCCAGCGGCTACGAGGTCGACCCCCAGCTCGCCGGTGTGCGCGACAGCCGCTGCTTCAAGGTCTTCAACCACCCGATGCAGGCCTGCGAGGGTGCCCACCTCGTCACCACCGACGTGTGGACGAGCATGGGTTACGAGGCCGAGAACGAAGAGCGCCGCAAGGCCTTCGTCGACTGGTGCGTCGACGACGAGATGATGGCCGTGGCGCAGCCCGACGCCCTCTTCATGCACTGCCTGCCCGCGCACCGCGGCGAGGAGGTCACCGCCGAGGTGATCGACGGCCCGCAGAGCGTGGTCTGGGACGAAGCCGAGAACCGCCTGCACGTCCAGAAGGCGCTGATGGAGTACCTGCTGCTGGGCCGGATCGGCTGACGATGGACCTGCGTGCACTTGCCGCCGACACCGCGCACGACCTGCGCGACGACGCGGCGCTGCGCCGGGTCTACGACCGGGCGCCGTCGGAGGCCGCCATCGCCAAGGTGGCGGACCACGTGCACGCGGTCTACCGGCCCTACCTCGAGGCGGCGCCGTTCGCGGTGCTCGCGACGGTGGGCGAACACGGCCTGGACACCTCGCCGCGCGGCGATGCGCCCGGCTTCGTGAAGCTGGCCGACGAGCGCACGCTGCTGCTGCCCGACCGCCGCGGCAACCAGCGCCTCGACTCGCTGCGCAACATCGCGCGCGACCCGCGCGTCGCGCTGCTGTTCCTGGTACCGGGCGCCGGCGAGGCCCTGCGTGTCAACGGCACGGCGCGCATCAGCGCGTCGGCGCCGCTGTGCGCGGCCTTCGCGGTCGACGGCAAGGCGCCGGCCTCGGTGCTGGTGGTTTCGGTGACGAGCGTGTTCTTCCAGTGCGCCCGCGCGATCCAGCGCTCGCAGCTGTGGAACCCCGAGCGCCACGTCGCACCGGGCACGCTGCCCTCGGCCGGCGCGATGCTGCAGGCCCTGACCGGCGAGCGCTTCGACGGCCGCGCCTACGACGCCGCACTGCCGGCGCGGCAGGCCGACACGTTGTACTGAGGCTGTTTCAGACGTCGGCGAGGCGGTAGCCGAGATCGGCCTGCTTGGCCGCGTACATCGCGCGGTCGGCGGCGGCGAGCAGCTCGCGCTCGGTGTTGCCGTGCAGCGGCCGGATCGCGCCCCCGATGTTGACGTCCAGCTCGCCGGTGCCGCCGCTCAGCTGCAGCGGCCGCGAAATGCTGGCGTGCAGCGCCGCCGCGCGCTCGGCCAGCTGGGCCGGGTCCTGCGGGCCGTCGACGAGGACGACGAACTCGTCGCCGCCCAGCCGCACGACGATGTCCGCGTCGCGCACCTGGGCCAGCAGGCGCTGGCCGACGATGCGCAGTGCCTCGTCACCCGCGGCGTGGCCGTGGCGGTCGTTGAAGGGCTTGAAGTGCCGCAGGTCCAGGAACAGCAGCGCGAAGGCGCGGTCGACCGCCAGCATCGCTTGCAGCCGGCGCGACAGGCGCAGGCGGTTGCCCAGGCCGGTGAGCGGGTCGGTCTCGGCCTCGGCGGTGGCGCGGTCGAGGTGCGTGTTCAGCCGCGACACGTCGTGCACGACGGCCACCGAGACGCGCTCGCCGTCGTCGATGGTCAGGTTGCAGATCGAGATCGACACCGGCACCACGCGGCCGCTGGCGTGCAGCGCGCTCAGCACCGGCCGCGATCCCATCATCGTCGGCTGGCCTTCGGCGCGGAAGCGCGACACCAGGCCTTCGTGCCGTTCGCGCGCCGCCGGTGGCAGCAGGAAGCCGAGCGGCCGGCCGATCAGGTCCGCCGGGGCGTGCCCCAGGAGGCCGCGCACCGCCGGGTTGGCGTAGCGCACCTGGCCTCGCGCATCGACCATCAGCACGGCATCGGGCAGGATGTCGAGCAGTTCTGCGATCGAGGTCAGGGCAACCGGAGACATGGCGCGGCGTGAGCCCCATGATGCGGGCGCCTCACGCCACGGCGCTTGAGCACCGTCAAGGCGCACCCAGCGGTCGCGCGCGGGATTGCACCCGCGCCTGGGGCCACCGCTCAGTACGTGGCGCGGCCGCCGGTGATGTCGAAGACGGCGCCGGTGCTGAAGCTGCAGTCCTCGCTGCACAGCCAGGCCACCATCGCCGCGATCTCCGCCGGCATCAGGAAGCGGCCCATCGGGATCTTGCCGAGCATGTAGTCGATATGCTGTTGCGTCATCTGCTCGAACATCGCCGTCTTCGCCACCGCCGGCGTGATGGCGTTGACGAGCACGTTCTTCGTCGCCAGTTCCTTCGCCAGCGACTTCGTCAACGCGATCAGGCCGGCCTTGCTGGCGCTGTAGTGGCTGGCGTTCGGGTTGCCTTCCTTGCCGGCGACCGACGCGATGTTGACGATGCGGCCCCAGCCGCGCGCCATCAGCACCGGCGCCACGTGGCGGCAGGTGAGATACGGTGCGATCAGGTTGACCTCGATCACGCGCCGCCACACCACGGGGTCGAGCTCCCAGGTGGTGGCGTTGCCGCCGGTGATGCCGGCGTTGTTGACGAGGATGTCGATGGCGCCGGCCTTCTTCGTCGCCGCGGCCACCGCCGCGTCGTCGGTCAGCTCGACCACCTCGCCGCTCACCGGCCCCAGCTTGCCGAGCACGGCCAGCGCCTCGTCGAGCTTGGCGCGGTCGATGTCCCACAGGATGGCGCGTGCGCCGCTGGCCAGCAGACGCTCGGTGATGGCGTGGCCGATGCCCTGCGCACCGCCGGTGACGACGGCCACGCGGCCCTTCAGGTCGATCTGGTTCACTTCAGCCCTTTCAATGCGGCCGGGTTGCTCGCCTGGTCGGCGATGTACTGGCGGATGATGTCCTCGAAGCTGGTCTCGGGCAGCAGGCCCAGGCCCTTCGCGCGCGCCGCGGTGGCACCCTTGGGCCAGTTGGCGACGATGCCGGCGATGCGCTCGTCGCGCTGCGCCTTCACGCGCGCACGCACCGCCGGGCCGGCCACCTTCTCCAAGGCGTCCAGCATCTGCTGCACGCTGACGTTCAGCGCCGGCAGGTTCAGCGCGGTGCGGCCGACGAAGGCCTCGCGGCTGGCCTCGTAGACGGCGATCAGCCCTTCCACCGTGCGCTGCGGGCTCGACACCGGGTGCGAGACGTCGGGCGACACCGGCAGGATGGCCTCCTCGCCGGCCAGCGGCTCGCGGATGATGCCGCTGAAGAAGGAACTCGCGGCGCCGTTCGGGCGGCCGGGACGCACCGTCACCGTCATCAGGCGCGCGGCGCGGCCGTCGAGGTAGCCCTTGCGCGTGTAGTCGGCGATCAGCTGCTCGCAGATCAGCTTCTGCGTGCCATAGCTCGTCTGCGGCGTCGGCAGCGTGTCGTCGGCCACCACGGCCGGCAGCGGCACCGCCGGGTCGGGACCGAAGACGGCGACCGAGCTGCTGAACACCAGCCGCGTCACCGCGTGGCCGCGTTCGGTGCGCGCGCGCAGCGCGTCCAGCAGCGCGCGCGTGCTGTCGAGGTTGCTGCGCAGGCCGAGGTCGAAGTCGGCCTCGCACTCGCCCGACACGGCCGACGCGAGGTGGAAGACGCCGTCGAAGGCCTCTTCGCGCAGGCCTTCGCAGGCCGCCAGCAGCGGCGAGATGCGGCCTTCAACGAGCGGGTGCGCCGCCAGGTCGGCCGGCGCGGCCACCTGGTCGGCGAGCACCACGCGCTCGATCGGGCGCCCGGCCAGCGTGCCGCGCGCCAGCAGCGTGCGCGCGAGGCGCGCACCGACGAAGCCGGCTCCGCCGGTGATCAGCAGTTTCATCGTGTGACTTCCTTGGTTCGGGCTTTCAGGCGCGGCGCGGGCAGCGCCAGCGAGGGCAGCTTGCGGCGCGACGCGAGCACCAGTTCGATGTCGTCGGCAGCGCCGTCGATCAGCACCAGGATCGCGCGCTCGGCCTTCTGCGGCTGGTGGGCGATGACGGCGTCGAGCACGGCGCGGTGCAGCGGCAGGCTCTTCGCCGGGCCGTCGGGCTTGGAGGTGCTGATCTCGAAGCTGGTGCGCAGCAGCGCGCCCAGCGCCTTGCTCATCTGCACCACCATGCGGTTGTGGCAGGCGCGCAGCAGCCCCTGGTGGAACAGCAGGTCGTGCCTGACGTAGTCGCCGCCGTTGTCGATGGCGTCCTTCATGCCGGCGTAGGCGGTCTCGATGCCGTCGAGGTCGGCTGGCGTGGCGCGCTCGGCGGCCAGACGCACGGCCGCCGGCTCGACGATGCGGCGCAGTTCCTGCAGGTCGCGCAGGAACTCGCGCGACAGGCCGGCCTTGCTCTGCCAGATGACGACGTCGGGGTCGAACCAGTTCCACTGCTCCGAGGCCAGCACGCGCGTGCCGACCTTCGGCCCGGTGACGATGAGCCCCTTGGCGACGAGCGACTTCACCGCCTCGCGCACCACCGTGCGGCTGACGCCCAGCTCCTCGCACAGCGCGGGCTCGGGCGGGATCGACGAGCCCGGCGGGTAGCGGCCGGCGACGATGGCCTCGCCCAGCAGGTCCAGCGTGTGGCCGTGGACGTTCTTGATCGGCGCCACACTACCCCCGCACGAAGGCGGTGACGAGCGGATCGGGCCCGACCTGGCGGCTCCAGTGGCCGTGCACCTTCGCATCGAAGGCGGCGCCGGCCGGCAGGCGGTCGTCGGAGAAGAAGTGCTCGCCCGGCTTGAAGATGCGAGAGCTGCCGTCCTGCAGGCCGATCTCCATCTGCCCGCCCAGGATGAACACCCACTGCGGCGTCTCGGTGCAGTGGAACTCGCTGCGAAAGCCCACCGGGCTCCTGCGCAACTGCAGGCCGCCGCTAGGCATCAGCGCCGACAGGCGCGCCGCCGGCTTGCCTTCGGTGAGCGGCACCGCCTGCTCGCGGAAGCGCGCGCGGCCGTCGGTGTCGGTGAAGAGGATGACTTGCGTGAAGGTGTCCATGCCGTTCACTCTACAAGGTTGCGGTCATGCCGCCGTCGACGTACAGCACGTGGCCGTTGACGAATCGCCCGGCGTCGCTGGCCAGGAACACCGCCACCGGCGCCAGGTCTTCGACGTCGCCCCAGCGCCGGCTCGGCGTGTGGTTGATCACCCACTCGCTGAACTTCGCGTCGGCCACCAGCGGCGCGGTCAGCTCGGTCTTGAAGTAACCCGG
>CAUJHQ010000042.1 GCA_963204815.1 Pseudomonadota bacterium | reverse complement strand
GTCGCGCGTGCTCGGCCTCGAACTCGGCGCCGACGATTACCTGCCCAAGCCCTTCGAGCCGCGCGAGCTGGTGGCGCGCATCAAGGCCGTGCTGCGGCGGGGTGCCGCGGCCGCCCTGCCGACCGCGTCGGCGGCGGACGTGCGCTTCGAAGGTTGGATCTTCGACCGCCTGCGCCGCGAACTGCGCGAGGGCGACGGCACGGTGCTGGCACTGTCCGCGGCGGAATTCCGGCTGCTGTCGGCCTTCGTGGATCACGCCGGCAAGGTGCTGGCGCGCGATCGACTCATCGAGCTCACGCGCAGCGGCGACGCAGAAGTGGGCGGGCGCAGCGTCGACCTCGCCGTCTCGCGGCTGCGCGCCAAGCTCGGCGAGGCGCGCAGCGGCCAGCCGCTGATCCGCACGATGCGCGGCGAGGGCTATCTCTTCGACGTGAAGGTGGACACATGAACTGGCGCCGATTCGACACGCTGTTCCTGCGCCTGTTCGTGCTGATGTGGGTGACGCTGGTGCTCAGCCACGGGGTCGCCTTCCTGGCCGTGGGCCCGATGGCCGGGCCGCGCGGGCCGGCTCCGCAAGGTGGTCACCCGGGCGCCGCGCAGTGGCCCACCTTGCCCTCGCTGCCGCCGGGCAATCCGTTCACGGCCGACGAGGTCGAGCGCGGCGGGCGGCCTCCAGCAGGCGGACCGCCGGGGGCGGGCGGTCCGACAGGCTCGTTGGCGCTGCCTCGCGGCGCGCTGTGGGCCGACTACGCCCTGCGCATGATCGTCATCGCCTTGGGCGCCGCACTCGGCGCACGCTGGCTGGCCAGCCCGATGCGGCGCCTGTCGCGCGCGGCCGGCGAGTTGTCGCGCGGCTTCGGCCGCGGCAAGGCGGCCCCGGTGCTCGACGTGACGCGCGGCACGCGCGAGGTGCGCGAGGCCGCCCAGGTGTTCAACGGCATGGCGACCCGCCTGCAGGAGCAGTTCGACGCCCGCGGCCTGCACATGGCGGCGCTGTCGCACGACCTGCGCACGCCGCTGACGCGGCTTCGTCTGCGCCTCGAGCAACTTCCGGACGCCGCCGCGCAATCGGCTGCCAACGACGTGCGCGAGATGGACGAGATGATCGACATGACGTTGGCGGTACTGCGCGAGCAACGCGACGCGCAACCCTCGGCGCCGGTGGACATGGCCTCGTTGCTGCAGGCCGTGGCGGACGACCTCGCCGAACAGGGACACGACGTGGTGCTGGCGGGCGATGCCGGTGCCATGCGGGCGCGGGCCCACCCCGCGGCGGTGCGCCGCGTCGTCGGCAACCTGGTGGGCAATGCGCTGCGCTACGGCGAACGCGCCCGCATCGGGCTGGCGCGCAGCGGCAACATGGTGGAAGTCACCGTCGACGACGACGGGCCGGGCATCCCGGCGGACCGGCTGGAGCAGGTCTTCGAGCCCTGGGTTCGCCTGGCGGGCACGCACGAGCGCGCCGGGCACGGGCTGGGTCTGGCGATCGCTCGCGACCTGGCCGAGCGCGACGGCGGCCGCCTCACCCTGGCGAATCGCCCGGCGGGCGGGCTGCGCGCCACGCTGCATCTGCCGGCCGCCTGAAACGATTGTGTCGGCGCCGATACCCGGCGTCAGTGTTCGCGAAACAGCGCGCGGCGAACATCCGTTGCATGACCACACGGAACGACACCATGCACGACCACGGCCTGCGCCATGACCTCGACACGATGAACCGCCGCGCGGCCGAGCGCCGACGCGCCCTGCTCTGGCTGGCGGCGGCCGGCAGCGCGCCGCTGGGCCTGCTGGCCGCCTGCGGCGGTGGCGGCAGCGACGCCGGCACGACGACGACAGGCGGCGATTCGAGCGGATCCACCGGCGGCTCCTCCTCGTCGGGCAGCTGCTCGGTCATCCCGAGCGAGACGGCCGGGCCCTACCCCGGCGACGGCACCAACACCAACAGCAGCGGCATCGTCAATGCGCTGACGCTGTCGGGCATCGTGCGCAGCGACATCCGCACCAGCGTGGCCGGCGCCAGCGGCACCGCTGCCGGCGTGCCGATGACGGTGACGCTGACGCTGGTGAACACCAGCGCGAGCTGCGCCAGCCTGGCCGGCTATGCGGTGTACCTGTGGCACTGCACGCGCGACGGCAACTACTCGCTCTACTCGAGCAGCGTACTCGACGAAAACTACCTGCGCGGCGTGCAGGTCAGCGACAGCAACGGCCAGGTGACGTTCACGACCATCTTCCCCGGCTGCTACAGCGGACGATGGCCGCACATTCATTTCGAGATCTACCCCAGCCTGTCCAGCGCCACCAGCGGCAACAACGACGTGAAGACCTCGCAGCTGGCCCTGCCGGCGGCGGCCTGCAACCAGGTCTACGGCACGGCCAGCGGCTACAGCACCAGCGTCAACAACTTCGCCGCGATCTCGCTGGCCAGCGACAACGTGTTCTCCAACGACAGCGCAGCGTACCAGTTGGCCACCGTCACCGGCGACGTGACGAACGGCTACGCCGCCACCCTGCAGGTCGGCATTTCCGCATGAGCAGGCGCGGCTTGCGGCGCCTATCATCGGCGCCATGAGCAGCCTGCATCACATTCCCTCGCGCACCAAGAAACTGCCGCCGCTGCGCGTGGGCGTCGGCGGCCCCGTCGGCTCCGGCAAGACGACCCTCGTCGAGATGCTGTGCAAGACGATGCGCGAGCGCTACGACCTCGTCGTCGTCACCAACGACATCTACACCAAGGAAGACCAGCGCCTGCTCACCGTGGCCGGCGCGCTGGAGCCCGAGCG